>NZ_JAKRNN010000008.1:0-166742 GCF_022346785.1 Pantoea sp. ACRSC
GCATGGTGCGTGCGCTGAATAAAATAACGAAGGCTGGTATGCCAGAAAGCGTGCGTATTGCCTGAAAACCCGGTCAGCTACAGAGTCACTCGTCCTGAAGCTGATTTATTCAACAAAGCCGGTTATAGATCTATTTGAAACTCATGGCTTAGTTGTATCTTCTGGTCACAAAGCTGGTCTGATTTTGATATCCTTACCAATTGAAAGTGCGTCAACTGAAGGTAGAGCGTTAAGCACAGAATGGATTATTACCCATTGGGCCAAATGGATTTATCCGGAATGCAATGTTGAAGATGTTCATATCCTTGACGAATATGTAGCAACGCCCATTGAGTAAACAAATGCCAGCCAAACGGCTGGGATTTTAATTTTATCAGTCAGTTACCCTTCAGCCGCCAGCTGAATAATCAACTGTCTCGGCCTGGTGATCACTTCGATCTTCTGCCTGGTCGTAAATCCCAGCGCTTCCAGCCAGCGGCCTCTAATCGGGAACTGTAGCAGCGGGTTCTAGGCCGGTATTCAACTTTTTAATAATGCGCTTGCGATTCACTGACGGCGGTTGTAGTGGCTTATGAGCGCAGGCAACCAGGTGACGATGAAGAGCGGGCAGGACAGCGACCGCTACGACTCGAAGCAGCAGAGCGCCAGCGCGGGCGGCAGCTTTACCTTAGGCTCGATAACCGGCTCGGCCAGCGTCAACGCCTCGCGCGACAGGATGCACAGCATCTGGCAGAGCGTGGAGGAGCAGACTGGCATCTTCGCGGGCAAGGGCGGCTTTGACGTGAGCGTCGGGGGGCACACCCAGCAGAACGGGTCGGTAATCGGCACCACCGCGACGGCGGATAAGTCTGAAGGCAAGACGCTGGAGCAGAAGGCGGATGAGTACGTTGAGGCAGAAAACGAGCGCTATAAGAAAGCAAACTGCGGCGGCATAAGTGCTGAAGCCTGCTCGGTGAAGATGTACACGGAGCGGCGCGAAGCGCTGAAAGATACGGTATCACTGGGCGCTGACTTTATGCCGATCGTGGGAACCCTGAAAAGTGCTGCAGAAGCTAAGAGTGCACTGGATTATCTGGTGGCAGCCGCATCCCGGATACCGGGAGAACGTGTTGCTACGGGTGTGCTGAAAACAGCAGAAAAAGCGCTAACTAAAGGTGATGTGGTTGAAGCGTCGAAGCTGAGTAATAGGGCCAGTGATGAGATATCAGGCTATTTACCGAGTTCCGGACATACATCTTTACCCAGCTCTGGCATCGGATCTAATGCTGCATTTTCAGTTATCAATGTGCAATTAGGTAAAAAACCTGGAAAGCATGTTGAAGATTTCGGTGGTAATGCATCGAATGCGACAGACAGGCAACATGTATCAGATATTATAAATGATATCGGTTCTAATCCTGATAAGGTCGTCGCCGGTAAATTTGCAGGTCAAGGCATATCACAAGGTGCTGACCGCGGAGATGTTTTCTTCAGAATTAAAGGAAATGATGTTGTTGTTACTAAGCCAGATGGCAGTTTTGTCACCATCCTTAAGGATGGTGATAATAACACAACGGTGAAAAATGCATTTAAGGGCGATCCGAAATGATAAATTCTTTAGGGCAATATCAAGTGTGGGTTAGCCATGTTATTGGTGAGAGACTCTCAGGAGTGAGAGGGTTAATCTATGTTTTTGAAACACCTGATTTTGAACATCCACAGCAATTACAGTTTATTTTTTCCAATATGGAGAATAAAGCCAGCTTCAGGTGTGGTAAAGATGGTTCAACTCTGGAAGTAACAGACTTTCCTGTTCAGGGAAATGATCTTGGAGAATATGGAAAGGAAGTAATTATGGATATTTCAAATTTACCATTATTTGTTGATTGTATCGGAAAATCCTTGTTGAAAGTTTATTCGATATTTTCTTCGGTAGAGGATGCCTATATAGGTATCAACTTGGTTTTTGAAAGTGGTTTGAGTTTGATTGCCATAAATGTTGGTGATGAACTAAATATTAGTGATTCTTTATCATCATCATACGAGCATGGTGAAGGTATCCAATATCAAGAGTTATAAATAGTTAATTCCGGCCACCGCCCAGGGGTTTTGATTTATCAGTCAGTTACCCTTCAGCAGCCAGTTGGAAAATCAATTGTTCTGGATCGGCCAGCACTTCAATCTTCTGTCCTACCTCAAATCCCAGTGTTTTCTTTTACGGGTAGTAAGTATAAGCCTGCGACAGCAATTGGTGCCGTAGACTTCTTAACGGGACTATGTAGTTATAACTAATGGAATCAGGAGGATAAGTTAATATCAGAGCCTCAGTACCCATTGAGATATAGTGTCTTACCAGATGATATACAAAATATTTATATCTCGTCTGAACATATCCCATGAATGGAATGAACTGGCTGTATAAAATGATGCTCCCGATTTTTCAGCGGGATCGTGTTGTCAGCCCTACTCAAAATGCTCATTCCTCCGCTTAATCACCGGGACATCACCGGTGTCGTTAAGCGCGCCGTGGAATGCCTTAAACCACTGGAGCATCTTCGGCCTTTCGATGCTGGTGACGCTAAGCCCTTCGTCACGGCCCTACAACTCGAGGGTGTTTTGAGTGGTGATAATACAGGAGCAGAACCGCCTGCGCAGGCGCAACTTAATCTCTTCGGCGGTACAGAAGATGGTCAGGTAAATTTTGCTCAGGAACATGGCAAAAATGTCTTGTCATGCAGTACGGACCCTGATTCGGCTTCATGTCAGAAAGGCCTGGCTATGCAAAATGCGCTGATGGTTGCATTGCCAGCAGGTCTTGGCGGTGGTCTATTGGCAGCGGCAACACCAGAAATAGCGACAGCGGGCAGAGTTGCACTCCAGACTTGCAAAGGCGCCTTTGCCATCTGCCTCAATAATATTGGTATTCAGGTTTCTGAGACAGTTGTTCCGGGCGGAGTTGGAGCTGGTGGAGCAATAGGTATTGGCAAAACAGTTGCAGAGGCGACGACGGCGAAAGCTGAAGCTGTAGCGGCTAATGTAGCTAAAGTTAATCAATTACAGACGAGTACTGTCTTTGACGCAATTAAAGGGTCTCAGCCTGTGTAACCTGGTTCCGTAATTCCTAAGTCCTTTGAAATGACGCTCCCAAATGGACAAAAAGTATGGGTCCATGGTAATGCTACAGAGCATGTGGCTGAATATGCAGCGTCTAAGACCGTTAACTATACTCCTGAAGCAGTAAGGCTCGCGAGTCAAACAGAGCTCAAAAGCTTCCAGGCAGCACTTAACACAGCTTCGAAAAAATGGCATGACTTATGGGCGTATGGAGGTTGATGGTTGGCAGTTAGAAATTAAACCGCCACGTGCAGCAGGAGAACTCCCGATAATTATTCATGCTCGTTATTTAGGGTCACATTAAATGAAAATAGAAATTAATAAATTGCTCAAAATTGTGTTTGATGTGAAAGATTTTGATGAAAATCTACCCTCAGTGCAATTTGAAGTAAGAATTGATGTGCAAAATTTTGCCTATAATTTATGTGCTGAATCAAGCTTTTGGTTCGAGTGTCGGATTTTTGATGAGTTTATTAAAGATATGCAAAAAAATCAGTGCGCTGTTTTAAGGATATCAATGAGTCCTTTGAAATTATCATTGACCCGCATAAAGAAATCCTACAGTGGCTGATGAGAAAAGAAGACCTTGAAGGTAATGTTTCAGTAGCTCAAGGCGCTGAGAAATTAATGGCAGATATGAGGGAAGTTATCTGCCACTTATTCATGGCATATCCCAAATGGTGGTGATTTGACTGTTAATACTAACTGGGCTTGGCTATCTCGTCTATGAGTCGCAACACAGAATCGGCTACTGTCCGTGCAGCAAAAATGGGCGTGAAATGGAGTTCGAGCAATATGAAGCAGGGTATGCCGAGGGGGGTATATCTGTAAATTATTACTGGCAGATGCGCAGTTACCACATAAAGTTAAGACGTTCTATCATAAAAAATGGAGCAACTGAAAAGGCAGTAAATGGTGTAAATGTACGAGATATAAAAACAGGTGAATGTTTTTAGCGGGACCGTAGACTTAAGCCTACTCTTGACAGGATACAGACTGGTGGTTCCTATCCACATAAAAATGATGGAACTACATTCCAGAATCGCCCCAACAGGGATACTGGTGAAACTGGGCTTCCTACGCAACAGCCTGAATACTTTAAGGAATATGTACACCCAACTCCGGGCATTTCTAGTCCTGGTCCCCAACGGATAGCTGTTGGTCAGAAAGGTAAAACATATTATACGAATGACCATTATAAGAACTTTATAAAAATTTAATAGGGGGATACGAATGACTAATAGTAATGATGTTTTCAGATTTATTGATGGTCCGGTATCATATGATACAGGGAAGGTTTTCTTCGCCAGATTAGATCCGTTAATTTCTAATACTGATGAGTTATTAAGATTTCTTTATTACTTGTTATGGTTTCCGGGGTATTTCGGTTTCAACTGGAATGCATTGGAAGATTGCTTGCGTGATTTTAGTTGGGTCAGTGAAGAAAAGATAATAATAGTCCATGATGCGCTGCCTAATATTTCAAATGATGATCTAAAAATATATTTGGAGATTTTAAGAGATACTGTGTTGGATTGGTATGGTTATGAGCAGCATACATTAAAAGTGGTTTTTCAGAAAAAGGATCGTGAGCGCATCACTAAAATTCTATTAACTTGATATCACGTTCTGTAATTCAAGTAAATAAATAGGATTCAGGTTGAGAATAACTAGCTGAGCGTGCAGGAAGCCGAAAGAAAAGCCATTCTGCAGTGTAAGGAGAAGGCTGGCACCATTACGCCTGACGAGCGGCAGGAGCTGTCCAGTTTCAACCAGACCGATAAAATCCGTGACCAGGCTATTCACGATATATGTACACAGGGCAATAAAGGCAGTGCGGCCTGTAGGCGCTGGTCAGCCAGGCTCAGACGGCACTGTATAAATACGGCGACAGGGTTGATTACTCGCTGGTTTACAAAGATCTGTACCCGCAGGAAGCTGCAAATCCTGGAAGCGTACTGAAGGGGCTGGATACGGAAGGCATCAGCCGTGATCAGGCAATAACGGCGATAGCAAAGCAGTCCGGGCAAAGCTGGGACGGCGCAGCGCCCGGCGTAAACCCGACTGAATAAAGGAAATACAAATGGCAGGGCTGTTACTGGCTGCTAAGATGCGGCTGTGCAGATCGGGCGATCACAGCATGGCGGTAGCTTGTGCGGGGGGAAAAGGCGCATCGGGGAAAAAATCTCCGGGTAGCAAAGCGCACCGGGAAAACCTATCAATAAGTTATTGAAATAAAATGGATAAATGGGTTGTGCCGGCCATCTTCGCAACGGAAAATGTTGTTGTTGAGAATAACTTCTTGAGTCAGGGAAGGCCGAAGGACTTCACCGAACAACTCAACGGCTTTAACGGAAATCCATCCTGTGAACAGGGTGTTCGTAAGGATATGGCCAAGGAGTCTGCGGAAAACATCCTGAAGCTAAAATCATGCTGGGAGGCGAGAGATACCGCCTGCGTGGCGCAGATGCGTACCCAGATAGAGCTGAACGAAAAAGCTTACACGGCGTTGCGTGTTCAGGACGATCTCGTAAGCCGTACCTATGAGGACCCGGCAAAGTGGTACGCTGACATCATCGACAACTGTAATGGTCAGTGTGAATGGCTGTCGGCAAGTCTGCAAAAGACGTTCGCGGACGGGATGACAAATGCAGTGTATGGCGCACTGGCAGTGAGTACGGGGAGTTTACCGAAACCGGGGCAGGCGGTGAAGCCTGTCAGTGAAACAATAGGGAGAGGTCTCGTTCCTGAACAAGGTTCCGTCGCAAATGCTAACTTTGCTCAATCAAAAATTAGGGTCAATGAAACATTTAGTGCCGAAGGGGGAGCTAAATATAGTCAAATGGCAGGCCAGCCAGTAAATACTGTGGATGACTTAGCCAATGCGATTCGTAGTGGCCTTATCAAACCAAGTCAACTGTCTGTTGATTATATGGAAATGATGGCACAAGATTAATCCTTAATACAAGAACATCTGTAGCATTAAATCGTGCAGGGATACCTAAATCTGACAGGTAAGGAACCAACTAAACGAACGTGAAAGTACCTGGAATGGATGGTAAACCTACAATGATCTTGCTGCCGATCACTCAATAAGAAATAACCTGCCAGAAACTGGTATTTCAGATATTCCTCGCGGGAGAAAATAATGAGTTCAGGAGCTGCCCTTTCTATTTTAGATCCCTATGAGTGGTTGCCCTCACATGGGGAGAATGCACTATCTGTTGAATCTAAGGGGTTGGATTTAATTATTAAGATCGAATATGACACCGAAGATGAGTATCAGACTTTACATTGTCGTGAGTTACGATTTGATATGGTATGTGCATTTTGTCGTACTGCGTTTCCCGGCGTATCAATGCTCAATATAGATTACGATGTAAGCGTCAAGGATCCATCAACAGGAGCCTTGATTGAATACCCTAATTCTGAGGCTGCATTTGCTTGGAACAAGCATTTTTGTGGCTCAAGACAGATAAAACACTATAAGATTGCTTTTCTTGCTGAAAATGTCTTAATGGAAATTTTTGCTAACAATGTAACTTTAGGTTCTGAATATATTATTCCATCTGAATAAAAGATAATGGGGAACGGATTTAGTTAAACAAACGCCATTATCAGCCTGATAGAATTTAAAGCCCTTTTCATACATGTTTAGGGCTTTAATTTTTAGAACAACTGGTTTGCCATGGCGTAAACCGACTTGAATTGCTGTATCTTCATCTGCGGATAAATGAACATGTTGACGAGATTTTGCATTTAACCCTTGTTCATTAATTGACGGTAAAAATCGTGTAGCGGTTCCATGGTATAGAAATTCAGGGGGGATTTTTTCTTGATATTCAATACCAACCTGTTGTGAGGAATGTCCCTGAACAGCCCGAATACGTAATCCATTTTCTGAAATCGCGAATCGTTTTTTATCACTATTTTCAACAATCGATTTAATCAGATGTTGGTCAAGATCTTTACCGTTTTTAGTTGCACAGATAATTAATAAACCAATATCAGCCCATCCTTCACGATCCAGAGTTAAACCAATGGCTTCAGGGTGGTGACGTAAAACGTAACTTAAAAATTTGCTTACTTCTGCGTATTGTTTATCCATTTACTTTAGTCTCAAAAAGATCCCAGTTCTATATGCCGGGATCATCGTTTAAAAATTGAAAAAATACATTTTATAAAATTATTCCGGCTATTGGAAATAGAGTCTTCTCTTTTCATCGCTGACCATGAAACAAACATGAGTAATTATACCTGGCTAAAGGCTGTAGACCTTTATGAATATGAGCGGCAGCGCTTCCGGCACCACGCGTTCGGCGGTGACGGACGGTGCGATTAGGGGGCGCGACGCTCAGCACCAGGCACAGGACGTGACGGGCCTCAGCCGCGACACTGAAAACGCCAACGGCCGCATCGACAAGATTTTCGACAAGGATAAAGTCAACAACCAGATGGCTTTTGCGCAGGGTGTCAGCATCTGCCATGAAACGTTGTCGGCGATATGAAAGCCCGGGCTACAAAACGGTGGCGGCGCGATGGCGCCGTACCTCGCTAACGCAATCAGGAAAGCCACGACAACCTATGACGCCCAGGGTAACCCGAACACCGTCGTGCTGACGAATACCATGGCGCACGCGGTCGCGGGCGCAGTGCTGGCGCAGATAGCGGGCGGCAGCGCGGCGGCAGGCGCAGCGGGTGCGGCAGGCGGAGAGCTGGCGGCGAAAGCTATCGTGAAGGTGATGTATCCGGACACGGATATCAGCGACCTGACGGAGAGCCAGAAGCAGATGGTGAGCGCGCTGAGCCAGATGGCGGCCGGACTGGCGGGCGGGATCGCGTCGGATTCAGCACTGGGAGGCGGGACCGGGGCGGGGGCCGGGAAGAATGCGGTTGAGATTAATGCTTTGAGCGATCTCCACGAGCAGTTAATCACTTGTGAATCGCAGATAGACAAATTTAAGAAACAGCTAAAAATAGATGAAGAGAAGTTTAGTCAGGAGAACTGCGCAGGGATAAGCGCGGACGCCTGTACTGTTAAATTTTATGATCATCGTAAGAAAGAACTAAACGAAATCACCTCAACCACTGCGGACTTTATTCCTGTTGTAGGTACGATAAAAAGTCTGGCAGAGGCAGAAAGCGCGCTTGATTATCTTGAAGTTGCCGCATCCCTTATTCCGGGAGAGCGAGTGGCTGCTGGGGTATTTAAGTCAGCAAGCAAGGCGCTGGATAAAGGGGGTATTGGGGGAGCGTCGCGGTTGATCAATCTGGCCAGTGACGATATAGGTTCGGCAAAATATTTTTTGGCAGGAACGTAAATATTGGTCGTCAGAGCCAATTAATTTTAATGGTAATAAAGTTTATCAGCGAAATGATTTGTTTGATCCAAAATATGTTGACCCTAAATCGGGGGGGGAATATGGAGTTGATGCAGGCAGGTCGTGTCCCTAGGTAAAGATGGGAAATCTGTTAACTTACATCATATACTACAGAGACAGGATGGCCCTAATGCTGAAGTGACTCAAAGCTTTCACAAGGATAATCATGGTGTTATTCATATTAATGATAATAGTATACCATTGGCAATTAATCGTTCTGAGTTTAACAAATGGCGTTCTGATTATTGGAAGAACAGAGCCAATGATTTTAGATGGAGGGGGTTATGAATAACGAATTACATAAGGTTATCAGTGAACTAAAAAGATTGTCTGGTGATAAAAGAAATAGCTTACCATTACCAGATGATGAGCTTATTAAACAATATGAAAAAGAAATCGGATTTAATTTTACCCCCGATTATAAAGAAGCAATTAAGAAGGTCGGTAATATATTCTATGGCACAATAGATTTATTATCTCTAACCAAAGAGCGAAATTATTATGGTGAGCTGGCACAAGCTTTAGCAGATGCAAGAGAGCAAGGTCTACCAGAGACTTGGTTACCTATCAGCGAAGATAATGGCAGTTACTATTGCATTGATCCTGAAGGAATTATTAGATACTGGACAACGGATGGATACAGTGATGATCACTGGCCAGACCTAGCCAGTTGGATAAAAGAAGTATGGATCGATGGCAATTAAATGAAGATCCCGGCCTCAGTGCCGGGATCGTATTATCAGCCGCCAGGCTCACCCAAAATGCCCGTCCCCGCGCCTGCACACCGGCAGATCGCCGGTGTCGTTCAGCGCTCCCGGAAACGCCTTAAGCCACTGCTTCATCTTCGGTCTGTTGACGGGGACTACGCTCAGCCCCTCGGCGCAACCATACAGCTCGCGGGTGTTCTGGGTGGTGGTGATGATGGCGTCCGGCATCACCCGTATCTTCACCGGCATCCCGTCGGTAAATCCCGCCTGCGCTGTCCACTCGCCGCGTAAAAACAACGCGTTATGCGCTGCCCGGCTGTAGTACTATCATTTTAAATGAAACAGGAAGTATAAGAATTCCTGAAATTGAAAAAGCACTGTTCTATTTTTACTGTGCAAAAAATGAGACAGACCCTTACCCTGTACCGGAGGGTTTATTTAAAAAACGCATGGAAAGATATGAAGAACTGAAAGACGAGCCTGATGCAAAATTCTATCATCTTCATGAAACTTACAATCATTTTGTAAAAGCCTATAATTTAATCACCTGATAACGGTCAGTTACAAAGCGATTATGTAAACCGCATCAATGAACTGATGGAAAAAGGACATCAAAACGGTTGGATAAGCCCTAGGGAAAGGAAGAATTAGAATTTCTTAAAGGGACTCAATTTTAGCTTGAAGCTGACCGTACGCAATCGCTACATAATGCGCTGATGTCTGGTGATTCCGGGGACACGAAGCAACTAACAAGCATTTTGCTGGCTCAGGCAATTGGAACCAGTGCCGCTGGCATAGCTGATGGAGTTGGTAAGGGCAGAGGAAGCGCATTGTCTTTGCCTACCCTAACAAAAGCCAGTAATAGATCGTTTTACAAATCTAATTCAAAACATACGCCTGATCAGCAAGGTAACAGACCTGACGCTGGTGTTGAGCCACAAGATTCGCTGAAACTTTTTGAGCATTCAATTCCAAGCACAAATCAATATTCAAATAGAGAAGTTAGATTTGCTGTTGATGGCCAAGGAAATGTACATCGTTTTGTTGGTATAAATGGTGAGTATCACTGGAACGGAAGCACTGCAGATAAAAATGCTTTAACCAGTGCTCAGATACCAACAGCAATCCAGAAACAATTAGGAGTGAGAATAAAATGATTTATGGCGACCCATTTCGTTTTGCTCTCCAGTTTGATGTCGTTGAAAACTGGAATGAACCGGGAGATATCTGGAAAAATGGCCTTTTTGCTTTATATATCGAAGGTGATAAAGTGTTTGATGTCGTAGATTCTTTTGAGTTGCGAACTACATTCAGTTTTTATTCAAAAATGCCAATAAATGAAATCGCTATTAACGATTTAGATATTGATAAAAGTAAGCTTTACACGAATGCTAAGGATTATTTTCTTGGCGAAAGTGAAAAACTGATTGATGGATTATTTGATATGACATGTATCCCAATGGAAGATAACAGGTGTTATCTTTACTTTATGAAAACGAATGCTGGAGATCGGCTTGTATGGAGTACCAATAAGAGTGGCAAGGTAAATGAGACAGTTCTCGCACCAGGAACAATATTGAATGTGATCAATGAGTTGGCTAACTGCATTTTATAAAAATATTCCAGCTATTGAAAAATAGCCTTTTTACATCGCTGACCATGAAACAAATATGAGTAATTATACCTGGATAAAGGCTGTAGACCTTTATGAACATGAGCTGCAGCGCTTCCGGCACCACGCGTTCGGCGGTGGCGGACGGTACGATCACGGTGCGCGACGCTCAGCACCAGGCGCAGGACGTGTCGGGCCTCAGCCGCGACACTGAAAACGCCAACGGCCACATCGACAAGATTTTCGACAAGGATAAAGTCAACAACCAGATGGCTTTTGCGCAGGGCGTCCAGCAGCTGGCAGGAAACGTTGTCGGCGACGTGAAAGCATGGAAGCTGGATGCGGCAGCGAAAGAGACTTCAGAGCGCCTGCTTAAAGAACATCCTGACTATGCCCGCCTCTCTCAGGCCCAGTTCAATGAGCACGTGCAGAGCGACCCGGGCTACAAAGCGGTGGCGGCGCAGTGGGGCACAGGCGGCACCTATTCGATGGTGGCGACCGCAGTGGCGGGCGCGCTGGGCGGGCTGAGCGCCAGCAACCTGGGCGCCGCAGCGGGCGACGCGATGGCACCGTACCTCGCTAATGCAGTCAAGAAAGCCACGACAAGCTATGGGCGAAGACTGTGACCGCAAATTTTAATTAATGACCTTTATAGACCTAAGGCGAAAGTCGATAGCGGAAGTACTGCGGATGCGGTCCTTTATGAACTTGCAACAGAAAAAAAAGCTAGGGAAAGAGGCCATGTTGAAAAGCTAAAAAATATTCCAAAGTGCTTCAGGATTGGATGATTAAAATCCTGAGGCTTCTCAGGCGGATAGGTCTGCGGTCGAGAATGTATTTAAAGATATGCAAAATGTACTAAAAGGTAAATAGGAATGAATAATTATATTGAGGATTATTTGATTTTTCTAACTCTAAAGTCAACGCCAATAAGAGATACTGTAGAAAAGTCTGTAGAACATTGGTTTCCGGAATCACCACCTACTATTCTATTATTTTCACAAGTAGGGAAGGCACTTGCAGCTCAGCTGTTTTCACTGAGTAATGCAGAAAAATTAGTTTTTTTTCAGCATATCGAAGTAGGAATGTGTTCTGAAAAGGAGGGGCTGGCTACGGCAGTTGCTACCGGACTAGTAGAATCATTAGTTACCGCTTCAGATGAAAATGTAGAGCTCTGGGAAGAAATCGAAAGATGTTTACGGCCTGAATCCAAAAAACATGCAATGGCCTGGAAAAACTTCGGTCAGTAATAATAATTTAACTGCAGCTATTGGCTGTGGTTTTTACTTTATAAATGAAATTCCAAACCCAGAATGCGCCATTCTTCCCTACCTTACGGGAGCAACTGCGTGCGGAATTGCATTAGACCGTTGTGCGGAATTCAGAGCCGCAAATGAGCTTCTATTGACAAATCCAGGTTTAAAACTTAAAGATATTCAGTTCACTCCTGCGATTCGACCAAGAACCAGAGAAGTTGTCCCTCGCTGTGAAAATTGCAAAATATATTTGGTGCTGAATAATGATATATATGGATGATGATTTTTTAGAAAATGACCTGGACTGGTTTTTATCCGCTCAGGACGGTTTTATAGCTCACTTTGCAACAGGGGGGAAAGGCCCAGTTCCGGATGTAATTAGAGAATCCATTGATAATTATGAATTAATTTATGATTATTTTTACTCTCTGGAGCCTTTATCTGAGGTGGAAGTTGTTGAATGCAATCTTCCTGATTTTTCAGATGAAAAAACGCGCTTTCACTATTTGAAATCATTTATCGAAATGTCACGCAAGGGATTATTTAGTTATGACTACAGGGATGGCGAGTATAAGTTAATATCAAGGCCTCAATGCCCATTGAGATATAGTGCATTACCAGATGATATAAAGGGGGTTATTTATACCTCATCCGAAAATAGAACATAAGTGGAATGAATTGGTTGTAAAAATAAAATGGGTGAAAGGTCTTTCCCGCACGGCAGGGCAATAACTTGAATGGAATGTGCAGTTATCGCGAACTGGAAAGTCTCAGTTAGGTTGGGCAACGCGAGATGGTTCACATCTTAATGTATCTCTAGATGGAAATATTATACATAAGTGATGATCATGAAGATAAATTTTTACCACGAAGTCGAAGTTAAGGAAAGCGCGAAAAACAGCAAGTACGCAAAATAAAAAGGAGTTGTTCTTGGGATCAGTGAAGAAGACGATATTATCTATGGTTACACAATAATGATTCATGATAAAGAAAATACAGTGTAAATTGAGAAGGATGATGTTTTTCCTACGGGTACTGTCTTTAGGCGAGAAGACTTTTAAAAAGTATGTCTCAGCGTGACGCTTATGATTACATGGTGATTCAGGACCAGTAAAGTTTGATCACAGTTTCCCATGACATGGAAATTAAGCTATTAAGAAGTGCCTGATGGTAAAGATAAATCTGGCGGACATAACTTGAGGGTTAAATGATGGGGAATATTAAGCTATTAAATTATCCAGAGAAGTCTATCCTGAGAGGAAGGGTTTTCAGATTGCCAGCGGTGTGGCCTTAACATAGCGCCGGACGAAGTTGTTGTTGAGAATAACTATCTAAGCAGTAAACAGATAGATGGCTGGTCGGCAAAAATGAAGTCCTGCCAGGCTGGCGGTAGTGACTGTAGCGGTATCATTAAGAAGTATTAAGAACGGAGTAGCGCTCAACAACATCTCATCAGTGATTGTGTAAGCAACCCATTAACCTGCCAGCAGAAATACGGCCATGTATTGAATGATAGTTTGACAGTGAAACAAGCCATCGATCGTGCATTGGGGGAAGATATCACGATAAAGATGGTTTACGATTCAACAGCGACATTTGCGCAGCAAATGCAGGCCGAAGGCGCTGTTGCAACCAGTAAAGTCTCAGAAGCACTTCAAAAAGAATACGATCTGGACGAAGTTAAGGCAGGAATTATTGCGGGTGCTGCTGCATCGGCGTTCTGGGGGGCGTGGTAATGGTCTGGAAGTAGAGAGGACAAAACAGTCCCGGTGAAAAAAAGTGAAGTTCCCAACAGGGTAAAAAAATTGGTTTACCCGGAAAGTGGAGGTAAATATGATTTTTGGTGATCCATATCGTTTTGCTATTTGGGCAGAATATGTTCCTCAATGGAGTGATTCTTACAAGAATGGATTATTTTATTTAATAGTTAACGGTAATTTGTATCCCGCAGATATAAGAACATCAACCTTATCCGCTGATCTTTATGAAATTACTGATGAAGATTGTGCTTTAGTTCCATTTCCTGAAAATAGAGATATTTTCACCTTGCCGACAAAAGAGGCTTTTGATACTTTATTTAATCTGGCATGCCCAGAACCTTCGGATGAAGATGAGTACCCGGATCAGGTTTTTGATTACTGTATCAAATCTTCAAATGTTAGTAGTTTTGGTGGATGTTTTTTTGCTGTTGCAAATGATAGTTCAATGAGGATTATCGGAGGTCAGACTGAGCATCTTATTAAAGATGAAGGTGCAGAAAAAAACACATGGAAATATGTTGCTAACCCAATAATAGAGGATGTAATCCTTCCTAAGGATGAAATAAAGGAAATCATCATGCAGGTAAAAGGGTATGCAGATTTTCTTAAGAAATAAAAAGCAAGATTTTAAGCTGGTGGCTATGTTAAATAATGAATTTTTAGGTCATTTAAAGTTTCGTTCATTTTTCATAGAAAAGATAAGTTGTTAGATTATTATGTTGTTTTTAAAGCATTATAGTCTGTTTGGATATCGTTGATTATTAGTGAAGGTGTATAAAAATTCTCATAAGAATCTTGTGAGCCATCACTCTTAGATATAAATGAAATTGATGATGAGTTTGCATATCAGATTCAAAATGTTGCAGGGTTAAGCTGTTATATCGGGAAAAAGATATTAAATATTTTTGAGGTCAGGATAAAGTAAATCGAAGATAGATGTGCCGGTATATATTTTGATTGCGAGGGTTGTGGGTTCAGTACACTGGAGATTAATGGGTGTTTGGCAATTATTCATGAAATCAGCGGTAATTTACAGAGTGATATTTACTTAGTTAAATTGTAATGTCTTTTAAAAAAACGCGCAGAAGAGTAATAATGTTGAGAATAACTTTCTTACTGAAATCGCGCAGGCGCAGTCTGAAGGTAAGATTCCAGAGCAGAAGGCCGGTGCGTGCGTTCAGGCGGAAAACGAGCGCTAAAAGAAGGCCAGCTGCGGCAGCATGAGCGCCGAAACCTTTTCGGTGAAGCTGTACGAAGAGCAGCGGAAATTGCTAAGAGATACGGTATCACTGGGCGCTGACTTTATGCCGATTTTTGGAACCTTGAAAAGCGCAGCAGAAACTAACAGTGCGATAGATTATTTGATGGCCGCCACATCTTTTATAACGCGAGAACGTGTTGTTTCAGGAATCCTTAAAGTAGCAGAAAAAGTACTGGCTAAAGGCTTGATGAGTTAGGGATCAAGAGCATAGAGGTGAAAATTGTCAAAGAGTCGCGAAGTCAAACTAGCTAAGATCGTTGCAGATCTGGCTATTTTCTTAGAGTTTACGAGCGAAGAGCTTCTTGATCCTGATACTGCTGTAGAAGCAATGGAACAAGTAGCAGCAGAACTTCAGTTGTTAGATGAGGAAGAACGAAACAATCTTGCTAATATTTTTATTGATTTATCAAATGAATATGAAGGCGATAAATCAGAATATGTTAGGGATTTACCCGAATCTTTAGGTTTAATATGATTAACGAATCCCGGCCACTGAGCCGGGATCGCTTTATCAGCCGTCGGGTTTACCCACAGTGCCCGTTCCCGCGCTTAATCACCAGCAGATCGCCGGTGTCATTAATCGCTCCCGGAGACCCTTCCAGCCACTGGAGGATCTTCGGCCTGTTGATTCCGGCGACGCTTAAGCCCTCGGCGCAACCCCACAGCTCGCGGGTGTTCTGGGTGGTGATGACGATGCAGTCCGGCATCACCCGCATCTTAACCGGCATCCCCGGCGTAAACCCTGCCTGTGAAATCCACTCGCGGCGCAAAAATATCGCGTTATGCACGGCCCGGCTGGTAGCCAACAGCGTCAGGACGCTGATGGAAAGTGAAAGCTTGTCAGCAATAATTACACGCCTGCCGCGGGCAGTTCTTTAAACCTGCCCGAACCATTTGATGCGCCCGTACGTGAACAATCTGCTTACGACGTAAGTCTCGTATGGACAAACATACAAGAAACGCACCGCCATCCCACATTCCCTACCGCAACGCATACCACTCTTTATGCTTCAGCGGATTCAACGCCGCGCCAATAATATCGGAAACCACGTTCACCAGAATCACCAGCCCGCCAACCACCATCACGCCTGCGGAAATCGCCGCGTAATCCTGCTGACGAATCGCATTAATAAGCCAGCGGCCCAGTCCAGGCCAGTTGAACACCATCTCGGTAATCATCGCCAGCGTGAGCATGGTGGAAAACTGCAGGCCCAGACGCGGGATCACCGGCGGCAGCGCATTATGCAGCACATGGCGGCGGATCACGGTAAAACGAGACAGCCCGCGCGTGGCGGCCGCCTTCACGTAGTTTTTATCCATCACCTCGCTGGTGCTGGCGCGCAGCAGGCGGATCACTTCGGTAGCGGGGGCGACCGCCAGCACAATCACCGGCAGGATCATATGCGTCACTACGCTGACCAGCATCTCGTGACGCCACGGCGACGGGCTCAGCCAGGCGTCAACCAGCGCAAGCCCGGTAATATTTTGCACCGGATAGAGCAGGTCAAAGCGGCCGGACACCGGCAGCCAGCCGAGCGTCAGCGAAAAGAACAGCGTAAACAGCAGCGCCAGCCAGAATACCGGCATCGAAAAGCCGAGCAGCGCCAGCGCGCTGATTACCTTGTCCTGCCACTTATTGCGCGTCACGCCGGCGCAGATGCCGAGCGGAATACCGGTCAGCAGCGCCAGCACAAATGCCAGCACGCACAGCTCAAGCGTGGCGGGGAACACCTCGCGCAGCTGCTGGCCGATCTCCTGGCCGTTGGTGCTGGAGACGCCGAAATCAAACTGCAGCATGCCGCTAAACCAGAACCACCAGGCGTCGAACAGCGAAGCGCCCTCCAGCGGCGCGTTGGGCGTAAAATAGCTCAGGCTAAAGCCCACCAGCGACAGCAGGAACAGGGTAATCACCAGCAACAACAGGCGACGCAACATATAGATGATCACTTACGGCTCCTCGCGCTCATCACGGTAAACTCCGGCAAAAGAGGCGTTGCCGAACGGGCTTAACACCAGGCCTTTAATATCGTGGCGGTAGGCCTGCAACCGCAGCGAAGAGGCGAGCGGCAGCACCGGCAGATCGCGCGCCAGCATCTGCTGCGCCAGATGATAGTTCTCAATGCGGCCCGCCAGCTGCTGCGACAGCAGCGCCTTCTGCAGGGTCTCATCGAAGCCAGGCGAGCACCAGTGCGCATAGTTGGTCTGCGAGCGAATCGCCGCGCAGCTCAGCAGCGGACGGAAAAAACTGTCGGGATCGTTACTGTCGGTCGCCCAGCCGGTCAGAGTGAGATCGTGGTTCATCGCCATCAGCTGCGCTTCCTGAAAGCGGCCCTCTACGGGGGCAATGCTCACCTTAACGCCAACCTGCGCCAGATCGGCCTGCAGCAGCTCCGCCGTTTTCAGCGGGCTGGGGTTCCATGCCTGTGAGGCGGACGGCACCACCAGACGCAGATGCAAATCGGTAATACCCAGCGACGCCAGCATCGCGCGCGCTTTTTTCGGATCATATTCAGTGACGCGCGCTTCGTTATCGTAAGCCCAGGAGGCACGCGGCAGCACCGAAGCGGCGGTTTCCGCCGTCCCGTAGTAGATCGACTCCATCAGCCGTTCGTTATTGATCGCCAGCGCCAGCGCGTGGCGTACTTCAGGACGGTCCAGCGGCGCTTTGCGGGTGTTAAATGCCAGGTAGGCGATGTTCATGCCGGGCCGCAGCGTCATGCGCAGGCGGGGATCGTCGCGCAGGATAGAGATCTGACTGGCGGCGGGATAAGCCAGCACGTCGCACTCGCCCGTCAGCAGTTTGGAGAGCCGGCCCGTGCCGCCCGCGCCCATATCGATCACCGCCTGCTGCAGGCGCGGCACCCCTTTCCAGTAGGCGGGATTGCGCGCCAGCCGAATATACTGTCCGGCGCGATATTCGCTGAGCTGATAGGGGCCAGTGCCCACCGGCTGGCGATCGAGCTGCTCCTGTCGGCCGCTGCGGGTCAGCTGGTCAGCATATTCCGCTGACAGCACCGGCGCATAGTGGGTTGCCAGATGCCAGAGAAACGAGGCGTCCGGGCTGTTAAGCCGGATCTCAACGGTATTGCCGTTGAGCTTTTTAACGCTCTGCACCGAATCAGCAAACTGCAGGCTGTCGAAGTAGGGGTAGTTGCCGCCGTTAACGTTGTGCCACGGATGGTTGCGATCGAACATGCGGGCAAAGCTGAACACCACATCATCGGCGTTCATCGCGCGCGTCGGCGTGAACCAGGAGGTACGCTGGAAAGAGACCTTGCTGCGCAGGTGGAAGCGGTAGGTTGCGCCGTTATCGCGCACTTCCCATGAAGATGCCAGGTCGGGCACCAGGCGATAGGTGTAGGGATCGACATCCAGCAAACGGTCGTAGAGCTGCGCGGCAAGGGTATCCACGGCGAGGCCGCTGCTCGCCATCTGCGGATTAAAGGTGTTAAGCGTGCCGTTGACGCAGTAAACAAAGCCGCTGTGGCGAATATCGCGGCTTTCTGCCGACCAGGCAGAGGCGCTTAATACGCTGAGGATAAGCATCAGCGACGAAATTAGTTTTGACATAGAACTCAACGCTGTTCGGGCAATAGGCTGAGTGTATCGCAAAGGCGGCGATGTCCCAAAACATGGTGAAGCGGCTGGGGGGATTTTCGCCAGAGGGTGGGGTATAGACACACCCTTGCTGTGGTAATGAGAAAAATTCTCAATTAGAGCTTTACAGGTGAGAACAAGAATGATTATTATTTGATTGCGCTTCAGCGGTGGCTCTACCGGTGAAGAGCACGACATTGCTCACATTGCTTCCAGTATTGTTGCCCGCGCAAGCGGGCTTTTTTTTTCCCGTCATCTTTTGCGCTGCTGCTGCGTTGGCTGCGCTCGTCTACCCCGGTCACATACTAATGTATGCTCCCGGCGATATCCTCGCTTGCCGCCTTGCTTCAGCACAAAAGCTTTAGGGAAACGGGCCGTCATCTTTTGCGCTGCTGCTGCGTTGGCTGCGCTCGGCTACCCCGGTCACATACTGATCTATGCTCCCAGGGATATCCTCTCTTGCCGCCTTGCTTCAGCACAAAAGCTTTAAGGAAAGCGGGCCACCAACTTTTGCGCGACTGCTGAGGCTGCTCCAGCCATGCCAAAATCACGCCTCATCGCGCGCCTGAATACCGTGCTTCTTCATCATCGCCCGCAGCTGATGATAGGTCACACCCAGCAGATCGGCGGCGCGACGCTGGTTATATTTCGCCTGCTGCAGGCTGGCCTCCACCAGCGCGCGCTCCTGCTGGTTCTGCCACAGGCGTAAATCGAGCGGCAAAGCGGGCAGGGCGTTGGCGGAGGCCTCCGGCGCGGTAGTCCCTGGCTGCGCGCGCGGCGCAAAGGGATTAATAATGATGCGATCCAGCGGCTCGTCGCTGCTGTGATGACGGTAAACCGAACGCTCCACCACGTTTTTTAGCTCGCGCACATTGCCCGGCCACTGATACGCCAGCAGCGTCTCCTGCGCCTCGGGCGTAAAGCCCGGAAACAGCGGCAGCCCCAGCTCGCGGCACATCTGAATAGCGAAATGCTCCGCCATCACCAGAATGTCGCTGCGCCGCTCGCGCAGAGGCGGCAGCTGCACCACGTCAAAGGCGAGACGGTCGAGCAGGTCGGCGCGGAATTTCCCTGCCGCCGCCAGCGCAGGCAGATCCTCGTTGGTGGCGCACACCAGCCGCACGTTAACCTGCAGCGCGTGATTGCCGCCGACGCGCTCCAGCTGGCCATACTCGATGACGCGCAGCAGCTTCTCCTGCACCAGCATCGGGGCGGTCGCCAGCTCGTCGAGAAACAGCGTGCCGCCGTCCGCCCGCTCGAAGCGGCCCAGATGGCGCTTCTGCGCGCCGGTAAAGGCGCCCGCTTCATGGCCGAACAGCTCGGAGTCGAGCAGGTTTTCATTTAGCGCGGCGCAGTTAAGGGAAATAAAGGGGCCCTGCCAGCGGTCGGAGAGGTAGTGCAGGCGGCTGGCGATCAGCTCTTTGCCGGTGCCGCGCTCGCCGACGACCAGCACCGGCTTCTCCAGCGGCGCCAGCATGGAAACCTGCTCGAGGACTTCAAGAAAGTTATTGGACTCGCCTAACAGGTTATCGTTGCTATCAGCCATGATGAAATTCACCACCTCTTAATCAATTTAACTACCTTACGCCACGCGGGCTTCCGTGTAAAAAATAAATATCTATAAAAATCAGTAATATAAAAATTGGCACGCCTTTTGAATATAACAACCAGCGCAAAGCGCACCAACATAAACAAAGAGGAACATCATTATGGGTATTTTTTCTCGTTTCGCCGACATCGTTAACGCCAACATCAATTCGCTGCTGGAGCGTGCGGAAGATCCGCAGAAACTGGTACGCCTGATGATTCAGGAGATGGAAGACACGCTGATTGAAGTGCGCTCTACGTCGGCGCGCGCGCTGGCTGAGAAAAAACAGCTGAACCGCCGCATTGAACAGGCGGAAATCCAGCAGGCCGAATGGCAGGAAAAAGCGGAGCTGGCGCTGCGCAAAGAGAAAGACGATCTGGCGCGTGCGGCGCTGATCGAAAAACAGAAGCTGACCGAACTGATCGCCTCGCTGCAGCAGGAAGTGACTCACGTCGATGAGACGCTGGAGCGCATGAAAGGCGAAATCGGCGAGCTGGAGAAAAAGCTGAGCGAAACCCGTGCCCGTCAGCAGGCGCTGACGCTGCGTCATCAGGCCGCCTCCAACTCGCGCGATGCGCGTCGCCAGCTCGACAGCGGCAAGCTGGATGAGGCGATGGCGCGTTTTGAATCTTTTGAGCGCCGCATCGACCATATGGAAGCAGAAGCGGAAAGTCAGCGTTTCGGCAAGTCGAAGTCGCTGGACGCGCAGTTCGCCGATCTGCAGGCCGATGACGAAATCAGCCAGCAGCTGGAAGCGCTGAAAGCCAAAATGAACCGTAGCGAATAACACTATTTGATCTGCGAGAGTGATTAAGGAGAGTCAATGAGCGCACTTTTTCTCGCTATACCGCTGACCATATTCGTGCTGTTTGTTGCGCCAATCTGGTTATGGCTGCACTACAGCAATCGCCGCAGCGGCAACGAACTGTCGGCAGGCGATCTTCAGCGCCTGCAGCAGCTGACGCAGGATGCGGAACGTATGCGCGACCGCATTCATGCGCTGGAATCTATTCTGGATGCCGAGCATCCCAACTGGAGACAGCCATGATTAAACGTAAGCTGTGGCGTAAACCGGACGAAGGGAAGCTGATGGGCGTCTGCGCCGGCGTGGCTGAGTACCTGGATATCCCGGTGCGGCTGCTGCGCGTGATCGTGGTGCTGTCGCTGTTCTTCGGCCTGTTCGCGATTACTATCTGCGCCTACTTTATTCTGGGGTTTGTGCTAGACGTCAAACCGGCAGATGCCGAAGAGGGCGCAGCAAAGCCCAACGCCGGCGAACTGCTCGACCGGCTGGAAAGCGCGCTGCGGCGCGATGAGTACAGCGTGCGCGAGATTGAACGCTACGTTACGTCTGAAACGTTCAGCGTGCGCAGCCGCTTTCGCCAGCTCTGACTTTCCCTGAACGGGGCCGCCACGGCCCCGTTATACCCGTCAACCGGAGGTTTACTTTGTTATATTCACGCACGTCCTCTTTTCGCCGCCGCGCGACCCCCGCGTTGAAGTCGGTCGGGAAATTCATCATTATCAATGCCGTGAGCTATGGACCGGCCGGACTGACCGGCTGGGCGGTAAAATCAGTTGCGCGTCGCCCGCTGCGCATTCTGCTTTCCCTGGCGCTGGAGCCGTTGCTGCAGCGCGTAATGAAGCGGGCGGCGGCGCGCTTCATCAGGGAAAAAGATGATAAACAAGTCTGAACTACTGTCACTACTCAACCGCGGCGCGGATCGTCATCTGCGCCTGGCGGTTACTGGCCTGAGCCGCAGCGGCAAAACCGCCTTTATCACCTCATTAGTTAACCAGCTGCTTAACGTGCACAGCGGCGCGCGGCTGCCGCTCTTTTCCGTGGTGCGCGACGAGCGGCTGCTGGGCGTCAAGCGCATTCCGCAGCGCGATATGGGCACGGCGCGCTTCACCTACGACGAAGGGCTGGCGCAGCTCTACGGCACGCCGCCCGCCTGGCCGACCCCAACGCGCGGCGTCAGCGAAATGCGGCTGGCGCTGCGCTACCGCTCGCAGGATTCGCTGCTGCGTCATTTCAAAGAGAGCGCCACGCTCTATCTGGAAATCGTCGACTATCCCGGCGAATGGCTGCTCGACCTGCCGATGCTGGCGCAGGATTATGTCGACTGGTCGCGGCAGATGGTGGGGCTGTTGCAGGGCGATCGCGCGCAGTGGGCGCAGCCGTGGCGCGAACTCTGCGCCTCGCTCGATCCCTTTGCGCCCGCCGACGAAAACCGACTGGCCGCCATCGCCGCCGCCTGGACCGACTATCTGCACCGCTGCAAAGCGGAAGGGCTGCACTTTATCCAGCCGGGGCGCTTTGTGCTGCCGGGCGACATGGCGGGCGCGCCCGCGCTGCAGTTCTTTCCCTGGCCGCTAGCGGACGAGTCTGCGCGCGGCAAACTGGCGCAGGCTGACAAAGGCAGCAACTTCGCCATGCTGCAGCAGCGCTTTCGCTACTACTGCCAGCATGTGGTGAAGGACTTCTACCGCAACCACTTCCTGCGCTTCGACCGTCAGATCGTGCTGGTGGACTGCCTGCAGCCGCTAAACAGCGGCCCGCAGGCCTTTAACGATATGCGGCTGGCGCTGACCCAGCTGATGCAGAGCTTTCACTATGGGCAGCGCACCCTGTTCCGCCGCCTCTTTTCGCCGGTGATCGACAAGCTGCTGTTTGCCGCCACCAAAGCGGACCATATCACCGCCGATCAGCACGGCAATATGGTGTCGCTGCTGCAGCAGCTGGTGCAGGACGCGTGGCAAAACGCCGCCTTCGAGGGCATCAGCATGGACTGCATCGGTCTGGCGTCGGTGCAGGCGACCCAGAGCGGGCTGGTGGACCATCGCGGCGAAAAGATCCCGGCGCTGCGCGGCGAGCGGCTGGCAGACGGCGAGGCGCTGACCTTCTATCCGGGCGAAGTGCCGCCGCGCCTGCCGGGCCACGCCTTCTGGCAGCAGCAGGGATTTCAGTTTGAACAGTTCCGGCCGCAGCCGCTCGATATCGATCGACCGCTGCCCCATATCCGCATGGATGCCGCGCTGGAATTTTTATTAGGAGACAAGCTGCGATGAACGATGAACAACTCAAGCCGCGTATCGATTTTGCCCGGCCGCTGGATGGGCCGCGCGAGCCCGCGCTGCGCCCGGCGCAGGCGTTCGAGGGTGAGGCGCAGCAGGCGTTTCTCGCCGTCGATGAGCAGGCCGACGAGGTGGTAGAAGAGGGCGCGGGAGAGCGGGCGGTAGAGCAGGCGCTGCGGCCGAAGCGCAGCCTGTGGCGTCGGCTGGTGGGCGCGGGCGTGGCGCTGTTCGCCGCCAGCGTCGCGGCGCAGAGCGTGCAGTGGATGCACGACGCCTGGCTGACGCGCGACTGGTTTGCCCTTGGCAGCGGCGCAGCGGGCGCTTTAATTGTGATTGCCGGCGTCGGCGCCCTCACCAGCGAGTGGCGTCGCCTCTATAAGCTGCGCGCACGCGCCGAAACGCGCGACGTTGGACGCGAACTGCTGCACAGCCACAGCGTTGGCAAAGGGCGCGCCTTCTGCGAAAAGCTGGCGCAGCAGGCGGGTCTCGATCAGGCGCATCCGGCGCTGCAGCGCTGGCACGCCTCGCTGCATGAAAGCCAGAACGATCGCGAAACCGTTACGCTCTATGCGCAGCTGGTGCAGCCGGTGCAGGATCGTCAGGCGCGACGCGAAATCGGCCGCCACGCCGCCGAGTCGACGTTGATGATCGCGGTAAGCCCGCTGGCGCTGGTGGATATGGCGTTTATCGCGTGGCGCAACCTGCGGCTGGTAAACCGCATCGCCGCTATCTACGGCATTGAGCTTGGCTATTTCAGTCGGCTGCGGCTGTTTCGCCTGGTGCTGCTGAATATGGCGTTTGCCGGCGCGTCGGAGCTGGTGCGCGAAGTGGGCATGGACTGGATGTCGCAGGATATCGCCGCCCGGCTCTCCGCGCGCGCCGCGCAGGGCATCGGCGCCGGTCTGCTTACCGCGCGGCTCGGCATCAAGGCGATGGAGCTTTGCCGTCCGCTGCCCTGGCTGGAAGAGGATAAGCCGCGCCTGGGCGATTTCCGCCGCGATCTTATTAGCCAGCTTAAAGAGACGCTGCCCAAAAGCGGCGCGAAGCGCGAAGGCTAAGCGCCTCCTTCTGCGGTGCGCTGCCCTCAGCGCGAAGCGCACCGCAGACTGAACAGAACTGTCAACTTTTGCTTCCACGCCTCTTCAGACCTGCCGCAAGTTAGCGTATTATCTCCCGATTCTTCACCTGACTAAGGCCATCGCAATGCGTCTTGAAGTCTTCTGCCAGGACCGCATCGGTCTGGCGCGCGAGCTGCTCGATCTGTTAGTCGCCCGTAACATCGATTTACGCGGCATAGAAATCGCGGCGCTCGGCCGTATTTACCTTAACTTCTCTGCGCTTGAATTTGACCAGTTCAGCAGCCTGATGGCGGAAATCCGCCGCACGCCGGGCGTAACCGACGTGCGCACCGTCGCCTATATGCCTTCGGAGCGGGAACATCGCGCCCTGAGCGCGCTGCTGGTCGCCATGCCGGAGCCGGTTTTTTCCATCGACCTGAAAAGCAAAGTGGAGCTGGCGAACCCGGCTGCGCAGCAGCTGTTCGACCTCGACGAGCAAAAAATTCGCAACCACAGCGCCGGCAACCTGATTAGCGGCTTTAACTTCCAGCGCTGGCTGGAGAGCGACCGCGTCGAGGCGCAGGCGCAGCATGTGGTGATCGACGGCCGCGACTTCCTGATGGAGGCGCGTCCTATCTACCTGACCGCCGATGAGGGCACGGGCGACCAGCCGGTTGGCGCCATGGTGATGCTGAAATCCACCGCGCGCATGGGGCGTCAGCTGCAAAACCTGGTGGTAACCGACGAGTCGGAGTTTGACCATATCATCGCGGTGACGCCGAAGATGCGTCAGGTGATCGACCAGGCACGCAAGCTGGCGATGCACGACGCGCCGCTGCTGATCGTCGGGGATACCGGCACCGGCAAAGATATGCTGGCGCGCGCCTGCCACCTGCGCAGCGCGCGCGGCAAGAAGCCGTTCCTGGCGCTAAACTGCGCCTCGCTGCCGGACGACGTTGCGGAGAGCGAACTTTTCGGCCATGCCGCCGGCGCCTATCCCAACGCGCTGGAGGGGAAAAAAGGCTTTTTCGAGCAGGCCAACGGCGGCTCGGTGCTGCTGGATGAGATTGGCGAAATGTCGCCGCGTATGCAGACCAAGCTGCTGCGCTTCCTGAACGACGGCACCTTCCGCCGCGTCGGGGAAGAGCATGAGGTGCATGTCGACGTGCGCGTTATCTGCGCCACGCAGAAGAACCTGATTGAGCTGGTGCAGCGCGGCGAGTTCCGCGAAGATCTCTTTTATCGCCTGAACGTGTTAACGCTGCATCTGCCGCCGCTGCGCGAGCGTCCGCTGGATATTTTGCCGCTTACCGAGATGTTTGTGGCGCGCTTTGCCGACGAGCAGGGCATCCCGCGTCCGCGCCTCTCGCCGCAGCTTAACGGGCTGCTGACGCGCTACAACTGGCCGGGCAACGTGCGCCAGCTCAAGAACGCGCTCTACCGAGCGCTGACCCAGCTCGAGGGGCATGAACTGCGTCCGCAGGATATCGTGCTGCCTGAACAGGCGCTGGACGCCTCGCTGGGGGATGAGGCGATGGAGGGCACCCTTGATGAGATCACCAGCCGCTTTGAGCGCTCCGTGCTCACCCGCCTTTATCTCTCCTATCCCAGCACGCGAAAGCTGGCGAAACGCCTTGGCGTTTCCCATACGGCTATCGCCAACAAGCTGCGTGAATATGGGTTAGGGCAGAGGCGCGGCGAGCAGGAGGAGAAAAACGGCGGCTGACAGCCGCCGGGGTAAAAGCTACTTCAGTACGGCCAGCGCCGCGTCGTAATCGGGTTCCGTGGTGATCTCGTCTACCAGCTGGCTGTACAGCACTTTGTCATGCTCATCCAGCACCACCACCGCGCGCGCCGTCAGGCCCGCCAGCGCCCCTGCAGAAATTTCCACGCCATAATCCTGTTTGAACTCAGCGCCGCGCAGCGTCGAGAGCGTGACGACGTTATTCAGGTTGTCGGCACCGCAAAAGCGCGACTGCGCAAACGGCAGATCGGCGGAGACGCACAGCACTACCGTGTTGGTCAGCTCGCTGGCCAGCTGGTTGAAGCGGCGCACCGAGGCAGCACAGACGCCGGTATCGACGCTGGGAAAAATATTCAGAACCTTGCGTTTTCCTGCATACTCAGAGAGCGACACGTCGGAGAGATTTTTTGCCACCAGCGAAAAGGCTTTAGCCTGCTCGCCTGACTGGGGAAAGTGACCAGCAACCTCAACCGGGTTGCCCTGAAAATGTACAGTATGAGACATAGTAATTCCTTAAACGTCAGAAAAAAGCGTGACTGGCTACAGGTAAGTATGGTTTGAAAAAAGATTTATGACATATCTATAAAAGGCTTACGAGCCTTAAACGCAGATTATCCGAGACGTCGCGCATTTATCGAATGACATGGAGAGAGTATGAGAACGGTAAAAAGCTATCCCGAGTCCTGGCCGCTGCATACCCCTTTCGTCATCGCTCGGGGTAGCCGCACCGAAGCAAAAGTGGTGGTGGTGGAGATCGAGGAGGATGGCGTCAAAGGCACCGGCGAGGCGACCCCCTATGCGCGCTACGGCGAAACGGAAGCGTCAGTGCTGGCGCAGATCGCGGAGATTCTGCCGGGGCTGCAGCAGGGCATGACGCGCGACGCCCTTCAGCTGGCGATGCCGGCCGGCGCGGCGCGTAACGCCATCGACAGCGCGCTGTGGGATCTGCAGAGCCGCCAGCAGCGTCGGGATCTCTGGGCGCTGAACGGCGTCAACCCGCCTGCAGAGGTGGTGACGGCGCAGACCATCAGCATCGATACCCCCGAAGCGATGGCGAGCAGCGCCCGCGCGCTCTGGCAGCACGGCGCAACCCTGCTGAAAATCAAACTGGACGATACCTTTATTACCGAGCGTCTGGTGGCGATCCGCGCGGCGGTGCCGCAGGCGACGCTGATTGTCGACGCCAACGAGTCCTGGCAGGCTGAAGGGCTGGCGGCGCGCTGCCAGCTGCTGGCGGATCTGGACGTAGCGATGCTGGAGCAGCCGCTGCCCGCCGGTCAGGATGCGGCGCTGGCAAACTTTATCCATCCGCTGCCCATCTGCGCCGATGAAAGCTGCCATACCCGCGACAGCCTGCCGGCGCTCAAGGGACGCTATGAGATGGTCAATATCAAGCTGGATAAAGCGGGCGGCCTGACCGAGGCGCTGGCGCTGGCCGCAGAAGCGAAGGCGCTCGGCCTTGAGGTGATGCTTGGCTGCATGATCTGCACCTCGCGGGCGATCCATGCCGCGCTGCCGCTGGTGCCAGCGGCGCGCTTCGCCGATCTGGACGGGCCGACCTGGCTGGCGGTGGATGTTGAACCCGCCATTCAGGTCAGCGCCGGTCGGGTAGTTATCGCTGCCAGCGCAGCAGGTTGATCATCGCCTCAAGATAGCGCTCCGTGGCTTCATCAACCGAAATAGCCGGCATCTCGGCGGTAATGCAGGGCAGGCCGAGATCGTTGCACCAGCTGCCGAACGAGCCGGGCGTATCGTAGCCGACGCTGCTGACGACCGGCAGCGCGGTCTGCTGCGCCAGCCAGCGGCCAAGCTCGCTGTCGCGCGGATCGTCGATGCAGGCCAGCGGCTCATGCCAGGAGACCACCCAGCGCGGCTTCAGCCCGTGGATCAGCTCGCACAGCGCCTGCGTCTCCGGCTCGGAGCCGGGGCGATCTCCGGTTGAGAGCAGCACGTCGCGCGTCTCCGCGACGCTGTTCCAGCGATAGACCGTGTCGCCGCTCTGCCAGTTGGCTGCCGGAAAGTTGCGGTTAAGATCGACGCCGTGCGCGTTGGCGCGCAGCCCCAGCTGACAGCCGTCTGGATTGACCGCCAGCACCACGTGGTGCCGACGCAGCCGGTCCGGCAGCGTGCGCATCGCGGCGGAAAGGGTGGCGATAGCGGCGTTTTCATCTCCGTGGGTGCCCGCCAGGATGAGCCCGCTGTCGCTATCGGCGGCCGGCGCGGGAAACCAGAGCAGCGGCGCGCCCAGCACGCTGTCGCCGTAGCGCTGATACGGGATCTCAAGTTTTCCGCGTCGTGGTCGCGGGTGTAACACCGTCATCGGCTTTCTCCTCAGTTACCCTCTGCAGACAAAGTAGCGGAAAAGCCGCGCGCGGAAAATCGCTATTTATCCTTCAGGCATTTGCGCTACAGTGCCGGGGTCATGCTGCGCCCGGTAGTGCGTTGCGCAGCGCTTCATTAGGGTAAGGGAGTGAAGATGAAAAGCACATTTCGCCACACGCTGACGGCGCTGATCCTCGCCGGCATCGCCAGTCCGGTGCTGGCGGCGCAGCTGCCGCCCGGTGCGCAGCTGGCCGCGAAGCAAGAGATTGTCCGCCATATCAAAGATGAGCCCGCCTCGCTCGATCCGATGAAAGCCGTGGGGCTGCCGGAAATCCAGGTAATCCGCGATCTCTTCGAGGGGCTGACCAGTCAGGATGCGCAGGGCAATATCGTGCCGGGCGTCGCTGAAAGCTGGAGCAGCAGCGACAATAAAACCTGGATTTTCACGCTGCGCGGCAATGCGAAATGGTCGAACGGCGAGCCGGTGACGGCGCAGGATTTCGTCTACAGCTGGCAGCGCCTGGTCGAGCCGAAAAACAGCTCGCCCTTTGCCTGGTTTGCCGGGCTGGCAGGCATCAGCAACGCGGGCGCGATAACCAAAGGCGAGCTGCCGGCGGATCGGCTCGGCGTCAGCGCCGTGGACGCGCAGCACCTGAAAGTGACGCTGGACCGGCCCGTGCCCTGGTTCCCGGCGCTGGCGGCCAACGTCGCGCTGTTCCCGGTGCCGCAGCGCGTTATCGCCAGTGCAGGCGACGGCTGGACCGCGCCGGGCAAGCTGGTGGGCAACGGCGCTTATCAGCTGGCGTCGCGCGTGGTGAATGAGAAGATCGTGCTGGTGCGCAATCCCGCCTACTGGGATGACGTGCACTCGGTGCTGACCAGAGTGACCTTTATTCCCATTAACGAAGAGTCGAGCGCCACCAAGCGCTACCGCGCGGGCGATATCGACATCACCGAATCTTTCCCGAAAAACATGTATGCGCAGCTGAAAAAGACGCTGCCGGGCGAGGTTTATACGCCTGACCAACTCGGCACCTACTACTACGCCTTCAACACACAAAAGGGCGCGACGGCGGATGCGCGCGTGCGCAAGGCGCTGTCGTGGAGCATCGACCGCCGCATTATCGCAGAGAAGGTGCTGGGCACCGGCGAGAAGCCCGCCTGGCGTTTTACCCCCGACGTGACCGCAGGCTTCAGGCCAGTACAGTCCTATATTGAGCAGCACAGCCAGCAGGAGCTTAACGCCCAGGCGAAAGCGCTGCTGACCGCCGCAGGATATGGGCCTGGCCGCCCGCTGCATCTGACGCTGCTCTACAACACCTCGGAAAGCCATCAGAAAATCGCCATCGCGGTGGCGTCGATGTGGAAGAAGAATCTCGGCGTTCAGGTCACCCTGCAAAATCAGGAGTGGAAGACCTATATCGACAGCCGCAACAGCGGCAATTTCGACGTTATTCGCGCCTCCTGGGTCGGTGACTACAACGAGCCCTCCACCTTTCTTAGCCTGCTGACCAGCGGCAACAGCAGCAATATCGCGCGCTTCAGCAACGCCGATTACGATGCGGTTCTCGCCCGGGCGCGCGGCGAAACCCAGGCTGATGCGCGTAACAGCGACTATAACAAAGCAGAGCAGATTCTCGCTGAACAGGCGCCGATTGCGCCAGTCTATCAGTACACCAACGGTCGTCTCATCAAGCCGTGGGTGAAGGGCTATCCCATCAATAACCCTGAAGATGTCGCCTACAGCCGCGAGCTGTGGATCGAGAAGCACTAAGCCCGATGCGGCCTGCCCGGCAGGCCGCCTGCGGACACCTTTGCTCACAGCCTGAGGATTGCAACTCAACCGCGCCGCGCTAGACTGTATCGTATTGATTTTTTTAGTGAGGCAAGTGAGTGAACGTCATTGAAGGCAAAGCGTTACAGGTATCCGACGCCATTATCGCCTGTCAGCTGGATGGCAAGGGCGGCCTGATCCCGATTGAAGATAAGGACGTTATCCACTGTGAACGTCCCTGCTGGCTGCATCTTAACTATACCCATCGGCAAAGCGCCGAATGGCTGCAGTCTACGCCGCTGATCCCCGATACGGTGCGCGACGCGCTGGCGGGCGACAGCATGCGGCCGCGCGTCAGCCGTCTTGGCGACGGGTTTATGATCGTGCTGCGCAGCGTCAACCACAACGCCGACTCCCGGCCGGAACAGCTGGTGGCGATGCGGGTCTTTATCAACGACAAGCTGATTGTGTCAACGCGTCGCCGCAAGGTTTATGCGGTGGATGCGGTATTGACCGATCTGCAGAACGGCAATGGGCCGGAAGATGGCGGCAGCTGGCTGGTGGACATTTGCGACGCGCTGACCGATCACGCCAGCGAATTTATCGAAGAGCTGCATGACAAAATCATTGTGCTGGAAGATGCGCTGCTGGACCAGCGCGTGCCGGCGCGCGGCGAGCTGTCACTGCTGCGCAAGCAGCTGATCGTTATGCGCCGCTATATGACGCCGCAGCGCGACGTCTATTCACGCCTCGCCAGCGAGAAGCTGCCGTGGATGGATGACAGCGACCGCCGTCGCATGCAGGAGGTCTCAGACAGGCTGGGGCGCGGGCTTGACGATCTCGATGCTGGCGTGGCGCGCACCGCCGTGCTGGCCGATGAGGTCGCCTCGCAGATGGCGGAGGCGATGAACCGCCGCACCTACACCATGTCGCTGCTGGCGATGATCTTCCTGCCAACAACCTTTCTTACCGGGCTGTTCGGCGTCAACCTCGGCGGCATGCCGGGTGCCAGCTCGCATTTTGGCTTTAGTATCTTCTGCCTGCTGCTGCTGCTTATGATTGTCGGCGTCGCCTGGTGGCTGAAGCGGCGGCGCTGGCTGTGACAATAATGTAATCAAAAGGTTGTAAAAGTTAACGGCAGGGCAATAATCCGTCGCAGCGGGCAAAAAAGGAAGGAAAGCTGATCGAGGTCAATAACCCTGTCGTGCAACAGCGGCAGAATCTGTTCCGCAGGTGGATGCAACGTCAAGCGATGGGCGTTGCGCTCCATATTGTCTTACTTCCTTTTTTAGAATTACTGCATAGCACATATTTAATTCGATACGCCGGCCTTATCCGCCGGCTTTTTTTTGCCCCTGCGGCTGAGTTATACCTATGCTTAAAGGACAACGACCACAGAGGAGCAGGGTATGACATCCATTATCACCAGCGATCCGATTCCTACCGATCCCGTTCCGATCCCCGATCCAATACCGCAGCCGCCGCCGAGCCCGCAGCCCGATCCGCAGCCAGAGCCAGGCTATCCGCCGATCCTCGATCCGCTGCCGCATCAGTAAAAAAAAGGGCGCGCTGATTCAACAGCGCGCCCTTTTTTACTGGCTGCGGCTTACGGCAGCTGCAGCACGTCGAGGCGAACCGCCGGCGCGGCTTCCTCCTCTTCCTGCCAGCCGGCAGGCTGCATCGGCAGCGTTTCGCGGTCAAAGGCGAGATCGCCGCCGTCCACCACCGCATCGCCGTGCTGAATGTTTTTAAAATCGAACAGGCTGGTATCCGCCAGGTGCGACGGCACGACGTTCTGCATTGCGCTGAACATCGTCTCCAGTCGGCCCGGATAGCGTTTATCCCAGTCGCGCAGCATATCGCCAATCACCTGGCGCTGCAGGTTCGGCTGCGATCCGCAAAGGTTGCAAGGAATAATCGGGAACTTGCGCGCCTCGGAGAAGCGCACGATATCTTTTTCGCGGCAGTAGGCCAGCGGACGGATCACGATATGCTTGCCGTCGTCGCTCATCAGCTTCGGCGGCATTCCTTTCATTTTTCCGCCGTAGAACATGTTGAGAAACAGCGTCTGCATAATGTCGTCGCGGTGGTGGCCCAGCGCGATTTTGGTGCAGCCCAGTTCGGTGGCGGTTCGGTAGAGAATGCCGCGGCGCAGACGTGAGCAGAGCGAACAGGTGGTTTTGCCTTCCGGGATCTTCTCTTTAACGATGGAGTAGGTGTCTTCCTCGACGATTTTGTATTCGACGCCCAGCGACTCCAGATATTCCGGCAGGATATGCCCTGGAAAACCCGGCTGCTTCTGGTCGAGGTTAACCGCCACCAGCGAGAAATTAACCGGCGCGCTCTGCTGCAGATTGCGCAGGATCTCCAGCAGCGTATAGCTGTCTTTACCGCCCGACAGGCAGACCATGATGCGGTCGCCTTCTTCAATCATATTGTAATCGGCGATTGCAGCGCCGACGTTACGACGCAGACGCTTCTGGAGTTTATTGAGGTTGTACTGTTCTTTCTTGTCAACCGTTTGATTTTCTTGCATTTTCTTTGTCTCTGAAACCAAAAGGGGCAGATAAGCGGCAACATCTTTCTGCACGTTTTTTTGCCCCATCTGACTGGCTATAAAAGAGGGGGTGGCGCCAGCTGACAACAATCAGCAGGCAAAAGCATGCCGCGTATGGTACGGATTACGGCGCCGAATGCCAGCACGTTTTACTGCGGCGTCCCAGCGTTATCTTGTGCTGGAGAGAGACCAGGGCTTCTGTGCGCCTTTCAGGGCGTGCGGATGCGTGCGGCGGCGGCTTTACTCAGTGGCGACGCCATTAGTTAATGGTTATCAGCCTGAAGTTAAATGCATAGTGCTGACTTAAATCAATCCCTGCCGGGGAATAGCGCTTTAATCTCCCCGGCTGCTTTGGCTTTTAATTTTGAAATCACCCCATGCAGCATCGGTAAGTTACAATGTCTGTATTTATCATTGAGAATCTATAATGTGGTATTTTCTTGCGGCTTCACTCCTTTCCCTCAGGGTTAATAAAATTATATCTGGCTTTTTACTGGCGGTGGCCGTGGGGCTGGGTTACGTTAATCAGGTGATTGATTATCACGCGCTGTTTTTACTTTTAGTCGTTGTTGGCAACTATCTTTTAATGATATCCGTCGGGGAAAAGAGCAGAAAAATAAAAGAGGGGCTTAGCTGCATCAATTTGTTAATCGCCCTGGCACTGGCGCTACACCTTATTCCGGGGTTTGATAACCCGAAGGTGCTGGATTCAGTTATTGCGGGTTCACAAAGTGCTCCCTTTACGATGTATTATAATTTTGATAAAGCCCTTATTCCTTTCGTTCTTCTGATTAGCATGAAAACGCTATTTGTGGCGAAACCCGCTAAACAATCGGGCGTGCTGGGCTGGGCGTTATTAATTGTCTCCGTTCCCGCGCTGTTGCTGTTGGGGGTTGCACTGGGTGGTCTGAGGATTGAACCGCATTTGCCAGCCTGGTTTGCTCAGTTTGCTCTTGCCAATCTGTTTTTTGTCTCCCTGGCTGAAGAGGCTTTGTTCAGGGGCTATGTGCAGCAGCGGTTAACGCAATTTATCTCGCCTGTTCTGGCGCTACTCATTACATCAGCGCTATTTGGTGTGATGCACTATGCGGGGGGATGGCTGCTGGTGTTTTTTGCAGGCTTGTCCGGGATTATTTATGGGCTTGCATGGATGTGGAGCGGGAGATTGTGGGTTGCAGTGATGTTTCATTTCGGTTTGAACTGCGTTCATTTATTATTCTTCACTTATCCCTTCTATAGTCGGCATTAAGCAGGAACAACCAATAGCGCTGAGAGAGGGTGAATAAATAACGTCAGGCATTACAGCTTTGGTTAATCGGTAATGCCTCCTTCGTTGATCCAGCACCCGGAATAACCCCAAAAAACTGATATAAAATGCTGCCGCTGCGGTGAATCCCCCTGTGCGGAGGGGCTAAGCCAGCTTAATGCACTGCTAAGTATGCATGGCGGGTCAGGTTCTGGCTTTTCTGACTCACCGGGAGGCACCCGGCACCGCAGCTGTTGCACGCGTCCCTGGCTGTCTGGCCTGCGCCCGGGACAGGCCTTTTCCGCGTTTCCCGCGCGTCGTTCGGGGCGGCAAAGCGCAGGTTCTGCAGGCCCGCGCCGTCAGTTCCCTGTGACGCAGGCCGGAATAAAGGGTAACCTGCCCAGGTTTCAGATCGGGCCTGGGGCAGGTCTTCTGGCACTTCGTTATGCGTTAAGGTGTGTCAGCGCTATTGCTTTTCCACCGGATCAGCGCGCCTGTTCAGCCTGCGCAGCATCTGCTACCTCTTTGCTTCCGATTTTTACAGGTCATACCCTGAATACCTCAATCATTGTGCGCAGGGAGTGGGCTTGCTCAGAGAGCGACTGGGAGGCGGAGGATGATTCCTCGACCAGCGCCGCATTGTTCTGCGTGACTCCATCCATCTGGCTGACGGCGATGCTGACCTGAGATATGCCCTGCATCTGTTCGGAGGAGGAAAATGAAAGGTTGTCCATCGATTCGGCCAGTTCGCCAACCATCCCGACAATTTTAAGGATGCTCTGCCCGGCTTCTGTCGCTGCTGCCACTCCGGAATCTACAACGCTTACGGCGTCCGCCATCAGTCGCTTAATATCAGACGCGGCGTTTGCGCTGCGCTGGGCAAGCGTTCTGACTTCACCCGCCACTACCGCAAAGCCACGACCGTCCTCACCGGCACGCGCGGCCTCGACGGCAGCATTTAGCGCCAGGATGTTGGTCTGGAAGGCGATGCTTTCAATAACGGAGGTAATTTCCTGTACTTTTGCTGCGCTCACGGATATCGCATTCATCGTTTCCGACATACGCTGAACGTCTCTCTCGCCTGAACGAGCAAGCTGTGCCGTTTCACGCGCGGAGCCGGCCGTCTGCTGTGCTCCCTCAGTATTACTTTTCACCGTTGCCGTAAGCTGTTCCATGCTTGCAGCCGTTTCCTGCAGCGCAGCGGCCTGCTGTTCGGTGCGCGAGGAGAGCTCCGTATTGCCCTGCGAAATCTCGTCGGCGGCCAGCGCCACGGAGGCAGACGCATCCCTGATCTGGGACACCAGACCTCGCAGATTTGCCTTCATGCCATCAAGCGATGCCAGCAGGCTGCTTGTGTCGTTGCGCCGCAGTATAACCGGCACCGTCAGGTCGCCCGCTGCGATGGCGGCGGCCAGCGCCTGAGCCTGTGCCGGCTCGCCGCCCAGCTGGCGCATCAGTATGCGGCAGATAACGATGCAAACTGACACCGCCGTTATAACGGAAAACAGGCAGAGCAGGGCGAGCATCAGCCTGGCGTTAGCCACGTTGTCGCTTAGCTCATGCACCCTGTCATTACTCAGCTGCTTCTGAATATCAGCCAGTTCATTCAGGCCCTTCAGCAATCGCTGCTGGGCGGGACGCACCGTTTTCAGCAGATAAGCGGTGGTCTCCTGATCGTTATTCTGCAGAGCCATCTTTCCGGCGTTGATCAGCGTCTTTAGCGCGTCATCCTCAGCGGCCAGCACTTCTTCAAGCACAGCCTTGCCGTTAGCGGTGACGTTTTGCGACATGTTTTTAACCAGCAGCTCCCGCTCTTTGATATATTTATCACGCTGCGTTTCCAGCCGCTGCCACTCAAGCTGCATCTCTTCGGGCGAGCTCATCAGTGCCATATTGCGCACAGCAATAGCCATATCCCGCACATTGCCCCGCATATCCAGGGCAAGAGTAAGCCGCTTCATCCTGTTGTTGACTACGTCGTCCATGCCTCGTTGCGCTTGCGTTAGTCCATTGAATGCAACTCCTGTACAGATAATCAGGAGCAGTACAAGTAATCCAAATCCAGTTCCAATACGTGTAGAAACTTTCATCATACTTCCCTTTGTTTAATATCACCGAGCGTTACTATCGGCTTCACAGGCGGTTACTTCATGGCCTTTACAAAATAAATTGGCATCAATCTAATCGAGAGCGACTTATGTTGCGTAACGAGATGGAAAGGAGTGCGATGCGCGTGTCTGCTGGCTTCCCGACGCGGGGTGCAGCATGCAGCAGAGAGCCGCTTGCCGATCTCGCTGGCGCGGCGGCTGACGTCATTGCAGGATGAAGTGGCGAGGGAATAGGGCTGACATACCGGCAGGGAGGCCAGCATAACGCGACCCTCAGCCGGGCCGATGTTCGCTTCGGCGAAAAGCGAACCTGTACTGAACTGGCCCGATCAGAGTCGGGTCAGGAACTGATCTATATCGTTACGGCTGGACAGCCTTATCTGACGACTATGACTGACTTGAGAAAAAACAGAGAGATGGCCTTGATAACTGCTCATTCCGGTTCGTTTTTCATATAAGGAGGCCCATTCCAGCAAGTCTTTAAACGCTTCAACTGAGCCACTGTTTCTGATCCCGCGGGCTGTAATGTTTTCAACACATTCCGCTGGCTCAGGCGTTAGCCATATAACATGTGAAGCATACGCGGCGACTTTCTCTGCAATCCAGCCATAGACGCCCTCTATAATCCAGCGCTCACTCTCTGCGATCGCCAGAACATCGTTTAGTACATCGGCTTTAGCCCGGGCTCTGCCGTAGCCTCCTTGCTGCCAGTTGAGCGTATCCAGATCTGTAACAGGCAGCTTGTTAAATGCAGACAGACGTGCAGCCAGCCAGCTTTTACCTGAACCGCTGTTTCCCATAATTAGCACACGCTGTAAGTCATTACGCATATTCAACTTCTTATCGGAGTCGTTGCTGGCTGCCAATGATATACAGAAACAACAGCATGAAAACCTGTTTCTCTACACCCGGCGGCTTCAGGGGGGCATGCCTTCTCCGCGCGTTGGAGTTATAGAGGCCACTGCTGGCACAAAGCGGGCAGGTTGCCGGTTAGCAGAGGCAGCCTGCTGTTATTATCTGTTCTCCAGGCAAAGCAAGCCGGAATAACCCCTGTTATTCCGGGGCGGGGAGATCAAGAAGCGTTAGCAACAGCGTCAGTGAGGCTGGGGCATCGCCATATCTGCACTCACCGGCAACGGAATCCCACGGCATCGCATCGTCGAGGCAGAAATCACCGGCGCACGTCATTTCCGTGCGGGTATCCAGCAGGCCTGCGGGGATCCATACCCACGGGGAGTTACGCAAAGTATTAGGCACCGTGCTGCCACAGGATCGGCAGAAGTCGTTGCGATACCCCTGAGGACGCTGCCACGTAGCGATCGCTTCTGCGGCGCCTTCCGCCCAGGCAAAATCTTTGGCGCTGACCAGTGTCGCCAGGTTATGCCCGGTCCCGCTCTGCTTTCGGCAAAGCGAACAGTGGCAGCGATAATATTTTCGCGGCAGAGTGTAGAGCTGAAACGCCACCTTGCCACAAAGGCAGGTTCCTTTTGCAACAGCGTCATTCATCGCATATTTCCCTGGTTAGCGGAGGCTGTGAGTCTCTGTCCCGCCACAGTACGGCGGGGTTGCAGCTGGTGATCCCCGGATAGAGCGGAAGTTATACTCTCATAAAACAAACTTAGCCCGCGCCACCCGATAGCGTGTTTTTAGCACCTGGAGAGCAAATCATGAAAAAATCGATAGTACCTAAAGAATTTCAACACTATTTCACCGACTGGCACTTCTCTCCTGCTATCGAGGCAGATGGCACCCTCTATCTTTCAGGCGTTACCGCAGCCCGCAAGGATAAACCTGTCAGCAAGCATCCTGAAGAACAGTTTCATGATGCCTTTTATAAGCTCGGGATTTATTTACAAGCCGCCGGTTTAAGCTATGAGCACATCCTTGAGATGACAACTTTTCATATTGATTTAAAAAAACATATAGCGGTGTTTTCGAAAGTAAAAGACGAGTATATAAAGGCACCATACCCGGCCTGGTCCGCCATCGGGGTAGCAGAATTTATCCCCGAAAATGCGCTTGTTGAAATGCGGATTGTAGCAAGAAGACCATGATAAGCGCCGGCTCGAAAAGCGTAATCATCGCCACTTTAAGCACAGCGGATAGTCACCGGCAGCTAAAGAGCCTGAAAGCACGGCGCTATAGCACATATAACCAATGCCAGCTGCAATGCAGCGGCTGCCAGACACCGGCGTTCAGCGCAAAAGCGGCAGGGCATTTTATGACTCCAGATGGATTAAAGCCGCCATCGCTGGCGGCCTTAATCCATCTTATCGTGCAGGCGCCGATAGCCGAAGAGCCAGCGGCGCGGCTGTATTAACTTGCCGTCGCGCTCTTTATCGCTGGACGCTGCGGCAGCAGCCAGAGAAAAGCGATAATAATCAGCGCCAGGGTCAATGAGGCGCTATAGCGGCTCAGCGCAAGGCCGCCCGAGGCGACAGGCTTATCCAGGAAGTCGCCGACCACTGCGCCCAGCGGTCGGGTCAGGATAAACGCAGCCCAGAACAGCGCCGTACGCGAAAGCGTGGTAAAGCGGCTGGCGGCCCAGATAATGGCCAGCGCGCCCACAAACAGCAGGATCCCGCCGTCGTAGCCCAGCCCTTCGCTGTCTGCGGTCCAGTCGCCTAATGCCGTGCCCAGCGTTTGCGAAAACATAATGGTGACCCAGTAAAAGCACTCGGTTACGCCGTTGTTTACAGAGTTCACGGCGATGGTGCCGCAGGTAATGCGCCAGATAAACAGAGAAAGAATCAGCAGCGTGCTCAGCAGCAGCGTGCCGCCCAGATAGCCTATCCCCAGGGAGCGATCGGCAAAGTCCGCCAGCGTCGTGCCGACGGTGGTGGTGGCGACCACGGTAAACCAGTAAATCCACTTATTAAAGCTGTGGCGTTTAATCTGCACCACGACAGCGATTAAAAAGATAATGGCGAAAATCAGCGTACCGGTAAGGTAGCCCAGATCCATTGACATGGTCACCGCATCGCCGCCGGTTTCACCCAGCGTGGTGGCAGCGATTTTCGTTAGCCAGAAAGCCAGGGTAACGGCAGGCACTTTGCTGAGGGAGTGAGATTCTGTAATCTTATTTTGCATAGGGACAGGCTCCGGAAAAGCCCGAATCGGGCCAGGGAAGCCTTTACTCTATAGGATTATTCTTAAGCTAAGATTAAGTGCTGTAAAGCTGTTTGCGAGAAGGCGCGCGCAAAGTCAGGGCGGTGAACAGCGGAATAACGGCTTTTCCGGCGGGCTGCGCGTAGTCGTCATCGTGAGCGGCGGTGGTTCCGGCGGATAACTATAAAGCGCCTCTGCTGAAAGCTACGCCCGCGGGCGGCAGCCGCTGGTGTAAAACGACCACAAAGCGACAACGCCCGGTACAATGACAGGCGAAACGCTAATATTAAACCCGGCAAAACCTCACTATGCCCTTAGCGACCAGAAACACCTTAGCGGCGTGCAATCAAACCGGCAGGAGACCCTGATGAAAAATGACCAACGCAGTGCCGCCTCGCTGATAATGCTATCAGGCTTTAGCGGGGTCGTAGGGGTAGTGCTGCTTTCGCTCTTCGCCCGGCACTGGGGGGAGTTTGTGCAGTACTGTCTCACCCTGCAGATCTCACTGCATCGCTATCTGGTGCAGTACCTGCTTTTGCAGCGCGATCATCATATTAAAGGCGGACTGATGCTGATAGCTGGCAGCTTTGCCTACGGTTTTTTGCATTCGGTTGGCCCCGGCCACGGCAAGTTTGTGATTACAACCTGGCTTGCTACCCACAGGGAAAAACTCACCGCCAGCCGCATGATTACCCTGGCTGGCAGCCTGATGCAGGGGATCGTCGCGGTGCTTTTTGTACTGATCCTTGCGGTCTTCCTCAATCTCTCGATGGGCGACCTGAGCCTGAGCCGCTACTGGATGGAGAAAGCAAGCGCGTTGCTGATTGCCGGTTTTGGCCTCGCGCTGATCGCGCGGGCGGCGGGTATCGATCGTCTGCTGAGGCGCGCGATCAGACCGTGGCATCATCAGCATGATGCGGCGTGCGGCTGCGGACATAAGCACCAGCGCAGCGCTGATGAACTCACCGGCGGCTGGCGCAATGCGGCCTGGGTTATTGCCGGTATTGGCATCCGGCCCTGTAGCGGGGCGCTAATGATCCTGCTCTTTGCCAATGCCGTCGGCATGTTCAGCTGGGGCGTCGCGGCGGTGATGGCGATGTCGCTGGGCACGGCGGCCTCTATTATGATCCTGGCCACCTGGGTGCATCACTTCCGGGAGTGGATGCTGGCCGCGAAACCGCCCCTTGTGGTGCGCTACGCGGGCACGCTGGGCAGGGTGGCATTAGTCGCAGGCGGAATGGCGCTTATCCTTTTTGCAGTGGTGCTGTTTTCAACCGTAATTCCAGTGAGCAGCAACGGCGATTTTATTACCGCAGGCTGCTAGCGGGCTAAAACAGCGACGCGACGCTACCGCATATCTGCTTGTTTTCTCGCTCTCTTGCCGCGGCGGTACTCTTCAAAGTAAGGCAGCATTTCCAAAAGAAAAATAGCGGAAAGCACAAAGGCGATGTAGCCCGACGGCAGGGGATCTGACCTGAGCATCAGTTCATATTTCGCGGCTTCGCTACCGAAACCAAATAGTGCCTGAAACTGCGACCAGTGCCTGGAAATAACCAGCAGTAACGCCATCAGCGGCACCATCTCAAGAAAGCTGTGCACATGCTGCTCAACCGGCGAGACTTTCCTGGCCGTCACCGCATAGCTCACATCCCAGAGCGCGGTCGCCTCATGACAAAAAAACATAGCGATCATAAAACCGATAACCAGCGCGTTAACCTCCAGAAACAGAGCGGAGAGAAGCGGGAGGCCCATTTCCACAAACATCAAAATATGGATCCAGGTCTCCTTTAGCCCGGTTGTGGTTTCGATATTCGTTGCCCGGTGGCAAATCCAGTCAGCAAATCCCGCTATCAGCCAGACGGGCAAGACAAAATAGAGCAGAAGCAGCATTTGGGGATCGAGATGACTCATCGTGAATGACCGCAGTTTTTAGATGATGAAAGCATAGAGCATAGACTGTTGCAGCCTGCCGGGCGTACCGCCGACGTCGCTGCGCCGCTATTTAACCGGCGAGTGAAAAAGCTGTACAACATGGCGTTTACAGGGCGCGCAGGCCTCTGGCGGACAAAGAGCCTGTCAGGGAGAAGAGGCTTCTTTACACGCCCGAAAAGGGTGCTGCCTGCCGCTGTTAGAGGGTAATTGCTCCCGCTTTTGCGCGTAGCCGTACCAGATATTTATTCAATATCGCAGAGTCGCGCACTGATATAAAAAGAGGAAGTTGTTAGCAGCCTTAAATATCCTGGCCCTAAAGAGAGGTCAGTTATTTAAGCTGGCGCAGCGTTTAGCTTATCGCTGCGCTTTAATAAAGACAGAAAAGTTGACTTCTTCTTTATATCTGCTTGTTAAGGCAGTGATACTGCCAATATTTTATCTGGCATGTTTGGGTTGCTATTACAGCGCAGCGGCAGAGGATTGCTGCCGTCATCCTTGTGATCTAGATCAATTCTCAGCATTTTTTGCAAAATTGTACATTAAAAAAATAGTTGTACAAATGAGCTTCTTTATCCTTTTTTAATTAGCTGATTATGAATGCCGATCGGCTTAAATAAGTTTTAAGCGTAGCGGTGGCTTTTTACTAAAAGTGTTTTCGCATATTGAATTTTCCTGGCGTTAATTCCATAGTTCATATGTTTACCGCAGTAATCTTATGAAACATATCGCTTGTACTTATATGAGGTGATGAGATGCAACAACGTCGAGGTGGTGCAGGTAATTTTGCGGAAAATCCAGAGCGTGCTCGTGAGGCGGGGCGTAAAGGGGGTAAGATGAGCAGCGGTAATTTTAAATACAACCGTGAACGCGCGGTAGAAGCGGGACGCGCTGGCGGAAAGTTAAGCCGACGAACAACCGGTAATACAGGTGAGTAGAAGGGTAACTCTTTAAAGGCCCCTTGTTTCTTTCATTTGAAAATCAATGGGTTATGGATACATCGTTGCTGACTGCGGCTTAAACAGGCAGTTGTAATGCTCAACACAGTCTGGAGAAATGTTGTTTTAATTCATTCAGTCGGGATTCGTATGCATGATAACAGTACCAGCACGTTAATGCGTTCTTTGAAAGACAAGCAACCTGAGGAAGCAGATATAAAGGCTTTTATTATAGGCTCGATCGTTTATGAACTTATGAACTCAGAAAGAATGATTAATCGCAAAGCGATCTGTTGTAAATTGCTGAGAAGGCTGGAATGTTGTGAGTCTCCTGAAGAAGAGCGATTATATCATCAGCTGATTAAATTACTGTTCGGCGGAAACAGGCGGATGCGCAGCGGTGATTAAAGATACAGCCGCGATACTTGTACAAACCCTGGTTCAGTGCCTGATAAAAGCTGTCCTTTATATATATAAGCCCTTTATTCTGGGTGGCCCGATTTATCGGGCTTTTTTTATTGGTGGGTAAGCTTCTTTTGGGGGCGGTGTTTAATGCCCTGTTGGAGTGGAAATAATTTCCGCATAGCAAAAGAAGCGTATCGATAAATATCTATGCGTTCCGTTGCCACGGGCGTGGAGCCGGTATAAATACCCTCATCCTTTTATTGTATATCGCACCAGTCCCTCTGTTCATCGCCCTGAAGAGCGCGGCTTTTTTACCGATCTTTTTCTGACCAGGACGGCCAGCCGTTAGAGCCCGCCATCGCTGCATGACACCCCTGGCCAGCCACCGGCAGCTAACCACAAAACCTTTACTCAATTTTTATTCCCACCCCTCTCATTAATACAAAATTTTTATACGCCTGATGGTTGAATTCTGTTGAGTTTTTACTCCGTCTTTTACCCCCACGCCGCCCGGCAAAAGCCGGGCGCATAACAGGATGCTTCCATGTCGGGCTTAATTCTGGTTTCACATAACTACTCCCAGCACTCCACGCTCTCGGCGCTGTACGACGCTATCCTGTCGCGCCGCGGCGGACTCTGGATTAGCTGGAACGGAAAATGCGAAGCGATCGCGCCGGAAACGCCGCGCACGCTCGCTTTCCGCCACGGCACTAAGTTTGACACCCTGACGTTTCCGCTAACGCAGGAGGAGGCGGAAGCGGGGTACCACGGCTACGTGCATCAGGGATTGTGGCCCGTTTTTCACCAGCGTCCCGATCTGGCGCGCTTTACCAGCCAGAGTCGACGTCACTATCAGAAGATCAACGAAGCCTATGCGCGGGCCATCAGCGAATATGCGATGCCGGACGACCAGCTGTGGATCCAGGATTATCATCTTATTCCCTGCGTCAAACTGCTGCGCGAGGCGGGACTGCTCAACCGCACCGCCTTTTTCTTTCACCAGCCGTTTCCTTCCGGACAGGGATTCGAGGCGATTCCGGACTGGCAGTGGCTGGCCGAGTCGCTGTTATGCTGCGATCTGATCGGCTTTCAGACGCTTCAGGACAGGAATAACTTTTTGCTGTGGATCGAAAGCGAATACCGCACCGAGCGTCTCAGCGCCACCAGCGTGCGCGTTCATGGCCGCATTATCGCCACCGGTGTCTTTCCGGTAGGCATCGACCTGGAGGATGTGGAGTACCTGAAAGAGAGCAACAGCTGTCGCCTGACGGAGCAGCAGTGCCGCGATACGCTGCCGGAGCATACCGTGCTCAGCGGCGGCCATCTGGACAGCAGCGCCGGGCTGCCGTATCGCCTCAGCGCTATGGAGGTGCTGCTCCGCGACCATCCAGAGCATGAGGGATCGATTCGTCTGCTGCAGCTCGCCTCTCCGGCGGCTGGCCATCTTCCCCGCGCCAGAGAGGTCACGCAGGATCTGGAAAGCCTGTGCGGCGAAATGAACGGCGCGCACGGCCTGTTTGGCTGGTATCCGGTTAGCTGCCTGACGCACACCTACAGTCGGGAAGAGCAGGCGGGCATCTACCGCGCCTCGCGCGTCGCGCTGGTGACGCCGCTGATGGCCGGCATGAGCCTGATGGCGAAAATGTATGTGGCGCTGCAGGACCGGGCCAATCCCGGCGTGCTTATCCTGTCGCAGTTCGCGGGCGCGTCGGAGCATATGGACGGTGCGATTATCGTCAATCCCTATGATCCCGACGCCATTGCCGACGCCATCCATACCGCGCTGCGGCTGCCGCTGAAAGAGCGGCAGCACCGCCACGCCAGGCTGATGAAAGGCATCCGCCGCCTCGACTGCCACTGGTGGGCCGACAGCATGATCGCCAGCCTGAGCGACACCGAGGGCGATCCTTTTCGGGCCGCAACGGAGAGCAGCCTGTACGCGGCGGCCCCTAACGGGCGCATCCGCTACTAGCAGACCTCCCCACTGCGGCTGGCGCACGCCGCCGCACTAGCCTGGCCGAGGGCGCGCCTCCCGCATGGCGCGCCGGTAGCGGCCTGGCGGCATGCCATACTGGCGGCTGAACGCCCGGGTAAGCGTCTGCTGCGACTCAAACTGATAGCTGACGGCAATATCGACTATGGGGCGATCGCTGTTAATCAGTTCGCTGGCTATCGCTTTCATTCTTTCCAGACGAATAAACGCGCCGAGGCTAAGGCCGTGATAGTGCATAAAACGTCGGTTTAAGTACCACTGCGAATAGCCAAACCGGGCGGCAATATCGCGCAGCAAAAGGCGGTGAGCAATATTTTCTTTTATCCAGCGCGCCAGTTCGGCGTAGAACTGCTGTTCTGGCAACATAGCGTAATTCCCCGCTGCGGGCGGCGCATTATCATAAGAGACAGTGCGTCCAGGCCTGCAGATAGATCGCCACGCATGCTGGACACGCGACGGCGAGCATGAGCCGATTCTTCGGTAAACGGAACATTTACAAGCTCCAGGTCAGGTCAGGTCAGGGCAGGCGTGCCTGTGCCTTCGCCGCCGCCGCCGCGCAGGAAAACAGTGCCAGTCTGGCCATGTACAGCGCCGTTTTTCTGGTTATCATCAAGCCTCCTCGTCATCCGATTTTTTCCGCCCCTTATCGGGCTCTGGTATCGCCTGCCGCCACTATCGGGCAGTCGTGTCAATAAACGGCCAGGGATTTATGAAGAAAGTGTCAAGGTGAGCCATGCAGAATAAAAAGATCCTGATTATCGAAGACGACGCCAGCGTGGCGGAGGTACTGGAAGCCTATCTGCGCCGGGAAAATTACCTGGTCAGGGTGGCGGCGGATGGCGTGGCCGGTCTGGAGCAGGCCGAGCGCTGGCGTCCCGATCTGGTGCTGCTCGACGTTATGCTGCCCGGCCTGAACGGCACCGAGGTGCTGGCGAAGATCCGACGCGGCAGCGACGTGCCGGTCATCATGGTGACGGCAATGGGCGACACGCCGGATCGCATCGGCGCGCTGCGCTACGGAGCGGATGACTACGTGGTGAAGCCTTATCATCCCGGCGAGGTGGTGGCGCGCGTGCAGGCGGTATTACGGCGCAGCCACCCCAGGGCGCCAGAGGAAGAGGTGCTGCGCTGGGGGGCGCTGGAGGTCAATACCGCGGCTATGACGGTCACGGTGGAGCAGGAAGAGTCGGGCATCACCAGCCTCGATATCACCCCCACGGAGTTCTCACTGCTGACCACCCTGATGCGCGCGCCGGTTCGCGCCCTGAGCCGCCAGTATCTGCTGGAGCAGTGCCTGCCCGAAAGCGACGCGCTGGAGCGCGTGGTCGATACGCACATCTATAATCTGCGGCGCAAGCTGGAGGCGGCGGGCATCAATGAGGTGCTGCTAAACGTACGCGGCATCGGCTACCGGTTCCGCCAGCCATGAAAAAAACGCCTCCGCAAACCCTGTGGCGCTGGCTCTGCGTACGCATCCTGACCCTGGCGATCGGCACCGTGGTGCTGATCGCGCTCTGCATGTGGCTGCGCTTCACGGTGCAGTATCTCTGGATCACCTGGCATATGCCGCCTGAGGTGCTGAAGACCTTTTTGATCCTGCGCGAAAATCCGCAGCGCGATCCGGCGCGTTTTCACCAGATTGTCGATAGCTGGTGGGGCATCCGCTATTCCGATCCCTCTATCGCCTCGTCCGACTGGATCACCGTCGGCATTCTGGTGCTGGTGACCATTCCCTTTATCGCCTATTTCGGGCTGCGCCATGCCCGGCCACTCTCTGCGCAGTTCAGCCAGCTGAGCCGCGCGGCGGAAAGCGTGGCGGAAGGCGATTTCGGCGCCCAGGCCGCGCTGACGCCGGGGGCGCCGGCAGAGCTGTCGCAGCTGGCGCAGAACTTCAACGCCATGACGCGGCAGCTGGCGCGCTATGACAAAGAGCTGCGTGCCTCGCACGTCGCCATGGCCCATGAGCTGCGTTCGCCGCTGACGGCGGCAATGGTGCGGCTGCAGGCGCTGATTGACGGAGTCTTCACGGCGGATCGGCGGCAGCATACGCTGATCATGGAGCAGTTAAGCTGCCTGCGCAGGCTGATTGATGAACTGCATCTGCTCTCGCTGGCCGACGCGGGACAGCTCAGCCTGGAGATGAAGCCCTGCAATCCGGCGGCGCTGCTGCATGAGCGCCTGCTGTGGATTAAACCGCAGCTCGACGAGGCGGGCATGCGCGTGGAGGTTGCCATAGCGGAGAGTGCCGTGCTGCCTGTCGATCCGTTCCGGCTGGGGCAGGTGTTGACCATCCTGATGGAAAACGCGCTGCGCTACGCCGGACCCGGCGGCAGCATGACGCTCAGCGCCCGCCGCTGCGGCGAGGGATACGAAATCAGCGTGCAGGATAGCGGGCCGGGCGTGCCGTCAGCGTTTCTGCCGGTGATGTTCGAGCGCTTTACGCGCGGCGAAGCCTCGCGGGCGCGTCACTCCGGCGGCAGCGGGCTGGGTCTCTCTATCGCGCAGGCGATCTGTGAGGCGCACGGCGGCACCATCGCGGCCTCACTGCCGCCCGAAGGCGGCCTGCGGATGCGTATTCTGCTGCCCGAGCGCCGCCTGACACCCCCTTGATAACGGGCCTCTGTCCGCAAGATAACGCGGCCGCAACAGGTCGGCAAGCGGCCCGGCAGGCCGGACTTTTAGAGAAGCGCCTCGCCTCTTTATGGTGGCGCACCGGGCCAGCGCCTTGATGCACGGAAGGGCGAGGCTGCTCAAGTCCTATTTTGACTGAGAGGTTACGCGCGCCCGCAGGCCGTTGCGGCGCTCTTCAGGCTCGGCGATGCGTTTTACCTCGCCCACCAGCAGGATATAGGAGAGCGCGCCCATCAGCGCCACCGCCGCGATATAGATCAGCGCCGGGCCAAAACCGTAATCCTGTGCCAGATAGCCAATCGCCAGCGGAACGGTAATGCCGCCCAGCCCGCCGACAAAATTAAACACGCCGCCGGTCAGGCCAATCAGGCGCATCGGCGCCAGCGACGATACCAGCGACCAGGTAATGGACGCGAAGCCGTTGCCAAAGAAGGCGAGCGCCATCAGCACCATAATCCAGACCGGATCGTCGGTGTAGTTCGCCCCCATAATGCAGGTGGAGATCAGCAGCCCGCAGATAATCGGGGTTTTACGCGCCGCGCCGAGCGAATAGCCTTTCTTCACCAGCCTGTCCGCCAGCCAGCCGGAGAGCAGCACGCCGACAAACGCGGCGAGAAACGGCACCGTGGTCATAAAGCCCGCCTTCAGCGCGGTGATGCCTTTTTCCTGGGTCAAATAGTTGGGGAACCAGGTCAGGAAAAACCACAGCGTTGAGGTGACGGCAAACTGCCCCAGATAGACCCCCAGCAGCTTGCGATGAAACACCAGCTTCCAGTCGGCCTTGCTCAACGGCTGGCGCGCCTCTCTCGCCGCGGGCGCATCGCCGTCAACCAGGCCGCCGCCGCGCTGAATATAGGCCAGCTCGGCCTGGCTGATGCTTTTGGTCAGACGCGGCGGCTGATAAACCCTGAACCAGATCAGCGACCAGAGAATGCCGATGCCGCCGGTGACGATAAAGACCCAGTGCCAGCTCAGCAGCTCCTGTATCCAGATTAGCAGCGGCGTCAGAAAGGCCAGGCCAACAAACTGCCCGGAGGTAAAGAACCCCACCGCAGAGGCGCGCTCCTGTTCCGGGAACCAGCTGGTGACCATGCGGTTATTGGTGGGAAAGGCGGGCGCTTCAAAGATGCCGGTCACGGCGCGCAGGGCGATAAGTGAGATCAGCCCGGTAGCGAAGCCCTGCAGCAGGGTCGCCACCGACCAGCCCAGAATGGCGATAAAATAGGTGAGCCGTGAACCGACGCGATCGAGAAACCAGCCGCCGGGGATCTGGCACAGGGTATAGAGCCAGGCGAATGCGGAAAAGACATAGCCCATTTCCGCTTTAGTGATGCCGAACTCCTGCTGAATATGCGCCGACGCCACGGCCAGATTCGCCCGGTCGACGTAACAGATCACCACGGTAATAAAGATCATCAACAGCGTCAGATAACGACGTCGCCCGGCTTTTGCATGCGTTACGGAAATATCCATCGCAATCTGTCTCCAGATTTTGGGCATGGCAAAGCCATTCACCATGCCCTGTTAATTACAGAGGGTGTGTTTTCTCGTTATTTATTGTGAGAGCGCGTGAGGCTGAGCTAATTAACCCGCATCACCATTCTGCGACGGAGCCGTCCGCATGGCGCCACAGTGGATTACGCCAGTCTGGCGCCTGTTTGCTGCGTTCGATAACCTGCTCTTCGTCAATCTCCACGCCGAGACCCGGTTTCATCAGGGGCTTAAAGAAGCCGCCTTCCATGCAGAAGTCCGCCTTATTTTTCACAAAGTCGAGCAGCTCGGCGCCCTGATTGTAATGAATGCCCATGCTCTGCTCCTGGAAGACCGCATTGCGCGAGACGAAATCGACGTGCAGACAGGCGGCGAGGGCGACAGGGCCGAGCGGGCAGTGCGGGGCGAGGGCGACGTCGTAGGCTTCCGCCATCGCGGCGATTTTAACGCACTCGGTGATGCCGCCTGCGTGGGAGAGATCGGGCTGCAGGATCGCCACGCCGCCCGCCTCGAGCACGCGTTTGAACTCAAAGCGCGAGAACATGCGCTCGCCCGCCGCGATAGGGATAGTGGTCTGCGCCGCCAGCCGGGGATAATATTCCGCCTGCTCCGCCAGTACCGGCTCCTCGATAAACAGCGGACGGTAAGGCTCCAGCTCCTTGATCAGCACCTTCGCCATCGGCGCGCTCACGCGGCCGTGAAAGTCGAGGCCGAACTCAACCTTATCGCCGAAGGCGTCGCGAATTTGCGCGACGGTATTAACCGCGGCGTCCACTTTGCGCGAGTCATCGATTATGCCCAGCTCTTCGCAGCCGTTGAGCTTAAAGGTGTCGAAGCCGATTTCGCGTAATTTCTCGATGCCGGCGATCACCTCCGCCGGGCGATCGCCGCCAACCCAGCTATAGGCTTTGATTTTATCCCGCACCAGGCCGCCCATCAGCTGCCAGACCGGGGCGCCCAGCACCTTGCCTTTGATATCCCACAGCGCCTGATCGATACCGGCGATGGCGCTCATCATAATCGGGCCGCCGCGGTAAAAACCGGCGCGGTACATTACCTGCCACAGATCGTTGATGCGTGCCGGATCCTGACCGATAAGATAGTCGCCCAGTTCATGCACCGCGGCTTCGACGGTGCGTGCGCGCCCCTCAATAACGGGTTCTCCCCAGCCGACAACGCCTTCGTCGGTCTCGATCTTGAGAAACATCCAGCGCGGGGGTAAGCGGTAAGTGGTGAGCCGGGTTATCTTCATTTCACTGCCTCTCTGTATGCCTGAACAAATGCGGCCGCCTGCTGCGCGGTGCGCGCCACGGACTGCCCGGCGCGATAGAGATCGCTGCCGAGTCCGGCGCCTGTACAGCCTGCCTCCAGCCACTGCGCCAGGTTGGCCGGCGTGACGCCGCCCACCGCCAGCACCGGCACGTCGTCGGGCAGCACGGCTTTTAGCGCCTTGATATAGCCCGGACCGAACGCGGAGGCGGGGAAAATTTTGAGCGCCTGCGCGCCGGCATCCAGCGCGCTAAAGGCTTCGCTGGCCGTGGCGCAGCCTGGACAGACGGTCATGCCCAGGCTCACGGCGTGGCGGATCAGCGCCGGCTGAATATTGGGCGTTACGATCAGTTTGCTGCCCATCTCCGCCAGCCGGTCCACCTGTTCCGTTTTCAACACTGTTCCGGCACCCGTTAACGCCCTGTCGCCGTAAGCCTTCAGGATCAGCGGGATGCTGATCTCCCACTGCGGCGAGTTAAGCGGAATCTCCACCGCGTCGAAACCGGCGTCAATAACCGCGCCGACGTGCGCCACGACCTCATCGGGTGTGACCCCGCGCAGAATCGCGATAAGGGGAAGTTCAGTTTGCCATTGCATTAACGATGCTCCTTATGCCTGTCTGAAAGGCGGTATCGCCGGCTATCACGCTCGCCTGCAGGCCAGCGGCGGCCAGCGCCTGTTGATAACGGCGCGTCAGCGTCTCGCCACCCACCAGCGCGACCGGCTGATGGCTAAAGCGTTCGCACATCGTGGCGACCTCCGCGCCGATCAGCAGACCGGATAAAAACTCGCTGACCTCTTCAGGCGCCAGGCTACCGAGGAGATGGGCGGCGCGAATTTCAAACAGCTGCGCCAGCAGCGCCGGCGTGGCGAGTCCGCGCGCCAGCCCGGCGTCAAACGCGGCCTGCGACGGCTGCTGTTCGGGTAAACCGGCACCGACCAGCGAGTGGCGCAGCAGCAGCGCGTGAAGTTCGCCGGTCATCACGGTGTGAAAGTCGAGGATGCGTTCGCTCTCGACCTGCACCCATTTACAGTGGGTGCCCGGCATCACGTAAACGGGCGAGGGCGCCAGCGCGTATGCGCCGAGCAGCTGCGTCTCTTCGCCGCGCATCACGTTATGGTGATCTTCGCGGCTGACGCATAAACCAGGCACGATCCAGAGGTTATCGTCGATAAGCGTCAGCTGCTCGCCGATAGCCGATAAGGGGGCGGGAAGGGGCAAATAGGGTACGCTACGCCAGCCCACGCTGCTGCCCACCATGCCGGCCATCACCACCGGCGTTGCGGAGTCGCGCCATCCCTGGGTGATCTCATCTAATACCGCCTGCGGCCGCTTCCCGTTTAGCCGGGTGACGCCTGCTTCTGACTCTCTGCCTGCCTGACAGCGTTCGTTCTCAAAAAGCCAGGCGCGCAGGTTGGTGGAACCCCAGTCAACGGCGATATAGCGAGATCTCATGTGATGTCCTTTAACCTGTGTGTTGAGCTGGCGATCATGGTGTAGGCCGCCTGCTCGGCTGCGTCGCCGTTCTGCAGCCGTATGGCGTCGAACAGCGCTTTATGTTCCCTCAGCGTTTTCGGCATATTGGCCTCATCGCCTTGCCAGGTGCGCTCGAAGACGGCGCGCTGCAGCGAGCTGATCGCCACGCTAAGCTGCTCCAGCACCGGGTTATGTACCGCACGCAGCACCGCCTCGTGATAGCGAATATCCGCTTCGTTAAAGGCCTCCCGGTCCTGGTTGTGGGCGATCATGTCGTTGAGCGCCAGTTCAATCTGTGCCAGATCCTGCGACGTCGCGCGCTCCGCCGCCCAGCGGGCAATGGCGGGCTCTACCAGGTTACGCACTTCGCTCATGGCCGCGATCAGATGCGGATCGTCACTGTTTTCCAGCACCCACTGCAGCACGTCCGAATCCAGATAGTTCCACTGACCGCGCGGCGTAACGAAAGCGCCGTGATAGCGCTTGATCTCAATAAGCCGTTTCGCCGTCAGCGAGCGGAACACTTCGCGGATGATATTGCGCGAGGTAGCGAACTCGTCGCACAGCTCCGTCTCCGCCGGCAGCGGCGCGCCGGGCAGATATTTGCCGCTGACGATCTGTTTGCCCAGCGTGATAACGATGCGGTCGGTTTTGTTGAGGGTCATAGAAGCTCCTTGTGCCTGACTGTTTGCTTCTACTTTACCCCGAGCGCCTGGTTTCGCCTCATATTTGAAGTACAAACTGTTCGATATCAGCTGGCAGTGCGGGAGTATTGTAGTACGATAAAAGTTAGTTGTACTACAATGTGGATCACATAATCGCCATTTGGCGCTGTGGCCTTTTACCCTGGGCTGGAGGGCAGCCGCGAGCCGCTCGCGGCTGTGCTTAACAACTGTTTAATGTTGCGCGTCAGGATTAATGTCGGAATTAAAACGCTGTGATGCTAATTAACAAAATATCAGCGTTGCGTTTATAAAAAATAGCGGCACCGCTTAGAATGCTGGCGGCAGCTTTACTACTCTCCGTCTGGGCGGGTGCGGCTATTATTGCCCCTAAAGATGAGCGTGCTATTAATATCGTCAGTAGACCAGTTATTAATAAAGGAACAGGCAGCATCTTTATTTGGCCTGAACCTTTTGCGGCTTATAAAAAACGGAGAGTCGCGTTACGGTTGCGCTATATTCACCCGCGTTAACGCTGCGCTGCCGTCTGTTAAGCTCGCCAGCGGAGATTATGGCGGCCCGCCGCTGCCTACCCCGGGGAGGAGCAGTGGGCCAGCCCGCAGAGCAGGGCAAAAAAAAATCCCGCTCCGGGAGTCGTTGGCGACCGGTAGGTGAAGCGGGATAGCCAGAATGGCTGGCACCAGGGAAACGCATACCACATGCCTTACAGAATAATCCATCCATTTTATTTAGTTAAACAATTAACTGCCGATAGCTAATCTCGTTGATCTAAATCAAGCTTAACCGGATAAATAAAGAGGTCTGGAGGGGCGCTTTTTATTTGGCCTGCTGTCTTTTTTGCGCTGGCAATATATCTAAGTTCGCCCGATCGGTTGTGGGGTTATTAAAGAGGTATACGCAGTCAAATTGCAGCTGGAATAAAGCATTTAACTATTTGATCCCAGGCCTGATGCTGACTTTCCTGAGGACAGGCAGCAGCGCGTCTTATTATTCCTGCGCCAGGCAACGCGGCGCAGCACAGGGGCCCGCCGCTAAAATAATCTTTATCGCGGAGGCAGCAGGCCCGTGCGGGCCTGCTGTGCCCGCTTAGCCAGGCCCCTCGCTGCCCGCCGCCAGCAGCGGCACCAGAACGTCGCTGATGGGGGTCGCGATACCGTGCGCGCGGCCGTAACGCTGGATTACGCCGTTGCGAATCTCCCACTCCAGCGGGCGATTTGCCTGCCGGTCGGCGAGGATTGAGGTGCCTAAATCCGCTGGCGCACGTTGAAACACTTCGAGGATGGTCTGCGGCACATCATCGTCAAGCTCCGCGCCCTGCGCCCGCGCGACCTCGGCACATTCGCGCAGGTAGCTCAGCGCCAGGGTGCTGATATCGGCGCGGGCAAACATGCCGGCGCGACGGTTAGCCAGCACCATCAGGCCCGCCACCGCGTTCTGCAGCAGTTTGCGCCAGGCGATCGAAACAAAGTCCGTCGAGAGCGCTACCGTGCAGCGCGTGCCGCTCAGCGCCTCGACCACCCGCTGCGCCTGCGGCAGGTCCGGCAGCGTCAGACGCGGCGCGGCGCGCAGCCAGACAGAGGCGTCTGGCTCGCGCTGCGCCGGAAACCATACCACCGCAGGCAGCACGTCGGCGCCATTTACCCAGGGCTGCAGCAGCGCCTGCTGCTCGACGCCGTTCTGCAGCGCGCAGACCACGCTGTTTTCGTCGCACAGCCGCGCCAGCCAGTGGGCGCTGTCGGCGATTTGGGTGGTTTTTACCGCCACGAAGACCAGGTCGAACGGGCGGTCAATGGCGGCCGGATCGGTCATGACCGGGCCAGGCACGACCACTTCACCCTCGTCGTGACGCAGGATCAGCTGCGGGTGCGCAGTGCGTCCGCACAATTGCGGCGTGCGGCCCGCTTCATGCAGCGCGGCGGCGATGGTGGTGCCAATCGCGCCCGGGCCAAGCAGCGCAATGGTAAAGCGATCTGTCATAGTAACTTCTCCTCGCTCAATGAATTCATCGTAAAGGTGCCCGCGGCAATCACCGCACACGCCGCTATTTTCCTGCGCGTCAGGGGCTCGCCGGGAAACAGATAGCCCAGCACGGCGACAAACAGCACGCTGGTCTCGCGCAGGGCAGAAACCGCGCCCATCGGCGCAGAGGAGATCACATCAATAATAATGCCGCAGGCCAGCAGCGACACCAGCCCGCCAGCAGCGGCGACAGGCAGGCCCGGCCGCCAGCGCAGCGTGGCGTCAGGCGGGAGATACGCATCATGGGCTTGCTGTTGATAAGCTAATGCTCATCACACCCTAACGCCAGCGCCGCGTAAAAGAGAGCGCGGCGGTGCTGCTGCACGCAACCGCGCTTTGCCTTTAAACCGAAGGTCAGCGGGGCTTTCTGACTCTCAGGCGATCCGCCAGAGTCGCCAGCGCGGGCAAAATTCGCTACTATCCGCGCTCGCTCCCCAACTGGCCGCCTGATGTCTCTTATTGTCGATACCTTTATCGCCCCACCGTGCCCGGAAGAGATAGAGACGCTCTATCAGGATGCGCATCTGGTGCTGATCAACAAACCCGCCGGGCTGCTCAGCCTGTCGGGGAAAAATCCCCTTAACCTTGACTCGGTACACTATCGGCTGGCGGCGCTTTTTCCCGGCTCTACCCTGGTGCATCGGCTCGATTTCGGTACCTCTGGGCTAATGGTCATCGCGCGCAATAAAGCCATTAACGCCGCGCTCTGCCAGCAGTTCAGCCAGCGTACGGTGAACAAGGTCTACAGCGCGCTGCTGTGCGGACATGTTGAGGAGGAGAGTGGGGTTATCGAGGCGCCGATTGCGAAAGATCCGGCGCGCTTCCCCCGGATGGCGATTTGCGCCGCGAGCGGCAAACCGGCGCGCTCTCGCTACCGGGTCGTCGAGCGCTTTTATCAGGCGGGAGAGGGCGGCGCGACGCTGCCGTTAACGCGCGTCGCGCTGACGCCGGAGACCGGGCGCACCCACCAGCTGCGTATCCACTGCCAGCTGCTGGGACATGCTATTTTGGGCTGCGACCTCTATGGCGGACGGCTGCTGCCGGGCACTGAACGCACCCCGCGACTGATGCTGCACGCCAGCGAGCTGCATTTCACCCATCCGGTAAGCGGAGAGCGGATGGCCGCGCGCCATGCCAGCCCGTTTTAGCCGCGTTTCAGCGGGCGCTTCGCCCGGCAGGGCGCGATAAGGCGGGTGTTACCACATCAGATCGTCAGGGACTTTAAAGTCGGCGTAGGGATCGTCTTCATCCTGCTCTTCCTGACTGAGCGCGCTGTTTAACACGATGCTGTTGGCGTCGCGCTGCGCAATCTTATCGGCGACGCTGGCTGGAATAATGGCGTACTCGCTTTCGCCGTTCTCCGCTTCCAGCCGCGCGATGGCGAGTCGGCCGCTAATCAGCTGCGCCTGGGTCGCCTTATCCACCTCTATTTTTTTGATCAGATTATTGTCGGTGAAGTTAAACCCAATATTGCCGCGCGAAATCTCGATGCGGTTCATTTCAATCAGCTGCTTGATCTGCGCTTTGTACTCTCTGGACAAAACCGCCTGTTTCTGCTGCTCGTTCAGCAGCTTATCGCGCTCCTGCTGGGCCTTTTTATTCTCTTCTACCGCCTGGCGCGCCTCGCGCGCCTGAACGCGCGATTTTTTGGCGGTGCGCTGCACCTTGTCCATTTTCTTGCTGCTGACCAGGCCAGCTTTGAGCATCTGCTCTTGTAAGGTAAGTTTCGTCATCGTGGTTTCTGAGCCGGTTAAAAAAGTGAGCTGATTATACCTGTAAAAGGAGTAGACGCCGAGGGGCGCGCCTCAGCCTGCCGCCGCGCGCTTAATAAAAAACCTCGCATTTGCGAGGTTTTTTCAGGGTGAACCGGCCGATCAGGCGAGTTTAAAGATTGCCGTAGCGCGGCTGAGCTGAGCCGCCTGATCTTCCAGCGACGCGGCGGCAGCGGCGGCCTGTTCCACCAGCGCGGCGTTTTGCTGGGTCACTTCATCCATCTGGTTGATGGCGATGCCGACGTGCTCAATGCCGTTAACCTGCTCGCCGGAGGCGGTGTAGATTTCCGCCATGATGGTCGATACGTCGCCGATCGCCGTTACGATGCCGGTCATGGTCTTGCCCGCCTGCGCCACCAGGTCGGTGCCTTCCGCTATGCGGTGATTCGAGGCTTCGATCAGCCCTTTGATCTCTCTCGCCGCGGTCGCGCTGCGCTGGGCGAGGGCGCGCACTTCGCTTGCTACCACAGCGAAGCCGCGACCCTGCTCGCCGGCGCGGGCCGCTTCTACCGCGGCGTTAAGGGCGAGGATATTGGTCTGGAAAGCGATGCTTTCAATGGTGCCGATAATATCGACCACGTTCTTTGAGCTGTCGAAAATAGCGGACATGGTGGTAACCACTTTATCCACGACCTCGCCGCCCTGCTGCGCCACCAGGGAAGCCTCAGACGCCAGGCCGCTGGCGTTTTGCGCGTTAGAGGCGTTTTGCCTGACGGTCGCCGTCAGCTGTTCCATGCTGGCTGAAGTCTCTTCCAGCGAGGCAGCCTGCTGCTCCGTGCGCGCAGAGAGATCGGTATTGCCCAGCGCGACCTCTTTAGAGGCGTTATCAATAGAGGCGGCAGCGGTCTGAATATCGGAAACCACCGTTTTAAGCTGCTCCTGCATAGCGGTGAAGGTGGCGATCAGAATACCGGTTTCATCTTTTGAGCGCGCCACCAGCCGGGTAGAGAGATCGCCGGCGGCAATGGCTTTAGCCGCTTTGACCGCCTCTTCCAGCGGGAGGGTAATCGAGCGGGCCAGAAGATAACCCAGGGCAGAGGCGATACTTAATCCCAGCAGCGCGCCGATAAACAGCATCAGTCGCGTTTGGGTCTCCACCGCATTGACCGATTTCTGGCGATCGTTGAGCAGGTGCTTTTCACCACTGACAATCTCATCGATGGTGCTGCGCATCTGATCCATCTGCGGCTTGCCGGAATTGGCTTCAAAGGCGGCATTGAAATCCAGCTGCGTCATCGACCCGGCGTTAAGCGCACGGCGGTGATCCAGCAGGGGCGCGACGAAGTGCGCCTGCCACGCCTCCTCCTGCGCGAGTAAATTATCCAGGCGCTGCTGCTGTGCAGGGTTATCTGCGGTTAAGCCTTTGGCCTCCTGCAAAAGCTTTACAAAATCCGCTTTGCCTGCCTTCCAGGGAGCCAGCATTTCCTCTTTGCCATCAATAGCATAGCCGCGCAGACCCGTTTCCATATTTACCAGGCTCAGGGTCAGAGCGCGGCTTTTATCCACCACGCGCCAGCTATGAATATTCCAGTCGTTGGTCTTAACGATGCTGGAAAAGTTATTGTAGAACGTTGCGCACAGCGCCAGCAGTAAAACCACAACGGCGCCAAAGGCAAAAAAGAACTTTTTCTTGATCGGTAAATTTCTGAACATTTATTTCTCATTCCACAGACGTTAACAGAACAGCACAGATAGCCGTAAAACCGATAAGTTATCGGCATGAGTCAGTACGGCTTGAATTAAAAGTTCTGCCACGTCAGGCGGCGAGAAATAAAACTGAAGTCGGTCGATTTATGTTTAATTTCAGTTTGATAGCCAGATATAAACGCAATAGGCAGCGACAGGATAAATAAGCGAAACGCTAGCGCGGCGCAAGGGTAAAATGGGGGTGTTTGCCAGCCAGCAGCAGAAGAAGTTCATATTCTCCCTGGCTGAGTAATCCGGGGTTGGATGTGGCCTCCTTAAGCTGCCAGCCGCGCAGGCTGAGATCGAAGCGTTCGGCGGCGCGCTCCTGGGTCAGGCCAGCGGCAATGCGCAGGGAGCGGACATCAGACTGGACAATTACGCCAGGTTTGAAGGATTTATTAGGCATCTTTTTTCTCTCTTATGTCGCCAGCTTTGCTCCAGCAAAGCGCGTTTGGCCTACACAAAACAATCAATAAAGGGTGAACAGAGGTGAAGCATCACGGACCCTCACTTCTGTTGTGTTGGGTTGCGTTATCAGGTGCTGCGCACGCGTACGCGAAATAAACTTTCAGTTAGCGTAGCGGCTAATTCAGCGCGCTAGCCTGTTTTTAATGCTTTCAATGGTGCGCTGCCGGATTTAATGCAGCCTGCGCCACTCAGAACCCTCTCATAATTCCACGACAAAATCGTTTAGGGATAAATCCGCTTTATATCCTGAGCCAGACATTCAGGATGTGGTGCTTCACAAGATCTCTATTCTCCCGGCGTTCTGCTTTGCCGGTAATAAGGACACAAATATGAGAGACCCAATCGTTCGACGCGTTCCCGCCGATCTTTCCTGCGTGGAGGTCAGCGAACAGTGGCAAATCACCTTCTGGATGCTGACGCTGCACATTACTCAGGACCGGCTGATCCGGGCCGTTAAAGAAGCGGGCCCGGATGTGGAAAAGGTGCGCAGCTGGCTGAAAGAAAACCCGCCTCCGCGCCGTCCCTGTTCCTGATGGCGTCGGTCAGAGCACCGTGCCTGCCGTCAGCGGCGACGTAAAGCTTGCAGCGCCGCTGGCCGCCGCGTGCCCGCGCGCCTCTTCCGATAAGTCGGTCGGCATTTTAAAGTGGCTGATAACGGCGGCGAGCGTTTCCGTGCGTCCGTTCAGGCTGCCCGCAGAGGCGGAAACCTGCTGAACCAGCGCGGCATTCTGCTGCGTAACGCGATCCAGATCGGCGATAGCCAGCGTGACCTGCGAAATCCCTTTGCTCTGCTCCTCTGAGGCCAGCGCGATTTGGCCGATAAGATCGTTTACCGCTGAAACGCGCTTTGTCACGCTGCCCATGGTTTCCCCGGCGCGTCCGGCCGCTGCGGCCCCCTCCTGCACGCGCGTCACCGCGCCGCCGATCAGGCCTTCAATCTCTTTGGCCGCCGCGGCGCTACGCTGGGCGAGGATACGCACCTCGGAGGCGACTACGGCGAAGCCGCGACCCTGCTCGCCGGCGCGCGCTGCCTCAACGGCCGCGTTTAGCGCCAGAATATTGGTCTGGAACGCGATGCTGTTGACCGTGGCGGTGAACTGACGAATTTTTTCCGCTTGCTCTGCGATGTTGCGCATCAGCGTTGATACCGACTGCACCAGCGCCTCGCCCTGCTGGGTGGTCTGCGCGGCCGAGCCTGCCAGTTCGCGCGCTTCCCGGGCGCTCAGCGCGTTGTTCTTCACCGTGGCGGTCAGCTCCTCCATGCTGGCGGCGGTCTGCTCAAGCGCTGCTGCCTGGCGGGTAGTGCGATCGGAGAGGTCGCTATTGCCGGCGGCGATCTCCGCCGCTTCGCGACGCAGTACGCCGCTGTTGTCGCGCACCGACTGCACCGTAGTAAGCAAACTTTGCTGCATAAGCCGGACCAGCGGAACCAGCTGACCGACGCAGTTACGTCCAAAATCCTGCGGCTCGCGCGCGAGATCGCCTGCGGCGATGCTTTTGAAGTGTTCGCGCATCACGCCCAGCGGTTTCACCAGATGGGTGACAAGAAAGCGATCGCAAAAGGCGAGCAGTCCCAGCGTCATCAGCGCGGCGACAAGGAAGGCGATCTGCAGATGCTGACGATCGCGGGCGGTTGCCGCCTGATCCGAGGCGAGCTGACGCTGCAGCCCGTTAAGCCGTTCGCCTGACGCGGCGGAAAAGAGGGCGGGCTGGTCGTTCAGGGCGGCATTGAGGCGCGCCCAGTCGGGGCCAGCGGGCGCTTCAGCCCGCAGCGCTGCTTTTTCCGCAGCGGAACCGGAAGCCATAACATTTCCGGCGCGCGTTAAAAAAAAGAGCTGCGCGTTGAGAGCGTCTCTTGCCTCGGCGCGCTGGTGCAGGTCGCGCAAAACAGCAGAACCATAGGCACCGGCCAGCGCCACGACCAGCAGTGCGGCTAGCAAAATAACCTGTACAACCCGACGAATAGTGAAGTTTCTGAGCCAGTGCATATCTGGTTCCCTGGTGTTGTTAATGCTGTGTAAAAGGTCAACAATTTGTTGTTATTTGCATAGCCTGCTATTAAATTGCACGCAATCTTATTGAGTTCTTCATTTTGGCAGCGAATCGGGAAAAAGGAAACGATCATTTTGCAATTTTTTTGTTTTTCGGACTTTTTGATATTGTTTAAGATAATTTATTATGCCGAAGCGGCAAAAAGCGCATAAGATTTCCTTTCAGCCAGAATCTGATAGTTTCCTTTGTACGCTGGTCAGCTTTTCCCGGTCTGCTTTTAAACATTTTATTTCCGTTCGTTCCAGATCTGGGGCGGACCGGAGGAACCATGCACACAACTTCCAGTGACGATGAGAGTCGGCAGCGCGCGCTAGACGCGCTGCGCGAGCCCGACGAGAGTCGCGATGGCGTTCTTGAAAAGTTCGTTCGGCTGGCGAGCCAGGCGCTGGGTATTCCCGGCTGCTTTATCTCCATCGTTGACGATGAATTTCAGTACGTCAGAGCGGCGCGCAACTTTGCGCTGAAATTCTCGACGCGTGAAGATTCGCTCTGCCGCTATGTGATTGACTCCGCGGCGCCGATGGTGGTGCCGGATACCTGGCAGGATGAGCGCTTCGTTAATCACAGGTTCGTTATCGGCGATCCCCATATTCGTTTCTATGCAGGCGTGCCGCTGAAAAGCCGCACCGGCCATATACTCGGCACGCTCTGCGTGACCGACGGCGAGCCGCATCTGCTGAGCGCCGATCAGTTAACCGCGCTGACGCTGATGGCTGCCCTGGTGATCTCCTTTCTTGAGGCCTGGCACTCCGCCGGGTTTGTCGATCCGGTAACCGGGCTGCCTAACCGCCAGCGCCTTATCCGCGATCTGCATTACCTTACGGCAAGCGGCGACACGCTGCCCCGACGGCTGATCCTTATTGACTGCATCGATATGCCGCGCGCCTACGAGCTGGCGCGCTCGATGGGAATGGTGCCGGTTGAGGGATTGCTTAAGGATGTCGCCACGCTTTTGCCGCTGCGCCTGCGCCTCGGGCAGGGCGATCTGCTCTACACCGTGGCCACCGGCCGGTTTGCGCTGCTGACCAGCGAGAGCAGCTTAATCAGCGCAGCCTGGGTGGCGAATCGCATGGAGGGCATCAGCGCGGATCTGGGAGAGGGGCTGTCGGTGACGCTGAATACCTTTACCGGCGAAGCGGACTTTACGGCCGTGGCGTCGTCGGCGCAGGAGATATTGCGTCGCGGCATCAGCGCGCTGCATGAGGCGATCGGCAGCGGCGTGCCGACCCGCACCTATAGCGCGGCGGAAGATGTGCGCCGCACGCGCGATTTTAACCTGATGTATGAACTCGCCTCGGCGTTGCGAAACGATGAGGGGCTCTATCTGGCCTACCAGCCTAAGATTTGCCTGCAGAGCGGCGCGCCGGTCGGGCTTGAGGCGCTGATCCGCTGGCGTCATCCGCAGCTGGGCGAGCTGTCGCCCTCGGCTTTTGTGCCGCTGGCGGAGCAGACCGAGCTGCTGTCCGAGCTGAACGCCTGGGTGATCGACCGCGTCATTGCCCGCATGGCCCGGCTGCGAAACCACTGCATTCAGCTGCCGATATCCGTTAACGTCAGCCTGCATGACTTCGCGCGCCCCGGTTTTGCCGACATGCTGGAAGATAAGATGCTGAAAGTCAGGCTGCCTAACGCGCTGCTGGGCGTGGAGTGCCTTGAAACTGAACGCCTGATTGAAAGCCCGGCCGCGCTGCGCGGCCTGGAGATGCTCAAGCTGCGCGGCTTCGGCATCTCGTTAGATGACTTTGGCACCGGCTACAGCAATATCAGCTATCTGCGCCGCATGCCGCTGGACGTGATTAAGCTGGACCGCTCGTTAATCAGCGGCCTCGCCTCCGACACGGCGTCACGCATTATCGCGCGCAATATCATCACCATGCTGAAAGAGCTGGACTATGTCGTGCTGGCGGAGGGCATAGAGAGTGAAGACGTGGCCGGGATGCTGAGCGACTACGGCTGCGACCAGGCGCAGGGCTATTTCTATGCCAGACCGCTGCCCGATCGCGAGCTGGATAGCTGGCTGGACTGGCGGCTGCGCAACAAATGTTGACAAGACCCCTCTGCGCGCTTGCGCTTCGCTAGCCGCCAGGGGCGGCGAAGTATTGGGCATAGCGATCCCGCGTTAATCTCGCCATTTTTGCTCGCTTCTTGCGGTTAAAACGATCTACATCAATAACGATAATTGTTCGCAATTGCATAGTTGCGCCACAGAAATATCGGAGATGAGATCATGCTGATAAAACCCGGGAGTCAATGGCGTATTACAGGGTTCAGGAACGACCTGTCCGAGCTTTTCCGTCGCAAATTTTTATCGCTGGGCTTGGTGCCTGGCGCGGTGATCGATATTGTCAGATTCGCGCCGCTGGGTGACCCGGCGGAAGTGCGCCTTCGCCACAGCAGCTATGCGCTACGTAAAGCCGACCTGGCGATGCTGCGCCTTGAGGCGATTGACGGAGGCGAGCAGGCATGAAGCGTATCAGTGCCGTGCTGGCGGGCAATCCCAACGCCGGTAAAACCACGCTGTTCAATTTACTCACCGGGCTGCGCCAGCGCACCGGCAACTGGCCTGGCGTCACCGTTGAGCGCAAGCAGGGCACCTTTGCCACCGGCGAAGCCAGCGTGACCCTGATCGATCTGCCCGGTATCTACTCCCTCGAAAAGGTGCAGCCCGGAGATGGCCTCTCCGCCGACGAGCGCGTTACCTGCAGCTACGTGATGAGCGGCCAGGCGGACGTGCTGATCAATGTGGTTGACGCCTCCAGCCTGGAAAAGAGCCTCTGGCTTACCCTGCAGCTGCGCGAGCTGAACCTGCCGATGATTGTGGTGCTCAATATGGCCGACGTCGCCAGATCGTGCGGCGTCGCGCTGGACAGTGATGCGCTGGCCGCGCAGCTGGGTTGTCCGGTGGTGCTGATGTCCGCCTCGACCGCGGAAGGCGTGACGGCGCTGCTGGCGGCTATCGATAGCGTCGCCGCCGCGCCACCAGCGGATCTGCTGCTGAACCGAGCGGAGCTTGACGCGGAAGCGCGGCTGGCGCGCATCAGCGCCATCTGTCAGGCCGCCTGCGATCGTGGGTCGCATCGCGCCCATCGGCTGACGCGCGCGCTGGATAATCTGTTTCTCCATCGCTGGCTCGGTTTTCCCCTGTTTTTAGGGGTGATGTACCTGATGTTCTTCTTCTCTATCAATATCGGCGGCGCGCTGCAGCCGGTGTTTGACAAGGGCTCTGCGGCGCTGTTTGTTGACGGCACTGCGCAGCTCTGCGCGGCGCTTCACTTTCCCGACTGGCTCACCTCCTTTCTGGCGCAGGGCATTGGCGGCGGCATTACCACCGTTCTGCCGCTGGTGCCGCAGCTGGCGCTGATGTTCTTTTTTCTGACGCTGCTGGAGGAGTCGGGCTATATGGCGCGCGCCGCCTTTGTGGTCGATCGCCTGATGCGCTGGCTAGGGCTGCCGGGGAAATCTTTCGTGCCGCTCATCGTCGGCTTTGGCTGCAACGTGCCGGCGGTGATGGGCGCGCGCACGCTGGAAACCGAGCGCGAGCGGCTGATGACGATGCTGATGGCGCCCTTTATGTCCTGCGGCGCCCGGCTGGCGATATTCGCCGTTTTTTCCGGCGCCTTTTTCGGCAGTGCTGGCGCTGGGGCGATTTTTTCGCTCTATCTGCTCGGCATCGCGGCGGCGGTGCTCACCGGCCTGGTGCTGAAGCATACCCTGCTGAAGGGCGATTCATCCTGCGCGATTATGGAGCTGCCGCTCTGGCATGTGCCGGTGATGCGTAGCCTGCTGCTGCAGACCTGGTTTCGTCTGCACGCCTTCGTGATCCGCGCGGGTGCGGTGATCGTCGCCGCCTGCGTGGCAATTAGCCTGCTTTCTAACCTGACCGCCAGCGGCCATCTGGCGCAGCGCGTTGATGACTCCGTACTGGCCTCGGCCAGCCGCTACCTGACGCCGCTGTTTACGCCGATGGGGATTCAGCCCGACAACTGGCAGGCGACGGTGGGGCTGGTGACTGGCGCCATGGCGAAAGAGAGCGTGGTCGGCACCCTGAATGCGCTCTATATGGCGGAGCCGCAAAATGCGCCAGACGCTGCGCCCGCGCCGGGCCTGACGGCAGTTTTCGCCTCGGCGCTGGATGAGACCTGGCAGAACCTGAAAGCGGCGCTCAGCCCGCAAACGCTCTTTAACCCGGTGGAGGCCAGCAAAGGAGACGGCGAGATGAGCCAGGGCGCGGTGGGCATTATGCAGACGATGTTCGGCAGCTCGCTGGCGGCCTATAGCTATCTGGTTTTTGTGCTGCTCTATGTGCCTTGCGTTTCGGTTATGGGCGCGCTGGCGAAGGAGGCGGGGCGACAGTGGATGTGGTTCGCGCTGATTTGGGGAACGCTGATGGCCTATGGCGCCGCAACGCTGATTTACCAGATCGGCACCTTTACCCAGCATCCCGGGTTTAGCCTGCTCTGCGTGGCGGCCATCGCCGCGACGGGCATGGCGGCGGTTACGCTGTTACGCCATCTGGGCATCAATTTGCAGCCCGCTCTGCAGCCGGTAAAAGAGGGCGGCTGCGGCGGATGTAAAGGCTGTGGGCACTGACTGGGCAGTAAAAGTGCGCACCGCCGCCGCGCTGCGCAAAGCAGGCAGCGTCGATTAAAAAAATCGTGACATTGTCACTTATATGGCGGGTGACGCCGCAGCGCTGCCTGAGCAGGCGAGCCGCGCCAGAGAGGGCGGATAACCATCCTTAGCGCAGCGAAACAGGACTATTCTGCTTGCAAAGTCACAGAGAAAATTTTGTAAAAAGCTGTGTCGCCTCTCGACCGACCGCGATGCCTGTCTTATGCTTGAGCGGCCTTTAACCCTGACACTCCCGGAGTCCGACTGATGAAAGCAGCCACCTTTCTGCTGGCCGGTGCCGCGCTGCTGCTCTCGGCATGCAGCAGCAGCAGCGATAACGAACCGCCCCAACAGGCTACCGCAGCGCATATCCAGCCTCACGTCATTATGTCGTCGCTGGCGGAAAGCAACTGCGCCGGCGCAGGCGGCACGCTGGCATTTTCTCACCAGCTGGACGGCACGCGCATCGGCATGTGCCAGCTGGCAAACGGACGCCGCTGCGACGAACAGGCGCTAATAGGCGGCAACTGCGCCCGCTGATACCACAACAGGCGCTTTTAGTTGGCAACTGCGCCCGCTACTGGCACAGCAGACGCTTCTCGACGGCAACGCCCGTCAGGCTGAGGCGGAGAGCTGATTCGGGCAGGTTTCGCCCTTTTCAAGCTGGCTGAGATTGGACAACGTCGTTTCCGAAATCGCCGTCAGCGCCTCAGCGGTCAGAAACGCCTGATGGCCGGTAAACAGCACGTTGTGGCAGGCGGAGAGCCGACGGAACACGTCGTCCTGAATCACGTCGTTAGACTTATCTTCAAAGAACAGATCGCGCTCATTCTCGTAGACGTCCATGCCGAGCGAGCCGATTTTCTGCTGTTTCAGCGCGTCAATCGCCGCCTGAGAATCGATCAGTCCGCCGCGGCTGGTGTTGATAATCATCACCCCGTCTTTCATCTGGCTAAAGGCGCTGGCGTTCAGCAGATGATGGTTCTCCGGCGTCAGCGGGCAGTGCAGCGTAATCACGTCAGATTCGGTGAACAGGGTTTTTAAATCGACATACTCTGCGCCCAGCTCCAGCGCCTGTGCGCTCGGGTAGGGATCGAACGCCAGCAGACGCATACCGAACCCTTTCAGAATACGCATCGTCGCCACACCGATCTTGCCGGTGCCGACCACGCCCGCGGTTTTGCCGTGCATATTAAAGCCGGTTAAGCCGTCGAGGGAAAAGTTGGCGTCGCGCGTGCGCTGATAAGCGCGATGAATGCGGCGGTTAAGCGTCATCATCATACCGACCGTATGTTCCGCCACCGCTTCCGGCGAATAGGCGGGCACGCGCACCACCTTCAGGCCCAGCTCCGCCGCCGCGGCTAAATCGACGTTGTTAAAACCGGCGCAGCGCAGCGCGATATACTTCACGCCCAGCGCCGCCAGCTCCTCCAGCACCGGACGGCTGGCGTCGTCGTTGACGAAAATGCAGACGGCGTCGCAGTCAACGGCGTTTTTCGCCGTCGCTTCCGTCAGTAAAAAGTCAAAGTACACCAGATCGAACCGGTAGCCTTCGTTAACGTGATCGAGATACTTCTGGTCATAGTGCTTCGTGCTGTAAACCGCGATTTTCATCGTTACGCTCCTGCATTCGGGTATCCACACAGCATAACGTTTTATTGTGAATTTTGCTGCCGTCAGCGGCGCGCCTTCAACTCTGGCCAATTACGTGCCATCATCTGCGTCAGGATTCTGTCAGGAAAAGGAATAGTGCTGCCATGCCGCGGAGTTTCCGCCGACTACTCGCTGCATTACTGGCGCTGACGCTGCTGGTGCTGGGGCTGCTGCTCACCGTTACCCAATGGCTGCCGCGACTGGCCGGCATCTGGCTGCCGGCGGACACGCGCATCGTGCTGGAAGGCGCGCCGCGCTGGCGCAACGGCGGCCTCTGGTTTCCTCAGGTGCGCTACCTGGCGGGCAACTGCGCGCTGGCGAGCGTCGAGCAGGCTTCGCTCGGCTGGCATGACCAGCGCTGGCACCTCGCCGCGCGCCAGGTGACCATCGACAGCGACTGCCTGCAGCAGCTGCCGCAAAGCGAGCAGCCCGGCACGCCGAAAAGTCTCGCGCAGTGGCAGCAGCTGTTACCCGGCGCCGATATCCAGCTCGATAACCTTACGATTGCGCCCTGGCAGCAGTACGCCGGACGCTTCGACCTCAGCCTCACCCCGGCTAAACAGACGCTGCGCTATCGCGGCGACAACCTCAATATCGACGCCAGCCTGCAGGGGCAGCAGCTCAGCGTAGAGCAGCTGACGCTACGTCATAATGCGCTGCCGCAGCCCGTTACGCTTCATGGTCAGTTCGCGCTGCCCGAGTTCGCCAACGGGCTGCCGGTTAGCGGTCAGCTGGAGGGCGCGCTGCAATACGCCGGGGAACCGCTGCGGCTGACGCTCGACTGGCAGCAGCAGCAGGGCAAGCTCGAGCTCTACGCCACCGGCGACGGTCAGCCGCTGCTGATGCTGCCGTGGCAGGCAGACGCGCGGCAGATCCGCATCGTTAAAGGGCGCTACCGCTGGCCGACCGGCGAACAGACGCTCTCCGGCTTTCTCGATCTCAGCCTCGACAACTGGCGGCAAGGGCTGGAGGAGACGCAGATAACCGGCCGCCTCAACGTGCTGACGCAGGGGCGCGGCGGCAAAGGCAACGCGGTGCTGAATATTGGTCCAGGCAGGCTGAGCATGACCCGCAGCGCGCTGCCGCTGCGCCTTACCGGGGAAAGCAAGCTGGCGGCGATGCAGCTCTACGCCGCGCTGCCGGGCGATCTCAGCGGGCCGCTGCTCGACCCGCAGCTGAGCTTCCGCCCCGGCGCGCTGCTGCGCCTGCGCGGCCGCATCCTCTCCACGCTGGAGGTGGACGAGGCGCGCTGGCCGCTGGCGGGCGTGCGCCTCGCCTCGCAGGGGATCGACGGCCGTCTGCAGGCGATACTCAAGGCGCACGACCCGAGCTTCGGCCAGTTTCGGCTCCATCTCGACGGGCGTGCAAACGACTTCTGGCCCGATAAGGGCGAGTGGAAATGGCGCTACTGGGGCGCTGGCGAGATGCTGCCGCTTAACGCCGCCTGGACTATTCAGGGCGCGGGCGGCTGGCGCGACACCCTGATCCACCTCGACAGCCTTAACGCCGGATTCGATCAGATGCAGTACGGTATGGCGCAGGTGGTGCGGCCGCGCCTGACGCTGAGCGCGCCGGTTAACTGGCAGCGCGACGCGCAGCGGGCCGCCTTTAACGGCGGCTTCCGCATCGACGCGGGAGAGACGCGCTTCGATTTCGGCGGGCGGCTGCCCGCCTCCTCGCTGAGCTTTGAGGCAAAAGGTCAGGATCCCAGCCACTTTAGCTGGCGCGGATCGCTGCATGCGCAGGCGATCGGGCCGCTGCGCGTTCACGGCCGCTGGGACGGTGAGCGCCTGCGCGGCGAAGCCTGGTGGCCAACACAGTCTTTAACGGTATTTCAGCCGCTGCTTAATCCCGATCTGAAGATGAAAATCCGCGCCGGCGAGCTGCGTGCGCAGGTGGCGTTTTCCGCCGCCGCGAAAGAGGGATTTAGCGCCGGCGGCCACTGGACGGTGTCGCAGGGCAGCCTCTGGACGCCGGACAACCAGATTAACGGCGTCGACTTCTCGCTGCCGTTCCGCCTGAAAGATCAGCAGTGGCAGTTTGGCGTGCGCGGGCCGGTGCAGCTGCGCATCGGCGAAATCACCAACCAGTTCGCCATGCAGGATATTCGCGCCGATCTGCAGGGTTACTATCCCTGGAGCGAGGCTCAGCCGCTCACGCTGCAGGCGGTCAGCATGGCGCTGCTGGGGGGCGAGGTGACGCTGCCCGCGCTGCGCCTGCCGCAGCACGAGGTGGCGAAGATCGGCCTGCGCGATATCAGCCTGAGCAAGCTGGTCACCGCGCTCAAGCCTAAACAGTTCGCCATGTCCGGCAGGATCAACGGCGAGCTGCCGCTGTGGGTCAACAACCCGCGCTGGCTGGTGCAGAACGGCTGGATTGCCAACAGCGGATCGCTGACCTTCCGCATGGACAAAGATATGGCCGACGCGATTACCGCGGGCAACGTCGCGGCGGGCGCAGCGATGGACTGGCTGCGCTACATGGAGATCTCCCGCTCCTGGGCGACAATCGATCTCGACAACCTCGGCAACCTCGCCATGCAGGCGCAGGTGCAGGGGGTCAGTCGCTTCAGCAACCGCAAACAGACCGTGAATCTCAACTACCGCCATCAGCAGAACCTGTTTCAACTCTGGCGCAGCCTGCGTTTTGGCGATAATTTGCAATCCTGGGTGGAACAGAACGCCACTCTGCCGACCAAAAGGGATCAACAACCATGAGCCTCAGGGCGTTACTGGTGCTGGCCGTCGGGCTGCCGCTGACCGGCTGCGTGCCGCGCATCGAGGTGGCCGCGCCGAAGGAGCCGATCACCATCAATATGAATGTGAAGATCGAGCATGAAATTCATATCAAAGTGGACAAAGACGTGGAGGCGCTGCTGAAAAATCAGAGCGATCTGTTTTGATGCGCGCGCTCCGCAGGCCGCTGCTCGCCGCGCTGCTGCTGATGGGCGCGGCGCAGCCGGCGCTGGCGCTGACGCTCGATGAGGCGCGCCTTCAGGGCCGGGTCGGGGAAACCTTTAGCGGCTATATCGCCGCGCGCCAGTCGGACGCAGAGACCCTGGCGCTGGTAAAGCGCATCAACGCCGGACGCAGCCTGGAGTATCAGCGCATCGCGCAGCAAAATAATCTCACCACCGATCAGGTGGCGCGTATCGCTGGCGGAAAGCTGGTCGAGCGCGCGGGCGCGGGCGAGTACGTACGCGGCCTGAATGGCCTGTGGATGCAGAAATAAAAAAAGCCAGGCATCATGCCTGGCAAGCGAAACACAGTATGAATAATAATAATGATTAGGCAGAAACAATCTGTTTGATGGCGTTTTTCGCGTCGTCGGTTGCTTTGGTCGCGACTTCCGGGCCGTAGGCAATGCCTTCGGCGAAAACGAATTCAACGTCGGTGATGCCGATAAAGCCCAGGAAGAGCTTCACGTACGGCGTCAGCAGATCGCTCGGGGTATCTTTGTGAATGCCGCCGCGGCTGGAGAGAATGACCGCACGCTTGCCTTTCACCAGACCTTCCGGGCCCGCTTCGGTGTAGCGGAAGGTGACGCCGGCGCGAGCAACCAGGTCAAAATAGTTTTTCAGCTGGGTCGGGATGTTGAAGTTGTACATCGGTGCGGCGATGACGACTACGTCGTGCGCCTGCAGCTCTTCGATCAGCGCGTTGGAGAGATCCAGCGCTTCCTGCTGACGCGGAGAGAGCGGGGCGTCTGACGGGCGCAGCGCGCCGACCAGTTCGCCGTCCAGTACCGGAATCGGATCCGCAGCCAGGTCGCGAACGGTAACCTGATCGCCTTTGGCTTTCGCTTCTTCAGCATAGAAATCGGCCAGCTGGCTTGACTGTGAGTAACCTGCGAGGATGCTGGATTTCAGAACTAATACTTTGCTCATTGCTGTTTCCTGTTTGTTACGCGGAAGGCTTCCCGCTCAATGGGTTACACTCTACGGTCATTAACGACGCGGTAAAAGCGCAATATTTCGAGAGCTATGTTCGAATTTCTTGAATAAGCATGCCATGGAAGGCGCAGCCGGGCGTGTTAAAATGTGTTACTCTTTGCTCAATACAATTTTTAGAATCAGTCGGTTAACCCGGCTACCGGACGCTGCGATGTGCAGCGGCTCCGTCTGAGAAGGTACTCCATTACTATGTCATCACCGGTTTCCTCTCCTCTCGCGCCGCTGTGGTCGCGACTCGACAATCTGATGCTGCGCGACCGCCAGCGTCTCCAGCGCCGCCTGCGCGGCGCCGGCAAAGTCGCTAACCCCGCTGCGCTGCAGGGCATCGCTGACGAAATCAGCCAGGAGATCGCGACGGCGGAGCAGCGCGTTGCCGCCCGTACCGCCGCGACGCCAAAAATTACCTTTCCCGATAATCTGCCCGTCAGTCAGAAACAGCAGCAGATTGCCGAGGCGATCCGCGATCATCAGGTGGTGATCGTTGCCGGCGAAACCGGCTCAGGCAAAACCACCCAGCTGCCGAAAATCTGTCTGGCGCTCGGCCGCGGGGTCAAAGGGCTGATCGGCCATACCCAGCCGCGCCGTCTGGCGGCGCGTACCGTCGCCAACCGCATCGCCGACGAGCTGGAAACCTCGCTCGGCGGCTGCATCGGCTATAAAGTGCGCTTTAACGATCAGGTCAGCGACACCACCCAGGTGAAGCTGATGACCGACGGTATTCTGCTGGCGGAAATCCAGCAGGATCGTCTGCTGCTGCAGTATGACACCATCATTATCGATGAGGCGCACGAGCGCAGCCTGAATATCGATTTCCTGCTCGGCTACCTGCGCGAGCTGCTGCCGCGTCGTCCCGACCTGAAAATCATCATCACCTCGGCGACCATCGATCCGCAGCGCTTTTCACGCCACTTCCATAATGCGCCGGTGATTGAGGTCTCGGGCCGCACCTTCCCGGTGGAAGTACGCTACCGGCCGGTGGTGGAAGAGGCGGACGACAGCGAGCGCGATCAGCTGCAGGCGATCTTCGACGCGGTAGACGAGCTGAGCGACGAAGGGCGCGGCGATATTCTGATCTTTATGAGCGGCGAACGCGAAATTCGCGACACCGCCGACGCGCTGGCGAAGCGCGATCTGCCGCATACCGAAATCTTGCCCCTCTACGCGCGTTTATCGAACGCCGAGCAGAACCGGGTTTTCCAGTCCCACAGCGGACGCCGCATTGTGCTGGCCACCAACGTGGCGGAAACCTCGCTTACCGTGCCCGGCATTAAATATGTGATCGACCCCGGCACCGCGCGCATCAGCCGCTACAGCTATCGTACGAAAGTGCAGCGCCTGCCAATCGAGCCCATTTCCCAGGCCTCGGCCAACCAGCGTAAAGGGCGCTGCGGCCGCGTCTCTGACGGTATCTGTATCCGTCTCTATTCGGAAGATGACTTCCTCAGCCGCCCGGCGTTTACCGACCCGGAGATCCTGCGCACCAACCTGGCCTCGGTGATCCTGCAGATGACGGCGCTGGGGCTGGGCGATATCGCCGCGTTTCCCTTCGTCGAAGCGCCCGATAAGCGCAATATTCAGGATGGCGTGCGGCTGCTGGAGGAGCTGGGCGCGCTCACCCTGAATGAGGAGAGCGGTCACTACAAGCTGACCGCGTCGGGCCGTCAGCTGGCGCAGCTGCCGGTGGATCCGCGCCTGGCGCGCATGGTGCTGGAGGCGCAGAAGTTCGGCTGCGTGCGCGAGGTAATGATTATCGCCTCGGCACTGTCGATCCAGGATCCGCGCGAGCGGCCGGTCGAGAAACAGCAGGCTGCCGATGAGAAACATCGCCGCTTCGCCGACAAAGAGTCTGACTTCCTCGCCTTCGTTAACCTGTGGAACTACCTGAGCGAGCAGCAGAAGGCGCTGTCGGGCAATCAGTTCCGCCGCCAGTGTAAAGGGGATTACCTTAACTATCTGCGCGTGCGCGAATGGCAGGATATCTATACCCAGCTGCGCCAGGTGGTGCGAGAGCTGGGGATCCCGGTCAACAGCGAGCCGGCCGGATTCCGCGAGGTACACTGCGCGCTGCTGACCGGCCTGCTGTCGCATATCGGCATGAAAGACGCCGAGAAGCAGGAGTTTACCGGCGCGCGCAACGCGCGCTTCGCTATCTTCCCCGGCTCCGGGCTGTTTAAAAAACCGCCCAAATGGACCATGGTGGCCGAACTGGTGGAAACCAGCCGCCTGTGGGGACGCATCGCGGCGCGTATCGATCCTGAGTGGATCGAGCCGCTGGCGCAGCACCTAATCAAACGCAGCTACAGCGAGCCGCACTGGGAAAAAGGTCAGGGCGCGGTAATGGCACAGGAGAAGGTCACGCTTTACGGCCTGCCCATCGTCGCCGCGCGCAAGGTCAACTACGGCAGCATCGATCCCACGCTGAGCCGCGAGCTGTTTATCCGTCATGCGCTGGTGGAAGGCGACTGGCAGACTCGCCACGCCTTCTTCCGCAACAACCAAAAGCTGCGCAGCGAAGTCGAAGATCTTGAACATAAATCGCGCCGCCGCGACATCCTGGTGGATGACGAAACCCTGTTCAACTTCTATGACCAGCGCGTCGGCCAGCAGGTGGTATCGGCGAAGCATTTCGACAGCTGGTGGAAGCAGGCGAGCCGCGACACCCCCGATCTGCTCAGCTTCGACAAGCAGATGCTGATCAAAGAGGGCGCGGATAAGGTCAGCCAGCTCGACTACCCCAACTTCTGGCATCAGGGCAACCTCAAGCTGAAGCTCAGCTATCAGTTTGAGCCGGGCGCGGACGCCGACGGCGTCACGGTGCATATTCCGCTGCCGCTGCTTAATCAGGTTGAGGACCAGGGCTTTGAGTGGCAGATCCCTGGCGTGCGCCGCGAGCTGATTATCGCGCTGATCAAGTCGCTGCCGAAGCCGCTGCGCCGTAATCTGGTGCCTGCACCCAATTACGCTGACGCCTTTCTGGGCCGCGTCACCGCGATGGAGATGCCGCTGCTCGACGCGCTGGCGAAAGAGTTTCGCCGCATGACCGGCGTCACGCTGGAGCGCGAAAGCTGGCAGTGGGAACAGGTGCCCGATCATCTGAAAATGACTTTCCGCGTGGTGGATGAACATAACCGCAAGCTGAAAGAGGGCAAAGATCTCAGCGCGCTGAAAGCGGAACTGAAAGAAAAGGTGCAGGAGACGCTGTCGAAGGTGGCGGATGACGGGCTGGAGCAGAACGGTCTGCATATCTGGAGCTTCGGCGATCTGCCGCGCAGCTACGAGCAGAAGCGCGGCGGCTATCAGGTCAAGGCCTGGCCAGCGCTGGTCGATGAAAAAGAGAGCGTGGCAATCCGCCTGTTCGACAGCGAACAGGAGCAGCAGAAAATGATGTGGCGCGGCCAGCGTCGCCTGCTGCTGCTCAATATTCCCTCGCCGATAAAATATCTGCATGAGAAGCTGCCGAACAAAGCCAAGCTGGGGCTCTACTTCAACCCCTACGGCAAGGTGCTGGATCTGATCGACGACTGTATCGCCTGCGGCGTCGATAAGCTGATGGCGGAAGCGGGCGGCCCGGCCTGGCAGCAGCAGAACTTTGAGCAGCTGCACGAGAAGGTGCGCGCCGAGCTGAACGATACGGTGGTGGAGATCGCTAAACAGGTTGAGCAGATCCTCACCGCCGTGTTCAACATCAACAAGCGGCTGAAAGGGCGCGTCGATATGACCATGGCGCTGGCGCTCTCCGATATCAAGGCGCAGATAGGCGGCCTGGTTTATCGCGGCTTTGTTACCGGCAACGGCTGGAAGCGCCTGGGCGACACGCTGCGCTATCTGCACGGCATTGAGCGGCGGCTGGAAAAACTGCCGGCCGATCCGCACAGCGACCGCGCGCGCATGCTGAAGGTGCAGGCGGTGGAGCAGGCCTGGCAGACGTGGCGCAACAAGCTGCCGCCGCAGCGTCAGGATGATGAAGATGTGCGCGACATCCGCTGGATGATCGAGGAGCTGCGCATCAGCTACTTTGCCCAGCAGCTTGGTACGCCCTATCCGGTTTCCGACAAGCGTATTCTGCAGACAATGGAGCAGTTCGCGGCGTAATTACCTGGCGCTCTGCTAAGCCGCAGCATAACAGGCTGCGGCTTTTTTTTGGGCCACTATCTTCTGCGCCAGTAATTTATTTACTCGCGTGATTAAAACGGAGGAAATTGTCACGCAGGCATCGACCTTGGCCGCATTTTTTGGTTAGAATCAGCGGCGGCGCCAGATGCGCGCTGGATGATTGAATTTAATTAAGGAAGATAAATATGAAAAAGTCTGTTTTAGCCACGCTTATTATGGTCTCTCTGGGAATACACGCAAACGCCTTTGCCGATCAGCAGACTGTTACCCTCGGCTATGCACAAAGTAAAGTGCAGGATTTCAAGAATATCCGCGGGATTAACCTTAAGTATCGCTATGAGTGGGATTCGCCGCTAAGCCTGATTAGCTCGCTGACCTATATGAGCGGCAGCGGCAGCTATAACCCCCAGATTGACTCGATGGATATATTCGAGAGTGATGCGAAAGTAAAATATTATTCGCTCTCGGTCGGCCCGGCGTGGCGCGTTAACCAATATATCAGCCTCTATGGCCTGCTCGGCCTTAATTATAATAAAGTCGACTACCGTGAGAGTTGGTATAACTACGAAGGAAGCTACGTATATATGGGCGACCGCTCGCTCAGCGAGAAGAAAACGTCGCTGATGTATGGTGCAGGCGTGCAGATCAATCCGGCAAAAAATCTGGCGATTGATATCGGCTATGAGGGATCGCGTCTCGACGTGGCCGACAAGGATATGTCGATTAACGGCTTTGTTCTCAACCTGGGCTACACCTTCTGACCCTGACGTTGAGCAATAAAAAAGGCGCGCTGGCAAAGCCTGCGCGCCTTTTCTTTTCTGCTGGTTTTATTGCGCCAGCGCTTCCAGCCTGTCGCGGAACGACGTGACCGCGATAGCGCGGTTATCCGCGAGGTAGCGATCTTTCGCCGCCGGTGCCGAGCTCTGCACCGCAATCAGCTGCCAGCCATTCTCGTTTTTCAACAGCAGCGGCGAGCCGCTGTCGCCCGGCAGCGTGTCGCACTGATGCGACAGCACGGCGCGCTGCGCCCAGCCGGTAATCAGGCAGTCGCTGTGGGAGTAGAGGGTATCGAGGTGATCTTCGGGATAGCCCGCCTGAGTGACTTTCCGGCCCGCCTCTTTAAGCGCGGCGGTGAGATCGCTGCGCGAACCGTCGAACAGCGGAATCGGGTTGATCGCGGAAGGGGGATTGCGCAGGATCACCAGGCCGTAGTCAAACGGCGCGGCGTCGCTGGGGACAATCCAGCCTTCGCCGTCCGCCTTCAGCTTGCGCGCCAGCGACGGCTCGACGCGCGCGTCGATATCGTGGATCTCATAGCGCCAGCCGCTGTCGCTCGCCATAAAGCGCAGCGCCACCGGCTTGTCGAATTTGCCCGGCGGCGTCAGCAGGCAGTGTCCCGCCGTCAGCGCCAGATGGGCGGAGATCAGCGTAGCGGTGCAGAGATTGCCGCTTTCGGTTTCCAGCTGGCCAATGGCGTCCCAGGGCGCGGCAGTGATATCGCCGATCGCCTTGCGGTGATCTTTGCCAAAGAAAAGCATTTTGATTTCATCGGGATTCGGCGCATCGTCATCATCGTCGGCGTGGGCCAGAGTGGTGAAACAGAACAATCCAGTCAACAGCAAAATAGCCAGGCGCATAGGTCTCTCAATGGCGAGATTTAAGAAGAGGTTATTGTCATCACGCTTGCGCAATAACTATAGTCGGTGAGCGGTAAAAAAGGGAGATTTATTGGAATAATCAGCACGCTACAACGACTAAATAAAGAAGAAGGCCGCGATGACGCCGCAGAGGATCATCACCAGCAGGATAATTTCAAAACGATAGCGACGCACCATTTCCGCAACTCCAGTAACGAAACACCCGGCAGAACCGGGTGTTTTTATTAGTCAACGCTTCTTAAGGCGCAGGTGCGCAACCTTAATTATTTCGCAGCGGCTTTCTTCACGGCTTTATGGTGCTTTTTAGCAGCCTGGGCTTTCTGCGGAGCAGCCGCTTTTTTGGTTGCTTTGTGATGCTTTTTAGCAGCCTGAGCTTTCTGCGGAGCAGCGGCTTTCTTCGCTACTTTGTGGTGTTTTTTTGCAGCCTGTGCTTTCTGTGCAGTTTCTGACTTAGCGGCTTTCTTGTGGTGCTTTTTAGCGGCCTGCGCTTTCTGCGCAGTCTCTTTTTTCACTGCTTTTTTGTGGTGCTTTTTAGCAGCCTGAGCTTTCTGAGCGGCTTTGTGTTTTTTGTGCGCGGTTTTGTGAACGGTTTTAGCCGGCGCAGCAGAGGTCGTGGTGCTGGTCGCAGCAGGAGCTGCAGCCGGTGCCGCGGTGGTTTCAGCAGCGAAAGCAACAGAAGAGAGACCCATAGCAGCGGCGATGACCAGTGCAAACAATTTTTTCATTGCAAATTCCTCGAGCATTTTTTTCATGTGTAGCCCACTGCGGGGCCGGTGAAATGACTATATAAAATGCGAGAGGCGGTTTCCGTGGGTGTTTGGTATCGGCGTGTAACCGATTGTACAAAGCGGGAAAAGGGCGGCCGCGAGGGCCGCACAGACTAACGATTCAGGTAGCGTTGTTCAAGATGCTGGCGGAAAAAGCGCGGATTCAGCGCTTCGCCGGTGGCGTTAATCAGCAGCTGCTCGGTCGGGAAACGGCTGCCGTGCTGCCAGATGTTCTGCTGCAGCCAGTCGAATACCGGCTGCAGTTCGCCGTGCTGCAGGCGTTCGCCTAAATCGGGCAGCGCTTTTTTCACCGCCTGGAACAGCTGCGCCGCATACATGGCGCCCAGCGTATAGGTGGGGAAGTAGCCGAAGGCGCCGTCGGTCCAGTGAATATCCTGCATGCAGCCGTCGCGGTAGTTGCCGCGCGTATCCAGCCCTAAAGAGTGCATCATCTTCTCATCCCACAGCGCCGGGATATCCTCGACCTCGATCTCGCCTTCAATCAGCGCGCGCTCAATCTCGAAACGCAGAATAACGTGCGCCGGATAGCTCAGCTCATCGGCGTCGACGCGGATCAGGCCGGGCCTGACGCGCTGCGTCAGGCGCACAAAGTTTTCCGCGTTCAGCGCCGGCTGCGCGCCGAGCTTGTCGCACACCTGCGGCAGAATACGCTGCAGGAACTCGCGGCTGCGGCCCAGCTGCATCTCCATAAACAGGCTTTGCGACTCGTGGATGGCGGTCGAGCGCGCCAGCCCCACCGGCTGATCGCGCCACTGCTGCGGCAGGCCCTGCTCGTAGCGCGCATGGCCAGTCTCATGGATCACGCCCATCAGCGCGCTGAGAAACTCATCCTGGTTATAGCGCGTGGTGATACGTACATCGTCCGGCACGCCGCCGCAGAAGGGATGGGCGCTGACGTCAAGGCGACCGTGGCGAAAATCGAAGCCCAGGGTCGCCATCACGCTGAGGCCGAGCTGGCGCTGCGCTTCGACAGCGAACGGCCCCTGCGGCAGTTCGACGCGCTCCTGCGCCTGCTTCTCCACCACGCGCTGCAGCAGATCGGGCAGCCAGCTTTTCAGCTCGCCGAAGGTGGCGTCCAGCTTCGCGCTGGTCATACCCGGCTCGTAGAGATCGAGCAGGGCGTCGTAGCGCGAGGTGCCGTTCGCGTCCGCGCGCAGCTGCGCCTCTTCGCGGCTCAGGCGCACCACCTCTTTCAGGTTGGCGGCAAAGCCCTGCCAGTCATTTGCCGGACGCTGTTCGCGCCACGCGTGCTCGCAGCGCGAACCGGCCAGCGATTTCGCCTCTACCAGCGAGGCGGGCAGCAGCGACGCCTGCTGCCATGCGCGCTGCATCTCGCGCAGGTTGGCGCGTTCGACGTCGTTAAGGTCGGCCTGTTCGGCCTCCTGAATCAGCTCGCCGACGCGGGGATCGGTCAGGATGCTATGGCGCAGCACGCCCATCTCCGCCAGCGCTTCGCCGCGCGCCGGGCTGCCGCCGGACGGCATCATGGTCTGCATGTCCCAGCCCGCGACCGCCATCAGGTGGCCGAAACGGGAGAGCCGCTGGAAAGTGGCACTAAGTTGTTGATAAGCAGTAGTCACCAGAAACTCCTTGTGAAGGTTTATCGCGCCGAAGGGTCACGCAAAGGTAGATCAACCGGCCAGCAAAAGCGAACGCTGGCGCCGCCAAGCGGGCTGCCCTCTATGCTGACCTGGCCGCCAAGCGCCTGCGCGATAGAGTGAACAATAGCGAGTCCAAGGCCGCAGCCGCCGGTGGCGCGGTCGCGGCTCGGATCGAGGCGAACAAAGGGCTCGAAGACGCGCTCGCGCTCCTCGGCCGGAATGCCTGGGCCGTCATCTTCCACCTGCAGACAGCCCCGTGCGCCGTCGAACCACAGGCTGACGCGCAGCCGATGGCTGGCGTAGCGCAGCGCGTTGTTGACCAGGTTGTCCAGCACGCGCTCCATCAGGCGCGTGTCGGAGACGCCGTGGTTCTCGCGCTGCGGCAGGTCAAGGTCTATCTGCATCTGCGGGTTGAGGTCGCGCACGTCGTTAATGTGCTCGCGCAGCCAGTGCGCCAGGTCGAGCGAGGTGAGGTTGAGATCGACGCGCGGGCGATCGAGTCGCGCATAGGTCAGCAGCTCTTCAATCAAACTCTCCAGCTGGCCGATATCGCGGTTGATGGCGGCGGACTCGCCGGCGGTAAGGTTATCGCTCATCTCCAGCCGGTAGCGCAGGCGCACCAGCGGCGTACGTAGCTCGTGGGCGATGCCGTCGATCAGCTGCTTCTTGCTCGCCACCAGCGTATTGATATTCTCCGCCATCTGGTTAAAGGCGACCCCCAGGCGAAACAGGCTGGAGGTGTTGTCGAAGTGGGTGCGGACATCCAGCTCGCCGCGGCCAAAGCGCTGCGCCGCAATCTCCAGGCGCTGCATCTCTTTCCAGTGCGGTCGCATCCAGATAAAGACCGGCAGCGCCAGCGACATGCCGATAAACACCAGCAGCGCGATATCCAGCAGCCGCATCTGATGCAGGTAAAAAAGGTAGGGGATCGGGCCGACGGAGAGGACGTAATGGCTGCGCGGAATATGCTGCAAAAAGGTGTACTGATCGTCCAGCGCGACGATCTCGCCGGCGCGCAGCCGACGCATATCGGGCTCGTCGAGCTGATATTTGCTCATCGGCTCAATATGCAGGTCGAACGACAGGCCGAGATCGAGGCTCTTTATCGTTTTATTCCAGTCGCGCGGCGGGATTTCGCGCAGTTCGCTGCGGATCAGATAGAGCGAGCTTGCCATCAGATCGTTCATCGACTGTCTGCCGGCGCGCTCGGCGGTGAATTTGTAGACCAGGCCGACCAGCAGCGCCATCACCAGGAAGCAGACAAAGAGCAGCAGATAGAACTGGATAAACAGTTTTCTCATGCCTGCGTATCCCACGCCTGCGGAGCGAACAGATAGCCCTTGTTGCGGATGGTTTTAATGCGGAAAGGCTCGGTGGCGCTGTCGTGCAGCTTTTTACGCAGGCGGGAAATCGCCACGTCGATGCTGCGATCCATGCCGTCGTAGCTGACGCCGCGCAGGGTTTTCAGCAGCGCGTCGCGATTCAGGATCTGTCCGGCGTGCGTGGCCAGCTCCCACAGCAGATCGAAGTCGGCGGTGGAGAGCACGATCTGCTCGCTGAACAGCGTCACTTCGCGATTGAGCGCATCGATGGTGAGTGAGCCAAAGCGCAGCAGCTTCTGTTTTTGCGCCGTGGCGGGGGCGGGCGCATCGTCGCCCTGGCCCTGCTGCGCCTGACGCAGATGCAGCCGTAGCCGCGCCAGCAGCACCGCGGGTGGGGTGGTTTTCAAAATATAGTCCTGCGCGCCCATCTCCAGCGCCAGAATATGGTTCATGTCGCTGTCGAGCGAGGTCAGCAGCACAATCGGGCCCTGCCACTGGCTGCGCAGATCGCGGCACAGCGTCATGCCGTCTTTGCCAGGCAGCATGATATCCAGCATAACGAGATCCGGCTGTTCGGCCGCAATAACGGCTTCGGCGCGGTCGCCGCGCGTCTCGACAATCACCTCGATATCGTGGCGGCCAAGGTAGGCTGCAATCAGCGAACCCACTTCCGGTTCGTCTTCAACAAAAACGATTTTATTCATAATCCACTGCGACAAATAAGCCTGGCGAGCAGCATAGCTTTTCCCGGTCCTGAGCACTATGCCACCGCACGAAATATCCCTGCGTGACTGGTATCTGCACGGCAAAATGTGCCATCATTACAGCGCATTTAAGCAAGGTTCTGAACCATAATGAAAAACAGAGGGAGAGAGAGGGTGTCTGATAAAGAGCTGGCTTCAGCCGTATACAGTGACCGCATCTGCCTAAACTACAGTGATTTTCTCTCCGCCTCCTGCAAAAAGCGCTGGAGTTTCGTTGACGCTATCTACGGCGTAATGCCGATTTTCGGCATGGTGACGCGTAAATCCTCGGCTCGCAGTGTACAGGCGAGCGATGAGCATCTGAAAGAATTAGCATTACAAATCATTTCGACCCAGGTCAGCGACGAAATCAATATTGCCCGCCTGATCACCCTTGCCGAACAGCAGCACATCAGCCGTTTCGATATCCAGCTGCCTTATCCGCTCTCCGCGCAGCAGCTGGACGCGATCCATCAGGAATACCGCAAGCCGCTCAGCCTCACACAGCAGGACGACCTGCTGTGCGTGGCGATCCCCGGTCAGCCGCACTAAACCAGCAGCTGCCACATCGCGGGCAGCGACGCCGCCATCAGTAAGCCAATAGCCACGCGCTCCAGCTGGGTCAGCGAGACGTCACCGCGTCCGCCGCGCCGGGCGAAGAGAAACAGCAGCAGACCTGGCGCATAAAGCACCACCGACATCAGCAGATGCAGCGGCCCGGAGGCGTAGAGCAGCCAGAGTCCGTAGAGGCTGGCGCCGATCCCTACCGCCAGCGCCAGCGGCTGCGCCTTGCCGCGCGTCAGCTTCACCAGGTAGAGGCCTACCAGCAGATAAGGCACCAGGATCATTTCTGAGGCGATGGTCAGCAGCGTGTTGTAGTCGGCGTGGGTCAGGGCGATCAGGATCAGGCAGATCTGCACGCTGCCGTTGGTCAACCACAGCGAGGCGGCAGGCGCGCCGCGCGGGTTCTGACGCGCAATGCTGCGCGGGAAGGCGCCCTGCTGCGCGGCGATCAACGGCACTTCCGCCGCCATAATAGTCCAGCTCAGGTAGGCGCCGCACACCGATACGATCAGGCCAGCGGCAATGACTGCGTCGCCCCAGTGACCCATCAGGCGCGTCATCAGACCGGCCATGGAGGGGTTGCGCATCTGCGCCAGCTCGGCACGCGGCACGATGCCGAGCGACAGCAGCGTCACCAGCAGATAGACCAGCAGCGCCGCCAGCACCGCCAGCAGGGTGGCGCGGCCAACATCCTTTTTATGGCGCGCACGGGCGGAAACCACCACCGCGCCTTCCACGCCGATAAATACCCACAGGGTAATCAGCATGGTCTGCTTTACCTGCTCCCACAGCGGCTTGCCGAGCGTCAGGCCGGAAAAGTCGAACTGGAACCGATCGTAACTGAAGGCCGCTACCGCCAGCACCACGAACAGCAGCAGCGGCACCAGCTTACCGAGCGTCGCCAGCAAATTGATGCCAGCCGCGGTCTGCACGCCGCGCAGCACCAGGAAGTGCACCATCCACAGCAGCAGCGACGCGCCAAGCATCGCCTGCCAGGTATTGCCGTCGCCGAATATTACGCGGTCAGGCGTGTCGGTAAAAAAGCTGAGCGCGGAGAAGACGATCACCAGATAGGAGACGTTGGCGATCACGGCGCACAGCCAGTAGCCCCAGGCGGAGCAGAAGCCGAGCAGTTCGCCGAAGCCGGCGCGCGCATAGGTAAAGATCCCGCCGTCGAGATCCGGCTTCAGCCGGGTTAACAGCAGCATCGCCAGCGACAGAAACAGGATGCCGACGCCGGTAATCAGCCAGCCGATCAGCAGGGCGGCCGGACCCGCCACCGCCGCCATATTCTGCGGCAAACTGAACACGCCCGCGCCGAGCATTGAGCTGAGCACCAGCGCGGTTAGCGCGCTGAGACCTAATTTTTTCTCCAAAATACCCTTCCCGCTAGCATAAGTGGCTGGATTATGTTCTGAGCAACGAATTTAACCGCGCTGTTTTGCTTTTACATGACGGATTCACCTAAAAGCAGGGCGCAGATTCTACGGAGTGCGAAAAGGGATGGCAATGCGTGGTTATGCAAAATTGTGAAGGGATAATGCAAACAGCAGGGCGGCGGGCGCCGCCCTGAAGCAAATTACTTGAAGAGGTCGGCGGTGACGGTGAGGTTGCCGCCGCTCTGGTTCTGCCACTGACGGGTCACGTGGTAGAACTTCGCCCCTTTGTCCGCAGCGCGTTTCGCCACTTCTTCCGAGATTTCGGTCGGCGTGCCGAAGTGGCCGGTAAAGGTTACGGTGTCAAACGGCTGCATCTGCGCGGCAGTGATGGCGTTGACTTCCTGAATCGACTTGCCGTTGGAAAGTTTCACGGTGTAGCGCTGACCGGTAGAGCTCTGGGTTTCGAAGAAACGGCCGACGCTGTTGCTCGGGGTTTCTGAAGAGGCGACGCCCGGGATCTCCACGCGCTTCGCCGCTTCGCCGCCGGCCGCCAGCGCTGCTTTGCCCGCCTCGGAATCCGCCGGGATCAGGTTCGGGCTCTGCACCTTACGCTCTTTCGCGTCGGCCTTATAGACATAGGCGGTTACATACTGATTGCCGCCGTTGTTGGCGTCCACCTGGCGCACGATAAAGAACGAGGCAGCGCCTTTCTCTTTCGCCGCTTTACTGATGGCGTCGTTAACGTCGGGCTGGCTGGCGAAGAAGCCGCTGACGCTCACGGTGTCGAACGGCTCCAGGCGGAAGGCTTCCGCTTTCGGCAGCTCTTTCACGCCGTTCATCACGCGGTAGGTGGTGGTGTTGCTCGCTTTTGGCGCGTCCGCTTTATAGAGGTCGGCCGTCACGCGCCAGTTGCCGCTGTTGCCGTTGCTGTCGTTGATGCCCTGAATGTAGTAAGAGGCGGCACCCAGCTCATCCGCACGTTTCGACACGGCGTCAGCCGCATCGTTAATCGCGTTAAAGCGGCCGGTGACGTTAATACGTTCGAATGGTTTCAGCTCGGCCGCTTTTTCCGGGGTCAGCTCCTGCGCGGCGAATGCGTTGCCCGCGAGCAGGGATAACAAGGTTGACGCCAGAATGGTGTTCTTCAGCTTCATAAAAATGATCCTTCGCCTTACGCAAAATGAGTACGAAAACGTGCTGGACTCTTGATGTATAACAGATTAGCCGACGATTATTGCATGTTATAAACAGGCTGTCGCAGCCAATTTATGCGACAAATCTCGGGAAATTGATAGCGAAATTCATCCTGACGTCACGCAAATTTGCTACGCGCGTTTTTTGTACTGATTATCAGTAAAGGTGGTAACGCTTAGTGCTGAAACAGTTAATGCATTGTTAAATAAAGGTTTTTGTTAACCGGATATTCGTCATGACACGATTCTGCTTAGCAGAATATATTTCAAACTTTTCAATTTGCAGTCGCAAAGCGCGGCTTTTCTCTTTTGACGCTGAATAATCGTATGAATGTCACTGGCAGAGGTTCTGATTGTAGATCGCTGTTCATATTTTCAGTAGGTTATAAATACTTTGATACAAGTGCATTTCGTTCATAAGCGCCTGAAACGCCCGTTTCAGGCGCTGTGTCGTTATGCAGTCAACAGGCCATCATCAATCGATGAAAGGGATGAATATGTTAATTGGAATACCCAAAGAGCGATTGCCCAATGAGGCGCGCGTGGCGGCGACGCCGAAAACCGTTGAGCAGCTTATTAAGCTGGGTTTTAGCGTCGCCGTTGAGCATGATGCTGGCAAGCGCGCCAGCTTTGATGACGAAAGTTTCGTGGCCGCCGGCGCAACCCTCTGCGACAGCCAGCAGATCTGGCAGTCCGATATCGTACTGAAGGTTAACGCGCCCGACGACGAGGAGATTGCGCTGACCCTTGCGGGAAGCACGCTGGTGAGCTTTGTCTGGCCGGCGCAGAACGCCGCGCTGCTGGAGAAACTGGCGGCGCGTCAGGTCACCGTAATGGCGATGGATGCCGTGCCGCGCATCTCGCGCGCACAGTCGCTGGACGCGCTCAGCTCGATGGCCAATATCGCCGGCTATCGCGCCATTGTTGAAGCGGCCCACGAGTTTGGCCGTTTCTTTACCGGGCAGATTACCGCGGCGGGGAAAGTGCCGCCGGCGAAAGTGATGGTGATCGGCGCGGGCGTTGCTGGCCTGGCGGCGATTGGCGCGGCGGGCAGCCTCGGCGCTATCGTGCGCGCCTTCGATACCCGCCCGGAAGTGAAAGAGCAGGTACAGAGCATGGGCGCCGAATTCCTCGAGCTCGACTTTGAAGAGGAGGCGGGCAGCGGCGACGGCTATGCGAAGGTGATGTCGGAAGCCTTTATCAAGGCGGAGATGGCGCTGTTCGCCGCGCAGGCAAAAGAGGTCGACATTATCGTCACCACCGCGCTGATACCGGGCAAACCGGCGCCGAAGCTGATCACCGCCGAGATGGTCGCCAGCATGAAGCCGGGCAGCGTGATTGTCGATCTGGCGGCGCAAACCGGCGGCAACTGCGAGCTGACCGTCGCCGATCGCGTTACCGTCAGCGATAACGGCGTGAAGATCATCGGCTACACCGATCTGCCCAGCCGTTTGCCGACCCAGTCCTCACAGCTTTACGGCACCAACCTGGTGAACCTGATGAAGCTGCTGTGCAAAGAGAAAAACGGCGAAATCACCCTTGATTTCGATGATGTCGTGGTGCGCGGCGTGACCGTTATCCGCGATGGCGAAATTACCTGGCCCGCGCCGCCGATTCAGGTCTCTGCCGCGCCGAAAGCCGCGCCTGCGGCGGCGCAGCCGGTGGTCAGTGAGGCGGCGAAGCCTGCGCCGACCTGGCGTAAGTATCTGCTGCTGGCGCTGGCGATCGTGCTCTTTGCCTGCCTCGCCAACGTCGCTCCAGCAGAGTTCCTGTCGCACTTCACGGTGTTCGCGCTCGCCTGCGTGGTGGGCTACTACGTGGTCTGGAACGTCAGCCACGCGCTGCATACGCCGCTGATGTCGGTCACCAACGCCATCTCCGGCATTATCGTGGTCGGCGCGGTGCTGCAGATGGGGCACGGCGGCTGGGTCACGTTTATTTCGTTTATTGCGGTGCTGATTGCCAGCATCAATATTTTCGGCGGTTTTACCGTCACCCAGCGCATGCTGAAAATGTTTCGTAAGGGGTAACCGATGTCTGGCGGATTAGTAACTGCAGCATACATTGTTGCCGCGATTCTGTTTATTTTCAGCCTGGCGGGGCTTTCGAAGCATGAGACCTCAAAGCAGGGCAACCTGTTCGGCATCAGCGGGATGGCGCTGGCGCTGCTGGCGACTATTTTTGGTCCCGACAGCGGCAACGTCGCCTGGATTTTGCTGGCGATGGTGATCGGCGGCGCTATCGGCATCCGTCTGGCACAGAAGGTCGAGATGACCGAAATGCCGGAGCTGGTGGCGATCCTGCACAGCTTCGTCGGCCTGGCCGCAGTGCTGGTAGGTTTCAACAGCTTTATCGATCATGCGCCGGGCCTGCCTGCGGTGATGGAGAATATCCACCTGACCGAGGTCTTCCTTGGCATCTTTATCGGCGCGGTAACCTTTACCGGCTCGCTGGTGGCCTTTGGCAAGCTGCGCGGCAAGATTTCGTCGCGTCCGCTGATGCTGCCGCATCGCCATAAGCTCAACCTGCTGGCGCTGGTGGTCTCTTTCCTGCTGCTGCTGTGGTTTGTTCGCACCGAGAGCACCGGCGTGCAGGTCTTCGCGCTGCTGCTGATGACGCTGATCGCGCTCGCCTTCGGCTGGCATCTGGTGGCCTCTATCGGCGGTGCCGATATGCCGGTGGTAGTTTCGATGCTTAACTCCTACTCGGGCTGGGCGGCGGCGGCGGCGGGCTTTATGCTGAGCAACGACCTGCTGATCGTTACCGGTGCGCTGGTGGGCTCGTCGGGTGCCATTCTCTCTTACATTATGTGCAAGGCGATGAACCGCTCCTTTATCAGCGTGATTGCCGGCGGCTTCGGTACCGACAGCAGCGCGGGCGGCGAGAGCGAAGAGGCGGGCGAGCATCGCGAAATCAGCGTGGAAGAGACGGCCGAGCTGCTGAAGCACTCTTCATCGGTGATTATCACCCCAGGCTACGGCATGGCGGTGGCGCAGGCGCAGTACCCGGTGGCGGAGATTACCGAGAAGCTGCGCGCCCGCGGCGTTAAGGTGCGCTTCGGCATTCACCCGGTTGCCGGACGCCTGCCAGGCCATATGAACGTGCTGCTGGCCGAGGCGAAAGTGCCCTACGACGTGGTGCTGGAGATGGATGAGATAAACGACGACTTCTCCGACACCGATACGGTGCTGGTCATTGGCGCCAACGACACGGTTAACCCGGCGGCGCAAGACGATCCGCGTAGCCCAATCGCGGGCATGCCGGTGCTGGAAGTGTGGAAGGCGCAAAACGTCATCGTGTTTAAGCGTTCGATGAACACCGGCTATGCCGGCGTACAGAATCCGCTGTTCTTTAAAGAGAATACGCAGATGCTGTTCGGCGATGCCAAAGCGAGCGTGGAAGGGATACTGAAAGCGCTGTAACAAAAAGGGCGGCCAGATGGCCGCCCTTATTTTTAATCGTCATCATCCTCTTCATCGTCATCAAGCGACACGGGCGATGTGAAATCGTCAGGCTTGATCGCCAGCAGATCGCAGCGCAAATGGTCAATCACCTGTTCCGCCGTATTGCCGAGGAACGCCGCCGACAGGCCGGTGCGGCCAATGGTGCCGAGCACCACAATCCCGGCGCTGAGCTGACCTGCGATATCGGGGATCACCTCTTCAGGTAGCCCTTTGGCAACGTGAGTAAACTCTTCGCGAATGGAAAACTTCTGACGCAGCGCCTTCATCGCCACCAGATGCTGGCCGCGAATGGCGTCGTTATAGACGCTGGGGTCAAAGTCAGGCAGTTCGATAGCGATATTGATTGGCGTCACGGGATAGGCGCCCACCAGATGCACCTCAGTGTGGTTCACCATCTCCGCCAGCCGCGTGGTTTCACGGATCAGCTTCTGATTAAGCTCATCGTGATGCGGCTCTTCGCTGGCGAGATTAACCGCCACTACCGCTTTGCCGCCTTCCGGCCAGGGCTGATCTTTCACCATCCACACCGGGCAGGGGCACTTTCGCAGCAGATGCCAGTCGGTGGGGGTGAAAATCACCGCTTCCAGCCGGTCGTGCTGATGCGCCATTTTCAGCACCAGATCGTGCCCGTGCGTCAGCACCTCCTGGATAATGGCTTCATAGGGGCGGTTATGCCACACCACCTTGATCTCAATCTCCACGCCCGCCTCGAGATAGGCGTGCGCCTGCTCGCGGATCCACTCGGTGCGCTGGCTGATCACCCCTTGCCGCATGGACGCGCGCTCATCAGGCGACAGCAGCGTGGTCATCTCATAGGAGAAGTCATAAATCGGCAGGTAGGCTTTGATTTTGCCGCCGATACGCTGGTTGAGGTAAACTGCGCGGCGCAGCGCCGGCTGATCGTCTTGCTGAGGGTCGATAGCGACCAGCATATTTTGGTAGCGGGACATAGGGACTAACTCCTTAAACCAAGGCGAACTGGTTTAAAGATAGCCTAAGTTAACCGCGGGAAGAAGCGGAAAAGTTGCTGTGGGATTAATAAACTAACAAATATGCGGCGCTAATCAGAGTTGCAGAGGCGTTGCGCCCATACCTGCAACTCTAATCATTAGACGGCCAATTAATTAAGCAGCCTGAACGCTCTGACCTGCCAGTTCAGACAGCAGGTCATGATTTTCAATGGTAATATATTTGCCTTTGACCGCCAGCATGCCCGTTTTCTGAAAACGGCCCAGCAGGCGGCTGATGGTTTCAACGGTCAGGCCGAGGTAGTTGCCGATGTCGCCGCGCGTCATGGTCAGGCGAAATTCGCGCTGCGAGAAGCCGCGCTGGCCGAAACGACGGGAAAGATTCCAGATAAACGCGGCCAGGCGTTCTTCGGCGTTCTTCTTGGACAACAGCAGGATCATATCCTGGTCGCCTTTGATTTCGCCGCTCATCAGACGCATCATCTGCTGGCGCAGGGCCGGCATTTTGCCTGACAAATCGTCCAGCGTTTCGAATGGAATCTCACACACCATCGCCGTTTCCAGCGCCTGCGCGAAGCTGGGGTGGCTGCCGCTCATAATGGCGTCGAAGCCGACCAGATCGCCCGCGAGGTGGAAGCCGGTAATCTGCTCGTCGCCCTGTTCGGTGATGGTATAACTCTTGATGGTGCCGGAGCGGATAGCGTAAAGCGATTTCAGATCGTCACCCGCTTTAAACAGCGTCTGGCCTTTTTGAATCGGTTTTTTACGCTCGATAATATTGTCAAGCTGATCCAGCTCATGTTCATTCAGAGTGAACGGAATGCACAGCTGACTAATGCTGCAGTCCTGACAGTGGATGGCACAGCCACCTGACTGAATACGGCGAATGGTGCGTTTTTCAGTGATCATAATATACGCTCGACGATTATTGACTGGGGTCAATTTTAACATTTTTTGTGCTGAAGGGAACTCGTCCGAGCAGTTTTAGGCCCATAAAGAGTAGGGATGTCCGATGCGGCGCGGAGCCGCGCTGTGACAAGCCCTGCGCATCACACTTTTGCGATCTGGCACGAAAACTTTCCACTTTTTTGATCTCGATGCGCATTTTTCAAACGCCAGAATGGGGTGATCGAACGCTGGCGCACTGATTTTTGCGTTTGCTACTATTGCAATTGCAGAGGCGGAATTGATCTCTGTTCCCTTATAGACCTGGTATGAGAAATGACTATGAACCTGGACGATGAAGAGCTGTTTCGGGATGCCATGGGTGACGTCACGCCGTTAAAAGATAGCGCCAGCACCCTGTGGCTTAAATCGCCCTCGCCCAAAGCGCCGCGTCGGCCTGAGGCAGAGAAAGAGGAAGAGAACTTCCTGACGCGCGGCTACCTCGACATTATCCCCCTCGCTACGCCGCTGGAGTACAAGGCCGACGGCATCCAGCAGGGCGTTCTGGATAAGCTGCGTAAGGGAGAATATAAGATGGACGCCAGCCTGAATCTGCTGCGCCAGCCGGTAGAGACCTGTCGGCAGGCGGTGTTCAGCTTTATGCAGCAGGCGCGCAAAGATGGGTTGCGCAATTTGCTGATCATTCATGGCAAAGGGCGTGACAACGAATCCCACGCCAATATCGTGCGCAGTTACCTGGCGCGCTGGCTGCGCCAGTTCGACGACGTGCAGACCTTCTGTATCTCGCAGCCGCAGCATGGCGGCGCCGGTGCGCTCTATGTCGGCCTGCGTAAAACCGAAAAGGCGCGGCTGGATAACCGCGAGCGCCACGCGAAGCGGAGCCGTTAGTCGGGCGCCTTGCGGATGGTCGCCATCAGGATCTCCGCGCTAAGGCTCAGCGGATGGCCGGTTCGGGTAATAATGCCGACCGGCTCTCCGGGGCCCGAGGAGCTGATGGGCAGGGCGCACAGCGCATTGTGCGCCAGATCTTCTTTGATGGCGCCCGATGGCACAAACCATACGTAGTCATAACGCAGCGCCAGCTGGCGCGCCAGCGAGGTTGATGAGGTTTCGACGCAGGTGCTGGGCAGGGTGCAGCCCTGTTCATCAAGCATCTGCTGTGCAATACGGCGCGGGGCAGTGCCTTCAGGGGAGATCACCACCGGCCACTGCATCGCCCGAGAGAGAGTGACGTTGTCACTTAACAGCGGGTGTTCGGGACGTACCACCAGCTTGAGCGATTCCAGAAACAGCAGCTCATAAGTTAAGCCGGTCATCATCTCGCTATCCGCCATGCGGCCGATACCGATCTCAAATTCGCCCGCGCGTAGCCCCGCCAGCAGCACGTTATTGTGCAGCGTGGCCACCTGCACGGTGGCGTGCGGCTGCTGCTGGTGAAAGCGGTCGAGAATTTGCGGCAGCATACCCATAGCCGCCGTGGTCAGCGCGCCGAGGCGGATCACTACCGGACGGGTCGAGATCGGCAGAGTGAGGCTCTGGCCCGCGTGATTAAGGGCATCCAGCACTTTTACCGCGTGAATAAGAAACTGTTCGCCCATAGTGGTGAGCTGCGCGCCGAGCCGGCCGCGTTCAAACAAGCGTACCCCCGTCAGCTCCTCCAGCTCGTTAAGGGTCTTTGAGAGCGCAGGCTGGCTCAGGCTCAGCGTTTCCGCCGCGCGGCCCAGGGTTCCCTGCTGCGCGACCGCAACAAAGGTATGAAGATGGCGCAAGCGAATGCGCTGATTGAAAAGGATATTTTTGTCCATCTCACAAACCTAATGAGTTTGGCCGCTCTACGGCAACCAGTAAAGTTGGGTTTTGTTAACTTTGCTGCAAAATAAAATTAACAAAAAGCGTCGCCTGACGCTACTTGTTGATAAAAAGAGAAAAACAGGCTTAGCCGCAAAGCGGATGACGCGTTAACCTTATGCTCACCTCAGCAATTTCAACAGGTTAACTGATTAATGTTGAATAATTCTCAATATCATATAAAAATCAGGCGTCTTATCGTTAACGATGGGCTATCATAGCTGCCGTTTTTTTTACCAAAACTGATGCATCAGGGGTGAGCGCAGTGAGGAGTTCGCAGTGACCAGCGTCGAGGCCGTGGACGTTCGCCAGTTAATCAATCAATCAGAGCTTAGCCGCTGGCAAAAGCGTCTGATTGCGCTCTGCTTTATCGTGGTTGCCCTTGACGGCATGGATATCGCGCTGATGGGCTTTATCGCGCCGACGCTCAAGGCGGGATGGGGCGTTACTAACCATCAGCTCGGCCTGGTGATCAGCGCCGCGCTGGTCGGGCTGGCGCTCGGCGCGATGCTGGCGGGGCCACTGGCCGATCGCTATGGCCGACGTATGATGATTATCCTCAGCGTCTTTTTCTTCGGGCTCTGGACGCTCGCCACCGCGCTGGCAAACAACATCGAACAGATGATGCTGTTTCGCTTTCTTACCGGCCTGGGGCTGGGCGCGGCGATGCCCAACGTCGGCACGCTGGTGGCGGAGTACGCGCCGGAGCGCCGCCGCGCTTTTATCATCACCGTGGTGTTCTGCGGCTTTACCTTCGGCGCCGCCAGCGGCGGTTTCGCCGCCTCCTGGCTGCTGCCGCGCTATAGCTGGCATGCCGTGATGCTGCTGGGCGGCATTCTGCCGCTGGCGATCCTGCCATTTCTGGTTCGCGGCCTGCCGGAGTCGGTGCGCTTTCTGATTAGCCGCCGCGCGCCGGCGACGCGCATTCACGCCATTCTTGAGCGGATGCTGCCTGGCGCCACGCGTCCCGACAGCGCTTTTCACTCGCAGGAGCCGACGCCGCAGACCCAGGGCGCAATCGCTACCGTGGTGTCGCGCCGCTATCTGTTCGGCAGCCTGATGCTGTGGGGCGGCTATTTTATGGGGCTGTTTCTGGTCTATCTGATCGGCAGCTGGCTGCCGTCGCTGATCAATACGCTGGGCATGTCGGTCACCGAGGCGGCGATTATTACCGCCATGTATCAGGCGGGCGGCACCCTGGGATCGCTGTTCGCAGGCTGGCTAATGGATCGCTTCAACGCCACGCTGGCGCTGGCGGCCATCTATTTCTGCGGCGGGCTGGCGATCGTCTCGCTGGGCTTCTCCCCGGCGGAAGTCGGCATGATGAGCGGCATTGCCTTTCTTAGCGGCTTCTGTTTCAACGGTGCCAACACCGGCATGAACGCGCTTTCGGCCAGCTACTATCCCACGCACGCGCGCGCCACGGGCTCCAGCTGGATGCACGGCGTCGGCCGCGTCGGCGCCATCCTCAGCGCCTTTGTCGGCGCGGAGATGCTTTCGCTCGGCTGGTCGTTTAGCCTGATTTTTATGCTGCTGGCTATTCCCGCGCTGCTGACGACCCTGATGCTGGTGATGAAAAACCGCTTCGGCTTTAAGCCGATCACAAATCCGTAACTTTTTCGCCTGCCGACAGCGGGTTGCTCTACAGTAGCAGCAATCTCGATCATGTCAGGAGCAGGCACCATGAATGACTTCCTCAGCGCGGACGCTATCCGCACGCGCTTCTCACAGGCGATGTCCGCTATGTATCAGCAGGAGGTGCCGCAGTACGGCACGCTGATGACGCTGGTGCAGCAGGTCAACGCGCGCTGTTTAACCGATAGCCCGACGCTGAAAGCGCGGCTCAGCGCCGCGGACGAACTGGAGCGCCTTAACCTGGAGCGCCACGGTGCCATTCGCGTCGGCACGGCGCAGGAGCTGGCGACGCTGCGGCAGATGTTTGCGGTAATGGGCATGGAGCCGGTCGGCTATTACGATCTCTCGCAGGCGGGCGTGCCGGTACACTCCACCGCGTTTCGTCCGGTGAGCGATGAGGCGCTGCGGCGCAATCCCTTCCGCATCTTTACCTCGCTGCTGCGGCTGGAGCTGATTGACGACCTTGAGCTGCGGCAGAAGGCGGCGGCGATACTGGCGCAGCGTGATATTTTTACGCCGCGCTGCCGGGCGCTGATAGCGCAGCATCAGCAGCAGGGCGGCCTGGGCGAAGCTGACGCCGACGCCTTTGTCACTGAGGCGCTGGAGACCTTCCGCTGGCACGCGCTCAGCACCGTTGACCGCGCCACCTATCAGGCGCTCAGCCAGCAGCATCGGCTGGTCGCCGACGTGGTCTGCTTTCCGGGATGCCACATCAACCACCTGACGCCGCGCACGCTGGATATCGATCGAGTGCAGGCGCTGATGCCGGAATATGGCATCGATCCCAAGGCGCTGATAGAGGGACCGCCGCGGCGCAACGTGCCAATTTTGCTGCGTCAGACCAGCTTTAAAGCGCTGGAAGAGGTGGTGAGCTTTCAGCAGGGCGACAGCGGCACCCACACCGCGCGCTTTGGCGAAATCGAGCAGCGCGGGGCGGCGCTGACGCCAAAAGGCCGCGCGCTCTACGATCGCCTGCTGGCGGAAGCGGGCACCGGCGCTGATAATCAGCAGCACCAGCAGCGTCTGGCCGACGTGTTTCGCGCCTTTCCCGATGATGAGCGCAGCCTGCGCGAACAGGAGCTTGCCTGGTTCCACTACCGGCTGAGCGAACAGGGCGAGGCGCAGCCGCCTCAGGCGGGCGAATCCCTGGCGATGCTGATCGAGCAGGGCCGCATTATCGCCGATCCCCTGGTGTATGAGGATTTTTTGCCGGTGAGCGCGGCGGGCATTTTTCAGTCAAATCTGGGCGATCGGGCGCAGGGACGTTCCGCCGGCCACGCCAGCAGGGCCGATTTTGAACGGGCGCTCGGGGCGCCGGTGCACGATGAAATGCAGCTTTATCAGGCGCGCCAGCAGCAATCGCTGGCACGGTGCGGTTTTGCCGATGCGTAACGGCATCGATTCAGCATAATCTGCAAATGCACCAGACACATGGACAATATCTTAACGGCCTGTAGATAATGCCTTAACGCTTTATCAGGGAACAGGTAATGAAAAACAGACGACCTCTGCGCCTCAGCACAGCCGAAGGCGAGCTAAGAGGAAGTATGGATGACGATCTCTTTGTTTTTAAGGGTATTCCATATGCCGCCGCGCCGGTAGGCGCGCTGCGCTGGCGCGCGCCCCATCCGGTTAGGCCGTGGCAAGAGGTGCGAGACGCAACCGCCTTCGGCGCCGCCTGCTGGCAAAACCGCACCCTCTGTGCCGTCGCGGGCGGTGGCGATCCCGGCCCGCTCAGCGAAGACTGCCTCTATCTTAATGTCTGGACCCCCGACGTCGAGCCGGCACGACCGCTGCCGGTAATGGTGTGGCTGCACGGCGGCGGCTTTGTTATGGGATCGGGCGGGCTGCCGCCCTACAGCGGCAAGCCGCTGGCGGCGCGCGGTGCCGTGGTGGTAACGGTCAATTATCGCCTCGGCCACCTGGGGTTCTTCGCTCATCCGGCGCTGGATGCGGAGTACCGCGACGGCGGCGTGGTAAACAATTTCGCCTTGCTCGACCAGATTGCCGCGCTGCAGTGGGTGCAGCGCAATATCCCCGCGTTTGGCGGCGATCGTGACAACGTCACCCTGTTCGGCGAATCTTCCGGCGCGCGCAGCGTGCTGTCGCTCTGCTGCTCGCCGCTGGCGGAGGGGTTGTTTCATAAAGCTATCGCCCAAAGCGCCTACAGCCTGCCGGACAAGCCGCGCAAAGCGGCGCTGCAGCAGGGTGAGCAGGTTGCGGCCCATTTTGGGCTGCCCAACGCCACCGCGCAGCAGCTGCGCGCGCTGCCTGCCGACGCCTTCTGGCCGCTGGAATCGCCGCTGTGGCACGGGCCGGTGCCCATAGCGGGCGACGCCGTGCTGCCCCAGCCGATGCTGAACACCTTTATGGCAGCGCGCCAGCACCGTATTCCGCTGATGGCAGGCAGTAACAGCGACGAAGCGAGCGTGCTGGAATACTTCAACGTCGACAGCGCAGAGGTGATGCGCCAGCTGCGCGTTGGCCGTCCGCTCAGCTATCGGCTGCTGAAGTGGCTGTATGATATTCACGACGATCGCCTGCTGGGACGCGCGGCGGCGCGCGATCTGGCCTTCAGCGTGATGCCGTGGATCCTGATGCGCGCCCAGCACAACGTCGGCATGCCGGGCTGGCGCTACTGGTTCGACTATGTCTCCGAGCAGTCGCGCGATCTCTATCCGCACGGCGCCTGGCACGGCAATGAGGTGCCCTATACGCTCAATACCCTGACGGCGATGCAGCCCGTCGACAGCCAGCGACCCTATACCGCCGCCGATCGCGCCTTTGCCCGGCGCATGGCGGACTACTGGTTCACCTTTGCGCGCGACGCCAGCGCATTCAGCCACCGGCTGGAGGGCGAGATAAGCTGGCCTGCCTGGCATCCCGGCGAGGACGTCACGCTTGCCTTTGGCGAAGGGGGAAAAGAGGCGCTGCTGCTAAAGCGCAATTTTTTACGCGCTCGCCTGAGGCTGTTTCGCCTGATGATGAAAAGCATGGTGAAGCTTTGACGACTAATTGTTAAGGCGGCAGCAAGGTTTATCACCCGGTGCCGCCTGAGTAAAAAATTATAAATCAATTATTTAGCCTTGCGCTGCGCGTGATAATTGAGCAATTTTATTGCTAACTAAAACCCTGTACCTTCCTCAATCCCTGCCGATAACGCCTGTATGCCCGAGATTATCGGGCCCCCTCGGTTTTCACCGTCAAGGACTTGGCTATGGGTATATTAAAAAATTTCACAATTCGCGCCGTTATGCTTTGGATTCTCGGCCTGTTTTGCCTGCTGTGGTGCGCGGTAGGCTGGTTTAGCGTGCATTCGCTCGGCGAGCTCAGCAAGGGCAATGAGGTCGATCGTCATCTGGTGGCTCAGATGACCATCTTAGGCAAGGGCAACGACCAGTATTTCCGCGTCATCACGCGCCTGTCGCGCGTGATGGAGATAAAAGCGGTCGGCGCGCAGCCCACCGACGCCGACTGGAAACCGGTCCAGCAGGCGCTGGACAATATGAAGCAGCAGCTGGCGCAGTTTAAACAGATGGCGCCCGGCCCGATGGATCCGCAGATCGTCGATAAGGTCATCAGCAACTGGCAAAAACTGCTGGATGAGGGCGTCACGCCGCAGCTGGAGAAAGCGCGTCAGGCGTCGCTTGAGGCCTATCGCCAGCACGCCAGTACGGTAACGCCGGCGCTAAGCCGCGCCTTCGGCGCCAGCGCAGAGGCCTTTAACCAGGCGGCGGCGGTCACGCTCGATCAGACCCGCGTCAACGTCGATCGTCTGACCGTGATGACCAAAATCACCCTGGTGGCGGCGGTCTTCGTAGGCCTGCTGATCCTGCTGTTTACCGATCGCTATCTGGTAACCATGTTGGTTAAACCACTGGATCGCATCCGCGAGCATTTCGCCGTGATCGCCACCGGCGACCTCAGCCAGACGGTGCAGCCTTTCGGCCGCAACTGCGTGGGCAAGCTGGTGCCGCTGCTGAGCGCCATGCAGGAGAGCCTGCGCGAAGCGGTGAGCGCCATTCGCAGCGGCACCGAGAATATTTCGCGCGGCGCGGCGGAGATTTCAGCCGGCAATAACGATCTCTCTTCCCGTACCGAAGAGCAGGCGGCGGCGCTGGAGCAGACCGCCGCCAGTATGGAGCAGCTGACCGCGACGGTGAAGTTCAACGCCGACAATGCGCGTCAGGCCAGCATGCTGGCGGAAACCGCCTCGTCGACGGCGCAGCAGGGCGGCCAACTGGTGAGTGAAGTGGTCTCCACCATGAACGGCATCTCCGGCAGCTCGAAGAAGATCGCCGAGATCACCAACGTGATTAACGGCATCGCCTTCCAGACCAACATTCTGGCGCTGAACGCGGCGGTGGAAGCGGCGCGCGCCGGCGAGCAGGGTCGCGGCTTTGCGGTGGTCGCCAGCGAGGTGCGCAATCTGGCGCAGCGCAGCGCCGCCGCAGCGAAAGAGATCGCCGCGCTGATTGAGGATTCGGTGCAGCGCGTCGATAAAGGGGCGACGCTGGTGAGCAATACCGGCAGCACCATGAATAATATTCTCAAGTCGGTGCAGGACGTGGACGCCATCATGAAGCAGATCGCCGCCGCCTCGGAAGAGCAGAGCAAAGGCATCTCGCAGGTGGGCGTCGCCGTGACCGAGATGGACAGCGTCACGCAGCAGAACGCCTCGCTGGTGGAGGAGGTCTCCGCCGCCGCCGCCGCGCTGGCGCGTCAGACCGAATCGCTGGAGGCTTCAGTCTCCCGCTTCCGCCTGTCGTCGCAGACGCCGCTGGCCAGCGCGCCGTCTGGTCGCGACAGCGCGACGCCGCCCGCTGGAGGCACGCCACGCCTCAAAGCGGAGCAGAGCGCCGACTGGGTCACCTTTTAATCCCGCGACAGCCACGCCGCCAGATCCGCAAGGAAAGGCGGCGCATCCCTGACGGGGCGCTGCAGCAGGCTGTAGGCCGCCCCGGTTTTTACCCGGCTGGCGAACGGCGCTATGAGTCGACCGTTCGCCAGATCGCTCTCCACCAGATTAATATCCGCCACCGTTACGCCAAACCCCTGTATGGCCGCGCTAATCGCCAGATCCATGGTGCTGAAATGTTGATTACGCCCCATCGTCAGTCGGGTATTCTGGGCGCTGAGCCACAGCTGCCAGTCGCGGGTATCGCCGGTGGGATGCAGAAAGGTCATCGCCGCCAGCCCCGCGGGCAAGGCGGGCGGCGCGATATCAGCTGCCATCACCGGCGTAATCGCCTCGTCGAACAAGTGGATCGCCCCAGGCGGCGGCGTGCCGTACAGGATAGCGGCGTCGAACCCCTCCAGCTCGGCGTGATGCTCAAGCGTGGTGGTCAGCGCGACGTGCAGCTCCGGCCGCTGCTGCTCCAGTGCCACCAGCCGCGGCACCAGCCAGCGCATTGCGCAGGTCGGCGCCCTGAGGCGAATAACGCCATGCTGACGCATCGCCTTGTCCGTCGCGCCCGCCATCAGCTCAAATCCCTGCCGCAGCTCCGGCAGCAGCGCTGCGCCCTGCGAGGTCAGGCGCAGGCCGCGCGCGTGCCGTTCAAACAGCGCAAACCCCAGGTAGTGTTCAAGGGAGGCGATTTTTCGGCTTACCGCGCCCTGAGTGAGGCAGAGTTCGCCCGCCGCGTGCGTCAGGTTAAGATGCCGAGCGGTGACCAGGAAAGCGTGTATGGCGTTAAGCGGCAGAGAACGCGGCATTGTCACTCCAGCTATGCAAATTTGTCATGGCTATTATGACAACAATTCGCTTGTCGGCTCAAGCGCCGGGTCGTTGAATAGAAATTAACGAAAACAACATTTTTATGCAGCCGCGCAGGAGCACGCCCGATGAAAAGCAGCGTTAACGTCACGTCCAAACTGCCCGACGTAGGCACCACCATATTCAGCGTCATCGGTCAGCTCTCCGCGCAGCACCGCGCCATTAACCTGTCGCAGGGCGCGCCCAACTTCCCGTGCGATCCGGCGCTGGTGGAGGAGGTCAGCCGCGCCATGCGTGAAGGTCATAACCAGTATGCGCCCATGACCGGCTGGCCCGCGCTCAAAGAGGCGCTGGCGGCGAAGGTCGCCTCGCTCTACGGACAGCACTACGATCCAGCGACCGAAGTGCTGATCAGCGGTAGCGCCAGCCAGGGTATCTATATGGCGATTACCGCGCTGGTGAACCAGGGCGATGAGGTGATTTTCTTCGAGCCCGCCTTTGACAGCTACGCGCCGGTGGTGCGTTTGCAGGGCGGCATCCCGGTGGGTTTGAAGCTGCAGTTCCCCGACTATGCCATCGACTGGGAGGCGCTGCGCGCTGCGCTGACGCCGCGCACCCGCATGATCATTATTAATACGCCGCACAACCCGAGCGCGCAGGTGCTGACGCCCGCCGATCTGGCGCAGCTGGCAGCGCTAACGCGCGGCACCGATATTGTGGTGCTCTCCGATGAAGTCTATGAGCATATTCTGTTCGACGGCCGCGCCCACTGCGGTATGGCGACCCATCCGGAGCTGGCGCAGCGCAGCGTTATCGTCTCCTCATTCGGCAAAACCTTCCACGTAACCGGCTGGCGCGTCGGCTACTGTCTCGCCCCCGCCAGGCTGATGGAGGAGCTGGTTAAGGTGCATCAGTTTATGATGTACGCCGCCGATACGCCGATGCAGATCGGCTTTGCGCACTATCTGCAGCACGCCGGGAACTATCTCTCGCTCTCGGCCTTCTACCAGCAGAAGCGCGATCGCCTGGTGGCGCTGCTGCAGGCGTCGCCGTTTAAGCTGCTGCCGTGCGCCGGTTCGTTTTTTGTTTTGGCCAGCTACGGACATTTCAGTGACGAATCTGACAGCGAGATGGTAAAACGTCTTATCGTCGAACAGGGTGTGGCCACCATTCCGCTTTCGGCGTTTTATATGGACGGTACCGACAACAAGGTTATTCGGCTCTCATTTGCAAAAGACGACGTTACCCTGCAGCGCGGCGCGGAAGCGCTCTGTCGGGTGAAGGGTTAATCTCAGGGGAAAAAAATGAAAAAAGTGAACGCGATTTTTTTAGCGCTGGGCCTGATGAGTTCGGCGCACGCGCTGGCGGCGGAGACGCTGCGTTACGGCCTTGAATCGCAGTATGCGCCGTTTGAGAGCCGCAACGCGCAGGGCGAGCTGGAGGGGTTCGACATTGAGCTGGGCAAAGCCATTTGCGCGACCGGCAATTTTGACTGTCACTGGGTAGAGAGCAGTTTCGACGCGCTGATCCCGGCGCTGCAGGCGAAGAAGTTCGACGCCATTAACTCGGCGATGAATATCACCGAGGCGCGGGCGAAGAGCATCGACTTTACGAAACCGATCTACCGCATTCCGAGCATGCTGATCGTGAAACAGGGCGAGAAGCTCCAGCCCACCGCTGAAGCGCTAAAGGGCAAGAATATTGGCGTGCTGCAGGGTTCCATTCAGGAGACCTACGCTAAAAAGCACTGGGAGAGCCAGGGCGTAACCGTCACCTCCTATCAGGATCAGAATCAGGTCTATAACGATATGGTTGCGGGCCGTCTGGACGGGACGCTGGTGATGTCCGCCGCCGGCCAGTCGGGCTTCCTCGATAAACCGCAGGGCAAAGGCTTTGCCTTCGCCGGCAAGGCGGTCGAGGATGACGCGATTCTCGGTTCCGGCATCGGTTTTGGTCTGCGTAAGGGCGATACGAAGCTGAAGCAGGCGCTGGATGCGGCGATTACCAAAATCCAGGATGACGGCACGGTGAAGAAGCTGGCGGAGAAATATTTCCCCGGCATCGACGTCAGCACGACAAAGTAAGAAGAAAGGGCGGCTAATAGCCGCCTTTTTTATCGCTGCCGCTGCCGCTGCCGGGGCGAACAGAGAAGAGATTAGCCCCTGTTACCCGAGCAGACTCTCCACGGTGACCGATGCTCCGCCGCACACGATCACCAGCACATTATCTGTCGGGCTAAAGCGGATCTTACGATCGTATAAGAGGGATAAAGAAACCCCGCATGCCGGCTCGGTCAGCACGCGGTGATCGTCCAGAAATCGCCGACAGGCTGAGGTGGCTTCCTCATCGGAAACCAGCAGGCTGGTCACATTGCCCCGGCACGCAACCTTAAAGGCATTTTCGCATACCTGACTGGCCGCCAGAGTGGTGGCAATCCCGCTGACGCTATCAAGACGCACAAGTCGGCCAGCATTGAGCGAGGCGTTGAGCGAGGCCGTGCCGTAAGTCTCAACGGCGTAGACGGGAATATGACTCAGCTGGTGCTTTTCCAGACCCTGGGCGAGGCCAGACAGCAGGCTTCCACCGCCCACGGAAAGAATCACCGCGTCCGGGCGAACGCCTTCGTTAATCACTTCATCCACGATTGTGCTGATCCCTTCCCAGAGCAGCGGGTTATCGAAGGGGTGAATATAAAAGATCTCATCCGTCGCCAGAGAGAGCGCGTAATCATTCGCCTCGCTCCACACCTTGCCGTGGACAACCAGCCGTGCGCCTTCCTGCTCAATCAGCTGTCGGGCTCTGGCAGAGGTGGTTTCGGGCACCACCACCGTAACCGGCACCCCCAGTTTGCGGCCGCTGTGCGCCACCGCGATACCGGCATTTCCGCCGGAGGAGCTGACAAATGCTTTCGCGTTCTGGCTGGCGTAATAACGGCAAATATGCGCGGCGCTGCGGAGCTTAAACGATCCGGTTGGCTGGGAGGACTCCATCTTCAGCCAGACAGAGCAGCCACTCTGCTGGCTTAATGGAAGAGAGTGGATCAGCGGGGTAGAGATGCTTATTGCCATTAATATCTGTCCTTATGAAAAAATATTATTATCTCGCCAGCGAGGGCGGCAGGCTGTTTCAGAAACCATCATAGAGTTAATACGCGGCAATACCAGCCTGGGTTGAAAAACTTTCTTATTTATTGCGCTGCTTCTGAAACAGGGTGGCCCGGCGGTGCAGCCGCGTCTGCTGTCGACTGTGCTGCGGTGAGACGCCGGTTTATTGAGGCGTAAAGATTATCTGTTGTTCTCTGCGTGGTTTTATTGTGGCTCGCGATGAATGTTAAGATAAAGGCCATTAATAAGCAGCCAGCGGGCAGCTGGTTAAATAAATAGTGATCACCAGTTATAACTGGGCGCGATATTACGCCCGTGACGTCATTAATCTGATTAATTAAAAAAGCGCTTCACTATTTTTATACAAGTGGCCACACTCTTTACCAGAAAAAATGGCGCCATCAGCCAGGCGTAGCGAAGAGGTTTGCTTATTCAATCAGGCGCAGAGCAGGTTGACATTCTCTGTTTATTGGCGGGAATTGCCCCCAGCGAGACGAGTTAAATGCGGCGCATTTTAGCGCCGTGCTGATGCGAGACAGAATATGTACTCTAATGCAATATGGATTATGCTGGAGAAGTCAATTAATATCATTGGGCTGTTGTATATTAATTCGTTGATGGCCAAATATATTGGGCCAGAGAATTTTGGTAAGATAAATATCACCACCTCGCTTTTTGTTTTTGTGCAAACCTTATCCTGGTTTGGCGGGCAGAACATCATTTTCAAACGGATGAGCGAAAAGGCCGCCTCCGGGATCGCGATGGCGATCCACACGCAAAATCAGCGGCGCTTTTTCTTTCTGCTGTCATCAGGGGCGGTGTTAATCGCGCTCTCGCTTTTTTCTGATCCCGTGGTGTTTGCGTTTGGCGTGGCTAACTGCATCGCTACCTACTTTATTGTGATGGATTTCTTCTCTGTCTATAACAACACCCAGCTAAAATCAAAGATCAACACGATAACAAACGTAATCGGGCTCTCTGTTGCGCTACTGATCCGGTTCCTGGTGTCGCACTTTAAGATGCCGGTTTATTACTTCACTATACCGATCGTTATTATTCCTCTTGTGCCCTATATTATGCGCCTTATCTATTTCCACTATACCACCGAAGTAAAAGCGCGCGCGAAAGGGGGAAAGATTTATAATCTGCACCTGCTTTACACGGGCGGGGCGTTGATTCTCTCAAGCCTGTCTGCCGATATCTATACGCAGGTTTCGAGCCTTTTTTTAGCGCGGATACTCACCTATTCAGACCTGGGCGTCTATAGCGTGGCGCTCACCCTGGGTGGCGCATGGTCATTTATTGTTTTAGCGCTGATTACCAGCTTCTTTTCGCGCATCTACAGTGAAAAAAATCCGCTGGTGGTCGAACGCCTGCTGGTTAACATTAATCGCCTGGTTATCCTGCTCTCTCTGGTGATGCTCGGCGGCTTTGCTGTTTTTGGTGATGACGTTATCCGCCTGCTCTATGGCGAGAGCTATAGCGACGCCGTGGCGATTATTCCCGTTATTATCATCGGCACGATGTTCTCTTCGCTCGGCACCATTTGCTACCGCTATATCATAAAGGAATCGGGCTACAGCTACCTGGCTAAAAAGATGTTTCTATGCTGTCTGTTCACCATTCCCTTATCCTGGCTAATGATCCATGCATTTGGCATTAAGGGAGCGGCATATTGCTTTTTGATTGTAGAGCTTTTGTCCTGCACGCTGCTTAATTACTTTTTTAAAGATAAAACCATTTTCAAAATGCATCTTGGCATCTTCAAATCAAGAGGGTCTGCTTAAATGATAAAACAAACGGTAAAGTCCGCCTTAAAGATAAGTGCAAATATCTTTCCTGAGTCATGTGCAAAGGCACACTATTTTATCAGGTTCAGGAAAAGGCTTAACCTGACCAATCCCACTAACCTTAATGAGAAGATTCAGTGGCTGAAGTTTAACGAACTCGACAACGACATTTACACGCTGTGCGCCGACAAATACAAGGTCAGGGAGTATGTCTCATCAAAAGGCTGCGGTGAGATCCTAAACGATCTCTACGGCGTTTATGATAACCCCCAGGATATCGACTACAGGGCGCTGCCCGAAAAGTTTGCGCTTAAATGCAACCATGGCGCAGGCTATAATATTATCTGTAGTGATAAAGCCCGGCTCGATATTGAGAAAACCAACCGGCAGCTCAACAGGTGGCTAAAAGAGGATTTCTCATCGCTTTTTGTCGAGCCGCAGTACAAAAAAATCGAAAGAAAAATTTTGTGCGAAAAGTTTATTGAGAATGCGCGCGGCGGTTTTCCCGATGATTACAAGTTTTACTGTTTTAACGGCAGACCCTATGCGGTAATGGTCTGTGTCGGACGCGAAAAGGGAAGGCCAAAGTTCTACTATTTTGATATGAACTGGCATCCTCTTCCTTTCGAAGATACCCTTGAGCTAATCAGCAAAAACGATTATCCCGCCATGCCTGATGGCTTTGATAAAATGAAACACTATGCGACGCAGTTAGCCTCCGACTTCAAGTTTGTACGCGCCGATTTTTATCTTATCGCGGGCAGGGTTATTTTTGGCGAACTGACCTTTACGACGTCAGCCGGGCTGGATGTTACGTTACAGCAGGCGGATATCATTTTAGGCAGCCAGTTAACCCTGTAACCCGCCGCGCAATCCTCTGCCGATCCTCCCTCCCTTGCCAGCGATGGCGCAGGGGACCCCATTAGCGTCCGTGAGTCGACAGTTGAGCCGTCTGTCGATTCAGCTGCCGTTGTCTCGCCAGATGCTGACCGGCCCTGCAAATTAACAGGGCAGCGATGCAGCGACCGCACCGCCACCGATGGTCAGCTCTGCGCCGCCAGCAGGCAAAGCCTCTCCGCCACCTGATAAGATTTCACAAACGACGAGATGGGCAGAAATTCGAAGCGGGAGTGGAAGTTGTGCGCGCCGGTAAAAAAGTTTGGCGTCAGCAGCCCCTTCGCCGACAGCGCCGCCCCGTCGGTGCCGCCGCGCATGGGGATCACCTTCGGTTCAATATTGAGATCCGCCAGCGCGGCGAAGATCAGATTGATGGCGCGGCGATCCTCGCCTACGGCGTTGCTAATATTGCTGTAGATATCGCTGATGCTGATGGCGACGCTGCCGGTCGGGTAGCGTTGCGCAATCTGCGTCACCGCCTGCTGCAGCTGCGCCTTACGCGCGGCAAACTGCGCCAGATCGAAATCGCGAATCGAGGCCTTCAGCGTTGCCTGGCTGGCGCCCGCCTGCATCTCGTTAAACCAGATATAGCCTTCGCGGCCCTCGGTATGCTCCGGCGTCTCCTGACGATCGAACAGGCTGATAAAGTCGTGCGCCATCAGCAGCGGATTGACCAGCACCCCTTTGGCCGACATCGGATGGGCCGGCACGCCGGTAAAGGTGATTTCCGCTGAGGCAGCGTTAAAGTTCTCATAAACCACTTCCCCCAGCTCGCAGCAGTCGATGGTCCAGGCGAAATCGACGTTAAAGCGCCGCTCCAGATCGAGCGCTTTGGCGCCGCGCAGGCCGATCTCCTCATCGGGCACAAAGGCCACCACGATATCGCCGTGATCGCCCTGCAAATTCTCCATCAGCGTCATCACCACCGTTACCGCCGCTTTATTGTCTGCGCCCAGCACGCTGGTGCCGTCGCTGAAAATAATCTCTTCGCCGAGATAGGGGGCGATCTCTGGATGCTCGTCGCGGCGCAGCCAGATATCTTCTCGCGCGTTAAGCAACAGATCCTCGCCCTGCCAGGTGAGGATCTGCGGATGAATATCGGGCGACAGCCCCACATCGACGGTATCGATATGGGTGATAAACCCGATGCGCGGCGCATCCTGCCGGTTGCCGCGCTTCACTGCGGTCACCGTGGCGCAGTCGTCGATAACGACCTCATCCAGCCCGAGAGCGGTCAGCTCCTGCGCCAGCAGCTGCGCCATGGCGTGCTGGGATGGCGTGCTCGGCAAAGTATTCGATTTAGCGTCGCTCTGGCTACTGACCGCCAGATAGCGGAAAAAACGTTGGGTTAACTGATTTGCAAGGGCTGTCATCACTGATCCTTATTTGTCTGCCAGCAGCAGGATTCGCTATGTTACGAAAACGTGGTATCCATAAAGCGCCTGGATCATTTAGGGAATCTGACCAACGGAAGTCAATAAAAAGTGAGGAAATGATGAAAGTGAAGATAGCGATGCTGGCGTTGCTGACCGCTACCCTGGCGCATAACGCCAGCGCGAAAACGCTGGTTTACTGTGCCGAAGGGTCGCCGGAAAACTTTAATCCGCAGCTCTACACCTCGGGAACCAGCGTGGACGCCAGCGCGGTGCCGGTCTTTAACCGGCTGGTTGATTTTAAATATGGCACCACCGAACTGGTGCCGAGCCTGGCGGAAAGCTGGGAGATCAGCCCGGACGGCAAGGTCTACACCTTCCACCTGCGTAAAAACGTCCCTTTTCAGAGCAATAAAGCCTTCAGGCCCAGCCGCGATTTCAACGCCGACGACGTTATCTTCTCTTTTATGCGGCAGATGGATAGCAAAAATCCCTACCACAACGTCTCGGGCGGCACCTACGCCAACTTTGACAGCCTGGAGTTGACCACGCTGATCAAGAGCATCGATCGCGTCGATGACCACACCGTACGCTTTACCCTGAATCACGCGGAGTCGCCGTTCCTCGCCGATCTCGCCTGGTACTTCGCCTCGATTCACTCCGCCGAATATGCTGACCAGATGCTGAAGGCGGGCACGCCAGAGAAGGTCGATATGGATCCCATCGGCACCGGGCCATTCCAGCTGGTGCAGTATCAGAAAGACTCGCGCATTCTCTATAAGGCATTTCCAGACTACTGGGGAGGCAAGGCGAAGCTGGACCGCATCGTCTTCAGCATTACGCCGGACGCGTCGGTTCGTCTCGCCAAACTGGAGAAGGGAGAGTGTCAGATTATGCCGTTCCCGAATCCCGCCGATCTGGAGAAGATGCGCAGCAACCCGGCGATTAACCTGATGCAAAAGGCGGGGCTGAATACTGGCTTCCTTGCCTTCAACACCACCAAAGCACCGCTGGATAAGGTTGAGGTGCGCCAGGCGCTGGCGATGGCGATTAATAAACCCGCCATCATCGACGCGATTTTCAAAGGCACCGGCACCGCGGCGAAAAATATTCTGCCGCCGGGCGTCTGGAGCGAAAACAACGCGCTGAAAGATTACGACTACGATCCGGAAAAGGCGAAGGCGCTGCTGCAACAGGCGGGTATTAAACCCGGTACCGAGATCGCGCTCTGGGCGATGCCGGTTTCCCGTCCCTATAACCCTAACGCTCGGCGTATGGCGGAGATGATCCAGGCGGACTGGGCGAAAGTCGGCATCAAGGCGACAATCGTTACCTACGAATGGGGCGAATATCTCAAGCGGGTGCGCAGCGGCGAGCATCAGGCGGCGCTGATGGGCTGGACCACCGCTACCGGCGATCCCGATAACTTCTTCGGCCCGCTCTACAGCTGTAAATCGTCCCAGGGCGGCTCAAACTCGTCGAAGTGGTGCTATCAGCCGTTTGAAAAGCTGATCGTCGCGGCGCGCGCCGAGCCGGATCAGGGCAAGCGTACCGCGCTCTACCTGCAGGCGCAGCAGATTATGCATGACCAGATGCCGGCGGTGATGATTGCCCACTCCACCATCTTTGAGCCGGTGCGCAAAGAGGTAAGCGGCTACGATATCGATCCGTTCGGCAAACACATCTTCTATCCGGTCGATATCAAAAAGTAATCAGGCCAGTCCGGCAGCGATGGCGTTCAGGCGCTGCTGGAGAAAGGCGAGAAAGGGCGACAGCGCCGCGTTGCGCTGTCGTCCCGACACCCGTTGCAGCTGCAGCGTGCGCTGGCTGAGCTGGTCGACTCCCATCTCGCGCAGCACCAGATGCTGGGTTTGGGTGGCGTTGAGCAGGGTAAAGGCGCTGCTGATGGTGATCGCCTCGGGGGTATGAAGCAGAAACTGGTAAAGCGTGGCGAAATAGTCGCAGGTGAGCACCGGCTCAATAACGCAGCCGCGCATCTGGCAGGCGAGGTCGAACAGCTGCCGCACCGTGGTGTTTTGCTCCGGCAGCGCCATCGGATAGTGGCTGAGCGCCTCCAGCGTCACCGGCTGCTGCGCCAGCGGATGATCCTTGTGCATTGCCAGCAGCACCGGGGCGGGCCAGGATCCCATCACCTCTACGCCGCGTTCTGGATGAAGGCTGAACTGTAGCGCCACGTCGCACTCCCCGGCGCGCACCCGTTCCGCTACGCCCTGCGCGCTCTCTACCTTTAAGGCGAAGTAGACGCCGGGATTCAGCGCGCGAAACTCCGCCAGCAGGCCGGGCAGCAGACTGAACGCCATGCCGTCGGTGCAGGCGATGCGGATCAGCGTGCGGCGGATCGCCTTCAGTCCCTTAATCTCCGCCAGCGCATGCTCCATATCGAGCTGGCTTTGCCGCACCTGACGGGCAAAGATCTCGCCCGCCTCATTAAGCACCATGCCGCGCGCATGACGATCGAACAGCGGCGCGCCCACCTGCGCCTCCAGCCGCTGGATCTGGCGGCTGATGGCGGAGACCGCCACAAACAGCTGCTCGCTGGCGGCGCTCAGCGACCCGCTGTTAGCCACGGCGAGGAAATAACGGATTTCACTGCTCAGCATCATCTCACCTCTGCACCCCGGCGGTGCGTGCCTCTTTATCGGGCATTCTAGCTTTGCTCTTAAAGCAAGGCTATGTCGATAAATTGATAATTGTGGCAATGCCAGGCTTTTGGCAAAGATAGAGCGACGACACAATAAAAAAGACAGGGCAAACATGACGAAACAACAGGCGATTCAACAGGCGATGCGCTATTTCGACAGCGGGGAATTTCAGCGGCTTCTGGCACGTCGCGTGGCGTGCGTCACCGAAAGCCAGCGGGCGGATCGCGACGGCGAGCTTAATCACTATCTGCATCAGGAGATCGCGCCGCAGCTGACGGCGCTCGGCTTCAGTCTGCAGATTATCGACAACACCGTAGCGGAAAATCGCCCGTTTCTGGTGGCGACGCGCATCGAGGATGAGTCGCTGCCGACGCTGCTGGTCTACGGACATGGCGACGTGGTATTTGGCGACGATGAAAACTGGCGCGACGGCCTGGATCCCTGGCAGCTGACCGAAGAGGGCGACCGCTGGTATGGGCGCGGCAGCGCCGACAACAAAGGCCAGCACTGCATCAATCTGGCGGCGCTGGAGCAGGTCTACCAGGCGCGCGGCGGCCGGCTCGGCTTCAACTGTAAGATCCTGTTTGAAATGGGCGAAGAGATCGGCTCGCCGGGGCTGGCCGAGCTGTGTCAGCAGCAGCAGGCGCTGCTGCGCGCCGATCTCTTTATCGCCTCCGACGGGCCGCGCGTTAGCGCGTCGCAACCGACGCTGTTCCTTGGCTCGCGCGGCGCGGTCAATTTTCGCCTTACTATCAGTGCGCGGGACAACGCCTATCACTCCGGCAACTGGGGCGGCCTGTTAAGCAATCCCGGCACCCAGCTGGCTAACGCCATCAGCACGCTGGTCAACGCGCGCGGCGTGTTGCAGGTTGAGGCGCTGAAGCCCGACTCGCTGAGCGCGGCGGTGCGCGCCATTCTCAGCGATATCGAGGTGGGCGGTATGCCGGGCGATCCGGCGCTGGACGCCGGCTGGGGTGAACCCGGCCTGACGGCGGCGGAGCGCCTCTACGGCTGGAACACGCTGGAGGTGCTGGCGTTTGAAACCGGCAATCCGGCGCGTCCCATGAACGCCATTCCCGGCGAGGCGACCGCGGTCTGTCAGCTGCGCTTTGTGGTGGGCACCGACTGGGAAAAGCTGGTGACGCACGTTGAAGCGCACCTGCGCGCCCACGGATTTGACTATGTACAGGTTGAATTTCTGCGCGGCTCGCCCGCCACGCGCCTCGATCCGCAAAGCCCGCTGGTCGGCTGGGCGCTGGAGAGCCTGGCCGCCAGCAGCGGCAAAAAGCCGGCGCTGCTGCCTAACCTGGGCGGTTCGCTGCCAAACGAAGTCTTTTCCGATATTCTCGGCCTGCCGACCCTCTGGGTGCCGCACTCATATCCGGCCTGCGGCCAGCACGGTGTCAACGAGCATATGCTGAAGTCCGTCGCACGCGAAGGGCTGCAGATCATGACGGCACTGTTCTGGCAGCTGGGAGAAGAGGGCGAGGCGCTGCTGGCACGCCAGCAGGCTTCTACAGGAGCGCGCGTATGAGCAGCCTGACGCAAGCGCCGCCGCAGGTTCAGATCCGGCCGAGCCTGCATAAAACGCTGTTCGCCACCTGTATTGGCAACGCGCTGGAGTGGTTCGATATTGCGGTTTACGGCTTTTTCGCCAGCTATATCGCCCACGCCTTTTTCCCCACCAGCGACGCCTCCGTGTCGCTGCTGCTCACCTTTGGCAGCTTTGGCGTCTCTTTTCTTATTCGTCCGCTCGGCGCAGTGGTGCTGGGCAACTACGCCGATCGCCACGGGCGCAAAAAGGCACTGCTGCTCTCCATTAACCTGATGATGCTGGGCGGCGCGATCATTACCTTTATGCCGGAGTACGGCACCATCGGGCTGGCGGCACCGCTGCTGATCATGCTGGCGCGCCTGATTCAGGGCTTCTCGGCGGGCGGCGAGTTCGGCAGCTCAACGGCGTTTCTGGTGGAGCATTTTCCCGAGCGCAAAGCCTTTATCGCCAGCTGGCAGTTTGCGACGCAGGGCGCCAGCACGCTGATGGCCTCCGCCTTTGGCCTGGGGCTGACGCAGATCCTTAGCGAGGCGCAGATCCACTCCTGGGGCTGGCGCATTCCGTTTGCTTTCGGTCTGCTAATCGGCCCGCTGGGGATCTATATCCGCCGTCACGTTCATGAACCGGCCAGCTTCACGCAGCAGGCGAAAACCACGGCGCCGCTGAAGCAGCTGTTCGGGCAGCAGAAAGAGCGGATGCTGCTGGCGATCGGACTGATGGTGATTTCAACGGCGGTTAACTACATGCTTAACTATGTGCCGACTTACGCCACCAAAACGCTGCATCTGCCGGGCAGCGTCGCGTTTAGCGCCACGCTGCTGGCGGGCGCCATTTTGACGCTGGTCACGCCGCTGATGGGGCTGTGGGCCGAGCGCGTAGGGCGTGTGCCGCTGATGTGGGGCTCGCTGCTGCTGCTGCTGGTGACGATCTATCCCGCCTTCAGCTATATGGTGGATCACACCTCGCCGCTGACGCTGATGCTGCTGGTGGGCTGGATGGCGCTGCTGAAATCGATCTACTTCTCCACCGTGCCGTCGGTGATGGCGGATCTCTTCCCGGTGAGCACGCGCGCCAGTGGCATGGCGATCGGCTATAACGTTGCGGTGACCCTCTTCGGCGGCTTTGCGCCGCTGGTCTGCACGCTGCTGATTAACGCCACCGGCAGCAGCCTCGCGCCGGGATACTATCTGATGGCGGTATCGCTGCTGAGCGCCGCGGCGCTGCTGCGCAGCCGGTCGCGCGTTGCCTGAACGCGTTTTAAAGAAGGGGTTGCGGACGAGGAAAGGGGCTTAAAAGCAAAACGTCTCGCGTCGCAAGGCGCGAGACGGCCTGTTACCGGGGCGGGACAACCGTACAGCTTCGCATAACTGCGGCTTTTACAGCTGAAAAGGCCGTCTCGAGGACGGCCTTCAGGTTGTGTGCTGACAGATTATTCAGCCTGAAAAGGGCTATTGCGCTGAAAACGCTGTCGAATAGCTGTTTTGCTCCAGGAGGCCCGTATCAGCTTTACAAGGAGAACTGCAGATAGGCGACGTGCGTCTGCAGATATTCTTCCAGCCCATGCCGTCCGTCGGCACCGCCGATGCCCGATTTACGCCAGCCCGCATGGAAACCCTGCATCGCTTCAAAGTTTTCGCGGTTTACGTAGGTTTCGCCGAACTTCAGCTTGCGCAGCGCCACCATGGTGGTATTCAAATCCCGCGTATAAAGAGAGGAGGTCAGGCCGTACTCGCAGTCGTTAGCCAGCGCGATGGCTTCGTCCAGCGTTTTAAAGGTCATCACCGGCAGCACCGGGCCGAAGATCTCCTCGCGCATAATCTCCATATCCTGACGGACATCGGTGATAATGGTAGGCTGGAAAAAGAAGCCTTTCTCACCGGCGCGTTTGCCGCCCAGCACCACCTTGCCGCCCGCCGCCACCGCGTCCGCCACTTTTTTCTCGACGCGCGCCAGCGCGGCGGCGTTAATCAGCGGCCCCATATCCAGCTCGCGCTGCTCTGCCGGATCGCCGAAGGTCACGGCGTTAAACGCCTCGGTTAAGGCGCTCATAAAGCGGTCGTAAATGCCTTCCTGCACATAAACCCGCTCCGCGCAGTTACACACCTGCCCGCTGTTGATGACCCGGGAGCTGACGATCGCCTTTACCGCTAACTCGACATCGGCATCATCCATCACGATGGCGGGCGCCTTGCCGCCCAGCTCCAGCGACACTTTGGTCACGTTTTTTGCCGCCGCCGCCATGGTGGCGACCCCTGCGCCAACGCTGCCGGTCAGGCTGACCAGACCAACCTTCGCATTGGCGGCCAGCTCCTGACCAATCTCCGGGCCGTAGCCATAGACAAGGTTAAACACGCCCGGCGGCAGGCCGATGCGATCAACGATCTCAGTAAAGATGCTGGCGTTAAGCGGCGTCAACTCGCTGGGCTTGATCACAATGGTGTTGCCGGTAATCAGCGCGGGCGCAGCTTTGCGCGCGATCAAAAAGAAAGGGAAGTTCCACGGCAGGATCCCGGTGGTCACGCCGATCGCCTTTTTAAAGACAAAAATGTTTTCATTTGGGCGATCGCTGTTGACGATTTCGCCCTCATAGCGGCGCGCCCACTCGGCCATATATTCCAGATAATCGGCGGTGAACAGCACCTCGGTCTGCGCCAGCCCCTGCGTTTTCCCTCCTTCGGCGACGATAGTGGCGGTGAGTTCCGGCTCGCGGTCGCGGATCGCGGCCGCCAGCTTGCGCAGCCAGTTGCCGCGCTCAACGGCGGGCAGCGCCTCCCATGCCGGCTGTGCGCTTTCGGCGGCGTCAATCGCGCGGCTGGCGTCCTGCGCGCGACCTTCAGGTATGCGAGCCAGCAGCGCTTCGGTGGCCGGATTGATCACCTCAATCCATTTATCGCCGCTGTGCGCGACAAACTCACCGTTAATGTAATGTTTGAGTTCTGTTGTCATCTGCCGAATCTCCGATGTCGGGTACGTTAATAAAATGTTTTATAAATGCAGCGTGAAACAAAACCCAAAGCGACACCTTAGTCTCACTGCCATGTGCGGTGCGGCGCTGGCAAATATACGCAGATTGGGATGATAACGGCGGCAGAAGGTTGTATTGGTCGGCAGCGGCCCGCATATCTACCTGAGTTGCACAAAGCGGAATTTGGGCCAACACTTTCAGTAGGTATAAGGGGGATGTTATGGCTAGCGGATGGGCGTCAGACGGCGCCGTTCAGGAACAGATCGAAAGTACGGTAAATGATGAGATCGCGCGCGTGCGCGGCACCATGAGCAAAGGCGAAAGCGCCGAGTTTTGCGACGAGTGCGGCGAGCCGATCCCACAGGCGCGCCGTGAGGCGGTGCCCGGCGTGCGCTTCTGCCTGGCGTGCCAGCAGGAGCATGACAAGGCGCTAAAGGGCAGCGCGCTCTTCAACCGCCGCGGCAGTAAAGACAGCCAGCTGCGTTAGCTCAGGAGCCTGGCATGGCGAGGCCGCTGCCGATGAACCATGCCAGAAAGCCGACGCCAGCCGCGATAATCGCGATCGGAAACAGAATACCCACTCTCATTAAAACCTCGTTATCTCTATCTTTGCGTCAGGCGACCTGCATTACCGCGCGGTGCGTTTTCAGCATGCTAAACAGTTGAAACTGGGAGGCGTCGCTAACGTCGCGCAGCACTTCACCCTTTTTATAGGTAATGCGGTGTACCTGACCCAGCTGACGCCACACCACCAGCGCCGAGGCGATCAGCGCGCAGTTATCTTCCGCCTGCTGGCACTCCAGCGTGGCGTACTGCGCCTCTTCCAGTCCATTAATAAAAATCTTTAACGCGCTGGCGGGCAGTATGGCGCGCAGGTCGTCCAGCATGACGCGGCTGACCCCACGCGTTAAAAACAGCGTTAACCATTTTCCCGTCATCTCTATCCCGGCCATTGAAGATTTTTACCGTTTTATACGGTGTTAAGCGCCATTAGTGAAGCGATCTTTCTGTTGCTGCCAGCGGCGAGACAAAAGCGGCAGCCAGCTGATAAATGTGCTGCGCGGCACAGCATATTTCAAAAAAAACCTGAATAATAAGTTACTTAAAGGATGATCCCGCTGCCAGTCCGACAAAGTCGAAACTGTGATCCGCGTAGGGAGTAACTGGCGGATATTGCCATTCCGGCTTTGCAATCGGCAGCCATCCAAAGGCTGAGGCGTTCAGGCGCGCCGTAGACTGCCTGCTAATCAGGAACCCGGTTTCCTGTAGGCCTCAACCTTATGCAAGGAATAACAATGAACAGTGCCATTATTGCAGGTATCTTCTGGCATCTCGTCGGAGCTGCCAGCGCCGCGTGTTTTTACGCGCCGTTTAAACAGGTGAAAAAGTGGTCATGGGAAACGATGTGGTCGGTGGGCGGCTTTGTCTCCTGGCTGATCCTGCCGTGGGCGGTAAGCGCCGTGCTGCTGCCGAACTTCTGGGCTTACTACGGCAGCTTCAGCCTCTCTCAGCTGCTGCCGGTATTTCTGTTCGGCGCGATGTGGGGCATCGGCAACATTAACTACGGCCTGACGATGCGCTATCTCGGCATGTCGATGGGCATCGGCATCGCGATCGGCATTACGCTGGTGGTCGGCACCCTGATGACGCCGCTGATCCAGGGGCGCTTCGGCGAGCTGTTCGCCTCGACCGGTGGTCGTCTGACGCTGCTCGGCGTCGCCGTGGCGCTGGTAGGGGTCGCCATCGTTTCGCGCGCCGGCCTGCTGAAGGAGCGTGCGCTGGGGATCAACGCCGAGGAGTTCAACCTCAGAAAGGGGCTGGTGCTGGCGGTACTGTGCGGCATCTTCTCGGCCGGCATGTCGTTTGCTATGGATGCGGCTAAGCCGATGCATGAAGCGGCGGCGCAGCTGGGAATCGACCCGCTCTACGTCGCGCTGCCAAGCTATGTGGTGATTATGGGCGGCGGGGCGCTGGTCAATCTGGCGTTCTGTTTTATCCGCCTGGCGGTGAAGCCGGATCTGTCACTGCGTCGCGATCTCGCCGTGGCCAGGCCGCTGCTGATTGCCAATATCGCCTTCGCGGTGCTGGGCGGCACGATGTGGTATCTGCAGTTTTTCTTCTACGCCTAGGGCCACGCCAGCATTCCGCCGCAGTATGACTACGTCAGCTGGATGCTGCATATGAGCCTGTACGTGCTGTGCGGCGGACTGGTCGGGCTGCTGCTGAAAGAGTGGAAGTCGGCCGGGCGCCGTCCGGTCAGCGTGCTCTCCATCGGCTGCGTGGTGATTATTATCGCCGCCAATATCGTCGGACTTGGTCTGGCCGCGTAAGCCTGCAGGAATAAGGTTTTAACGCAGAGATAAAGTGCCCGCACGGGCACTTTTTTGGCGCTGCCGGAGAGATAAACGGCTGATGCTTTTTTCAGGACGGCGTTTTGTCCTGCGCTGAACTGCCCGACCGCTGCGGCACAAACTGCTGGCGCCAGGCGCTGGGGGTTAAGCCCGTGTCGCGGGTAAACACCACCGAAAAATAGTTGCTGTCGTCGAAACCGCAGCGTGCCGCCACTTCGCCAATCAGGCAATCCTGGGTGCGCAGCAGATGCTTCGCCTGACAGAGCTGCAGCTGGCGCAGGTAGTGGCCGACCGTCATGCCGGTCTGCTGACGAAACAGCTGCTTCAGTGCGCGCTCGTTCAGCGAATTCTGCTGGCAAAACGCCGCCAGATCGAAGGGGCGCGCCACCGCGCCCTGCAGCGCCGACATCAGCAGGTCGAGCTGTTCGCCCTCCGGCAGCGCCCAGGGGCGATCCGCCGCATAGCCGTGACGGCGCAGAATCAACGCCAGCTGTAAAAAGAGCGCTTCGGTGAGCTGAATCGAGAGGGAATCGCTCTTGCGGCTCTCGCGCTCCAGCTGGCTGATAACGCCGCGCGCCAGCGCCATACCGCGCGTGGTCAGCCGCCAGCAGCCGGGGGCGTCGCCCCCCTGTGGCGGCAGCAGTTGCCCCCAGTCGAGCGCCAGGCCGAAGCGGTCGCGGCAGTAAAGAATATTGTCCAGCACCAGATCGTTGACGCTGTCATAGCTGTGGCAATCCCGATCGCGGATATAGAAGACGTCGCCGCAGGTAATCAGCCAGGGGCGATCGTTAAGAATATGCAGGCCGTTGCCGCGCCAGACGATAACAATTTCGCTGAACTCATGCTGGTGAGCGGGAAAAGAGGGCTGCGGCATCCGCTCCGCCACCGTAACCGGCAGGCCTGGGGCGGCAAAATAGTCGTCCCGACTCAGTATCAGCGTCATCGCTCACTCCTTTTACATCATCTGCTGGCGCTCCGCGCGTGGGGCGCAGCCAAATTCACGTCGAAACAGGGTGGAGAAATGGTTACTGTCGCCGAAGCCGCACTGAAAGGCGATATCGGTGATGCGCAGATCGCTGTGGCGCAGCAGGTGACGCGCCTGCAGCAGGCGCAGACGGTTCAGATAGCGCTGCGGCGTGCTGCCGGTCTGCTGCTTCATCTGACGGTGTAGCGTGCGCAGCGACAGCGAAAAGCGGTCGGCCAGCGCCTCCCACAAAATTTCTTCACTGTAGTGGTCGTTAAGCCAGTCGAGCAGGCGATGCAGGCGCGCTTCCTGATCCTGCGCCTGCTCGTTGCGGCACGCTTCGCGCAGCAATACCAGCAGCTGCAGAAAGAGCTGTTCCTGTCGCGCCTGCTTCTCCAGCGACCAGCCATCATCCTGCCGCATCTTCGCCACCACATCCAGCGCCTGCGTCATCACTTTGGTATTTATCCGCCAGTGGGAAGCGTAGTTGCCCTCGCGATCGTTCGGCAGCAGCGCCTGCAGACCCGACAGAAAGCGAAACGCGCCCGGACTGCGGTAGAGCACGTTGGTCAGGCAGAGATTATCCGTCTGCTCATAGAGGTGGCGATCGTGATCGCGCACGAAGCAGACGCAGCCGGCGCAGAGCGTCTGCGGCTGGCCGTTGAAGACGTGAATGCCTGAACCCTGTTCCACCAGCACAATTTCATGAAAATCGTGGTGATGTTCGGGAAACGCCTGCTGCGGCACGCGCGGTTCGATAGCGATGGCGTAGTCGCCCGGCGGGAAGAAATCGGCACTGTGTAAAATCGTCATGGGAGCCTCGGTCATTTAACAAAAGCGTAACCGAGTTTACTCAGCGCCCGCGCGGCTCACCTTGAATTTTCAACCACGAAGCGCAGGAAATCTGCTTTTTATTCAAGATATTCCCGCCAGTTAACAGAATTGCGGCGAAGCTCACATCCATCGCCCTTGCGCCTCTGTGATCTCTCTCACGAACTTCTTTGCAAACCTGCCAGCGGCATTGCCGCGCTGGCAGTAAGGGGAAGGTGGCGGGCGCGCAAGGTTCCTACTCTGTCAGCATCATATCTAAGGAAGAGCGGACCATGAGTAAGCGAAATATCGTTGCGGTTGATTTGGGCGCATCCAGCGGACGCGTGATGCTCGCCCGGTGGGACGCCGCATCACAGCAGATCGATTTGCGCGAGGTACATCGTTTCGCCAGCCGCCGCGAACGCCGTGCCGGCTATGACTGCTGGGATCTCGATCATCTGGAGCGTGAAATTCGCGCCGGGCTGGCGCGGCTGGATGAGGAGAATATTGTGCCGGACAGCATCGGCATCGACACCTGGGGCGTCGATATGGTGCTGCTCGACAAGGCGGGCAACCGCGTCGGCGAAGCGGTGAGCTATCGCGACAAGCGCACCCACGGCGTGATGGAGCAGGCGCTGCGCGAGCTGGGAAAAGAGGCGATCTACGCGCGCACCGGCATCCAGTTTCTGCCCTTCAATACCCTTTATCAGTTTCGCGCCCTGAGCCAGCAGCAGCCCGACTGGAAAGAGAAGGTGGCCCACGCCCTGATGATCCCCGACTATCTGCACTATCGCCTGACGGGCAGGCTGAACTGGGAATATACCAACGCCACCACCACGCAGCTGCTGAATATCGAAAGCGGCGAATGGGATGCTGACCTGCTCAGCTGGGCCGGCGCGTCGCCCGCCTGGTTCGGCAAGCCGACCTCGCCGGGCAATGTGATCGGCTACTGGCAGAACGCCCGCGGCGTCGATATTCCGATAATCGCCGTCACCACGCACGACACCGCCAGCGCGGTGCTCGCCACGCCGCTGAAGCAGGACAACGCGGCCTATCTCAGCTCCGGCACCTGGTCGCTGATGGGATTCGAAAGCCTGCTGCCTTACGCCTCCGCAGACGCCCTCAGGGCCAACATCACCAATGAGGGCGGGGCGGAAGGCTATCGCGTGCTGAAAAACATCATGGGCCTCTGGCTGCTGCAGCGGGTCTGCGTCGAGCTGCAGATTGAGGATCTCTGCGCGCTGATCGCTGAGACCGAGCAGGAGCCCGCCTGCCGCGCCCTGATCAATCCCAACGACGCGCGCTTTATCAATCCCGAAAGCATGGTGAACGAAATCCAGAACGCCTGCGCCGAACAGCATATGGCGGTGCCGCAGTCCGCCGCCGCGCTGGCGCGCTGTATTTTCGACAGCCTCGCGCTGCTCTACCGTGAGGTAATCGACGAGCTGGGCAGGCTGCGCGGCAGCGCGTTTCAGCAGCTGCACGTGGTGGGCGGCGGCAGCCAGAACCAGCTGCTTAACCAGCTCTGCGCCGACGCCTGCGAAATACCGGTGCTGGCCGGGCCGGTCGAAGCCTCAACCCTGGGCAACGTCGGCTGCCAGCTTATCGCCTCAGGCGAACTGACCGACGTCGCGGATTTCCGCCGCTGCGTAGAAAAAAACTTCCCTCTGAAGACATTTGAACCGCTGACCAACAGCGCCTTTCGTGCCAGTCGGGCACGCTTTTCGGCGCTGAGTCAGCCTGCTAAGGAACTCGCATATGACAAAGCTGATTGAGCAAGCCTTTGAACTGGCTAAACAACGTTATGCCGATATCGGCGTGGATGTCGATGAAGCAATGGCGCGGCTGGATAGCGTTCCCGTCTCCATGCACTGCTGGCAGGGAGACGACGTGCGCGGCTTTGAGAATCCGCAGGGCGCGCTGACCGGCGGCATTCAGGCAACCGGCAACTATCCGGGCAAAGCGCGCAGCGCCGATGAGCTGCGCGCCGATCTGGAAAAAGCGATGTCGCTGATCCCCGGCCCTAAGCGTCTCAACCTGCACGCTATCTATCTGGAAAGCGAATCGCCGGTGGATCGCGACGCCATTGAGCCAAAGCACTTCGCTAACTGGGTGGCGTGGGCGAAGCAGCAGAAGCTGGGGCTCGATTTTAATCCGAGCTGCTTCTCGCATCCGCTAAGCGCCGACGGATTTACCCTGTCGCACGCCGACAAGGCGATTCGCCAGTTCTGGATCGATCACTGCAAGGCGAGCCGTCGCATATCGGCTTACTTCGGCGAGCAGCTCGGCACCCCGTCGGTAATGAATATCTGGGTGCCGGACGGGATGAAGGATCTCACCGTGGATCGGCTGGCGCCGCGTCAGCGTCTGCTGAGCGCGCTGGATGAGGTGATCGCCGAGAAGCTCAGCCCGCAGCACCATATCGACGCGGTCGAGAGCAAGCTGTTCGGCATCGGCGCGGAAAGCTACACCGTCGGCTCCAGCGAGTTCTTTATGGGCTATGCCACCAGCCGTCAGACCGCGCTGACGCTGGACGCCGGCCATTTTCATCCGACCGAGGTGATCTCCGACAAGATCTCCGCCGCCATGCTCTTTGTACCGCGCCTGCTGCTGCACGTCAGCCGCCCGGTGCGCTGGGACAGCGACCACGTGGTGCTGCTTGACGATGAAACCCAGGCGATCGCCAGCGAGATCGTGCGCCACCAGCTGTTTGACAAGGTGCATATCGGCCTCGACTTCTTCGACGCCTCGATTAACCGCATCGCCGCCTGGGTCATCGGCACGCGCAACACCCGGAAAGCACTGCTGCGCGCGCTGCTGGAGCCGACCGATCGCCTGCGTCAGGCCGAAGCCGCCGGGGATTACACCGCGCGTCTGGCGCTGCTGGAAGAGCAAAAATCGCTGCCGTGGCAGGCGGTATGGGAGGCCTGGTGCCTGCGCCATGACGTTCCCGCCGACGCCAGCTGGCTAAGCGATGTGCGTCACTATGAAAAACAAATTCTGAATCAACGTTAAGGGTTCACTATGCAAAGCATTCTTTCATCCTGGTTTGTACAGGGAATGGTGAAAGTCACCAGCGATATGTGGCTGAAGGGCTGGGACGAACGTAACGGCGGCAACGTCTCGCTGCGCTTGCTGGAAGAGGAGGTGAAGCCTTTTGCCAGCGACTTTTACGCCGAGCCGCGCTGCGTTGAGCTGACGAAACCGGCGCCTGAACTGGCCAACTGCTGGTTTCTCGTTACCGGCTCCGGCAAGTTTTTCCGCAATGTACAGCTCGACCCAGCCGACAGCCTGGCGCTGCTGAAGGTCGATGAGCAGGGCCTCTCCTTTAAAATTCACTGGGGGCTGAGCAACGGTGGGCTGCCCACCTCCGAGCTGGCGTCGCACTTCCAGTCCCACAGCGTGCGCAAAGCCGTTACCGGCGGCGCGGATCGCGTGATTATGCACTGCCACGCCACCCACTTTATGGCGCTGAGCTACGTGGTGGATCTCGATTCGGCGCGCTTTACCCGCCTGCTGTGGGAAGGCAGCACCGAGTGTCTGGTGGTGTTCCCGGATGGCGTCGGCATTCTGCCGTGGATGGTGCCGGGAACCGATGAAATCGGCCAGGCGACGGCTGAGAAGATGGCGTCTCACAGCATTGTGATGTGGCCGTTCCACGGCATCTTCGGCGCGGGGCCGACGCTGGACGAGACCTTTGGCCTGATCGACACCGCAGAGAAATCCTCCGAGGTGATCGTGAAGGTGCTGTCGATGGGAGGCATCCGCCAGAGCATCACCACCGAACAGCTGGTGGCGCTGGGCCAGCGCTTCAACGTTAAGCCGTGGCAGGCGGCGCTTGATGCAGGGCCAGCCAATGCTTCGTAAAGCCTTTGTTATGCAGGTAAACGCCGATTGTCATCAGGAGTATGAGCGCCGTCATTCGCCCATCTGGCCGGAGCTGGCGGAAACGCTTAAGGCACACGGCGCGCACAACTATGCGATCTGGCTGGATGCCGAACGGCATCTGCTGTTCGCCAGCGTGGAAATCGAGTCGGAAGAGCGCTGGAACGCGGTGGCGCAGACAGAGGTGTGCCAGCGCTGGTGGGCGTCGATGAAAGAGCTAATGCCGAGCAATGCCGACAACAGTCCGGTTAGCCAGCCGCTGAAGCCGGTCTTTTTCCTCGAGTAAACTGCAGAAACGAGCAGGGCGGGATATCTCCCGCCCTGATTACTTCATAGCGCAAAATATTCAGCGCGACTTCATGCACTGACCGGTCAGCGCTGGCCACATCGCCATCAGCGTGTCGATAATGTTATCGAGATCCGCTTTCGGTGCGCCTTCGCGTGCGCGCACCGACATACCCTGCAGCATACAGGCGAGATAGCGCGCCAGGGAGAGAATATCGACCTGTGCCGGAATATCGCCGCGCTGCTGACGCGCGGTGAGAAAATCGAGCAGCGTCTGCTGCTGCGCCTGGTGCTGCTGGCGCAGCATATGGGCGATCTCGCTCGATGATGAAGAGAGCGCGGTCGAGGTGCAGATAAAGAAACAGCCCGCCGGGGTGTCGCAGTGGGTGAAGCAGGCCGCCGTGGCGCGGAACCAGCCTTCAATCGCTTCGGCAACCGGCTTGCTCTCATCCTGCAGCGCGGCGTTGCGCTCGGCGCTAAAGCGCTCGATATAGCGTTCCATTGCCGCGCGGAACAGGCCCTCTTTATTCTCGAACTCGGCGTAAAGCGTCGGCGCTTTCGCACCGGTAGCGGCGACCAGATCGGAAAGCGACGTGCCTTCATAGCCGTGGGTCCAGAACAGCGTCAGCGCTTTGTCCAGCGCCGCGTCCCGGTCAAAGGTTTTGGGCCGGCCGCGACATTTTTTTACGGCTTCATCATGTTGCTGGCTCATAGATCCTCACGTCTGAAAAACACCCCATTAAATTACCGATCATTAAGAAAATATGCAAGCCAGCCCGCACGCCGCTGCAGGCAGGTTGGCATTTTGTGCGTTGACGCCTGTTTTTCACCCATATGGTTAAGTGTAAAAGGGCGCTGAAGCCCATACTCACGCCTCTTCTGCATTAAAATAACGATCGATAAATTAATGTTGACGTCACCCGGCAGGATGCTCTACTATTTATTTAACGATCGTTAATTAATTTAACGACATCTTTTACCTGACCGAATATGAGAGCCGATATCATGAAAACTACCAAACTGACCCTGGCCGCACTGGCCCTTACCACCCTGACTTTTGGCGCATTTGCTGCAGACCAGGTTGCCAGCGATCCGCTGCACCAGACGCCGGTAGGCACCATCTCCGCGCAGGGCGGCCCTAACCTGGATTCACTGGAAGCGCAGCTGAACGCGAAAGCGGATGCCGCAGGGGCGAAATCATTCCGCATCACCTCGACTTCCGGCCAGAACAACCTGCACGGCACCGCGGTAATTTATCAGTAAGAGAGCGGCGTCAGAGAGAAGGAGAGAGAGGATGAAAAGCGTGAAATATGTCGTGATGGCGGCGCTGCTCGGTACCATTTCCTTTGCCAGCGCAGCGGCCCAACCGCTTCAGGCCGCCCCCTGTTTCCAGACCGGGGCCGCAGCGGTTAACGTGAGCGGCAGCAGCAGCCTGATTTCCCTGGAGCAGCAGCTGTCGGGAAAGCAGGAGAGCGGTCGCGTAACCTCTTTCCCCATCGCTTCGACCTCTGGCGCGAGCAGGCTGTCTGGCACAGCCGCCAGCCTTAACTAAGAAAAAGGGGCTTCAGAATAGATTCTGAAGCCCCTTTTTTTATCCGTTGCTGCGCAACTGCGGGTATTTGCGGAAGATCGCGATACACCAGAACAGCGCAACCAGCCCCAGCAGCCCGCCAATATTTCCTACGTCGGCCATGCCTAAATGTTCGCTGACCTGATTGCCCAGCAGCGCGCCCGCACCGATGCCGATATTATAGATGCCTGACATCAGCGACATCGCCACGTCGGTGGCATCCGGTGCCAGCGACAGCACGCGCACCTGCATCGCCAGACCGATCATCATCATCGCCATACCCCACAGAATACAGAGCGTTGAAATCGCCGCCGGACGGACCGCGGCGAAGATCAGCAGCCCCATGCAGAGCGTAATAATGGCTATCGCGGCGATCAGCAGCGCCGACGGAAACTTATTGCCCAGCGAGCTAAAGAGCAGGCTGCCGAAGATCCCGGCGGAGCCGAACAGCAGCAGCAGCAGCGTAGTAAAGTTCTCATCCGCACTGGCCACGAACTGCATAAAGGGTTCGATATAGCTGTAGGCGGTGTAATGGGCGGTGACCACCAGCGTTACCAGCAGATACATGCTGACCAGCGCGGGGCGGCGAAACAGCATCGGCACGCTGCTGAGCGAGCCGGTATGTTCGCTCGGCAGACGCGGCAGGATGCGCGCCAGCAGCACCATCAGCACCAGCGCCGAGACGCCAATCATGCCAAAGGTGGTGCGCCAGCCCAGATATTGTCCCACCACGCGGCCGATCGGCACGCCCAGCACCATCGCCAGCGCGGTACCGGTCGCCAGCATGCTTAACGCCTGGGTCTTTTTACCGGCGGGCGCGACGCGGATCGCCAGCGAGGCGGTGATCGACCAGAACACCGCATGCGCCAGCGCGATGCCGATGCGCGACAGCACCAGCGAGGCGAAGCTCCACGCGAAGGTTGAGAGCACATGGCTAACGATAAAGATCAGGAACAGCACCGACAGCAGAATGCGCCGCTCGATATTGCGCGTCAGCAGCATCAGAGGCAGCGAAAGCAGCGCCACCACCCAGGCATAGATCGTAAGCATAATGCCCACGTCAGCGCTTTTCATGCTGAAGCTGGCGCCGATATCGGAGAGCAGACCGACGGGGACAAATTCGGTGGTGTTGAAAACAAAGGCGGCGATAGCCAGCAGCACCACGCGTAGCCAGGCCGTTTTACGGGATACAGTAGTTGGTTGCATGAAAATAGATCAGTCAGAGCAGCAGCAAAAAAGATGCGGTTCACATCCACGAAAGTGACTTACGTCACAAATTATTGACTATTGTGGAGGAATTGCACGGCAAGGGGAACGATGAAACGCAGTTTTATCCTGAAAGTTTTTTATCGCCCGACCGGCGGGCGATAAAAGCGGTTATCCGCGCGGGGTTTTGCCTGGCATCATACGCCTGAGCGTATTGTCCTTAAGAAAATAGTGATGAAACAGCGCGCCAGCGGCATGCAGGCCAATCAGCCAGTATCCCAGCGGGGCCAGGGTTTCATGCCAGCCGATCAGGGTATCGGAAAGGTCGAAGTTGGGCTCGCCTGCCACCGGCATCGGTATGCCAAACAGCCACCATTCGCGTCCGCGCAGATAGCGCGAGGTTATGCCCAGGATCGGCAGGGTGATAAACAGCGCATAGATCAGCGTATGCACCAGATGCGCCAGGCCGGTTTGCCAGCGGGCGGCAGGCGGCGTTATCGGCGGCGTGCGGTGGCGCTTGCGCAACAGCAGACGGGCCAGCATCAACAGCAGGACGGTAAAGCCTGCGCTGAAGTGGGTGATAATCATCGCGTAGCCCTGCCAGGAGCCGCGCTGGGCAAAGCCGCGCAGCTCGATGGTCGCGTAAGCTAGCGCGACCAACAGAAAGGTCAGCCAGTGAAGGGCAATTTGTGAAGCGGCATATTTTTCGCGCATAGTTTGCTCAGGCATCAGGAAGAAGAGCTCTACCTTACTGGAATAAGAGGCGAAATCTTAACAAACTGGCGCAACGGCGCAAACCCGCAGGCTGACCTCCTGAGCGAGGCCAGCATTATCAGAGTCAGGCGATATGCTTTAGTGCCACGCTATTCTGTATCCTCGGGTTTTTTTTTACCGGCAGCGGGCAGCACGCCTCGCAGCCCAGCGATCCGGGATAGTACTTGCGTGCCTGCTGAATAGCGGCGTTGGCGGTGTAAAAGGTGCCGAGAAACAGGCGGGCTTCAAGCGGGGGGAGATACTGGCAGCCAGCGGCGTGGACCACGTGATTATCGTTGTAGCCAGAAATTTTAGAAACGTAGTAGTAATGGCCCATTGGGACATCCTCATTGCTGAAAGAAAAGTACATTTATTGTTGGAGTGTGAGGAATTATAGCCGCTAACAGGGGCTTTGTTATTTTATGGATCTGAATAATAAGCATGCTCAGTATTAACAGGCTAAAAAGGACGCAGCCGCGTCCTGTTTAGCTAACGCCGTGCGGCGTCAGAGTCTTTTTTGCTGCAGGCGCCAGCCAACCAGCAGGGCAAGCAGCAGCAGCGCGGAGATAAAAAGGGTAATGCCCGGCCAGCCGTAGCTGTGCCAGAAGAGGCCACCGAGGGTGCCGGCTACGCTGGAACCCGCATAGTAGCTAAAGAGATAGAGCGACGACGCCTGACCTTTGGCACGACGCGCGCGCGGGCCTATCCAGCCGCTGGCGACCGCGTGGGCAGCGAAAAAACCGGCGGTAAACAGCATCATACCGATGAATATCCACCACACCGCGCTCAGGGCGGTCAGCAGCAGGCCCGCCAGCATCAGCGCCGTGGCGCCGAGCAGCACCGGGCCGCGTCCCAGTTTCATCGTCAGCGCGCCCGCCTTCGGCGAACTCCATGAGCCGGTCAGATAGACCACGGAAAGCAGGCCGACAACGGCCTGGCTGAGATGGTAGGGTGCGCCGAGCAGACGGTAGCCGATATAGTTAAACAGGGTGACAAAGGCGCCCATCAGCAGAAAGCCTTCGGCAAACAGCAGCGGCAGCCCGGCGTCGCGCCAGTGGAGACGAAAGTTAATCATCAGGCTGCGCGGCTTCAGCGACGCCGGACGAAAGTGGCGCGACGCGGGCAGTATGCGCCAGAACATCAGCGCTGAGGCGAGAGCGCTGCAGCCAATCGCCGCGATGGCGACGCGCCAGGAGAAGAAATCGGTCAGCACGCCGCTCAGTAAGCGGCCGCTCATGCCGCCGATAGAGTTACCGCTGATATAGAGCCCCATAGAAAAAGCGATAACGCTGGGATGGATCTCCTCGCTGAGATAGGTCATGCCCACGGCGGCAACACCGCTGAGCGACAGCCCGGTCAGGGCGCGCATCAGCAAAATCCCCTGCCAGCTGTTCATGGCGGCGGAAATCAGGGTGCAGATTGCCGCCAGCATAAGCGCGGTGACCATCACGTTTTTGCGGCCGACGGCGTCAGAAAGCGGCCCGGTTACCAGCAGCCCTAGCGCCATCAGCCCGGTGGCGACAGAGAGTGAAATACTGCTCTGGGCGGGTGAGACGCCGAACTGCGCCGACAGCACCGGCAGAATAGGCTGCACGCAGTAGAGCAGCGCAAAAGTCGCCAGACCGGCGGAGAAGAGCGCCAGCGTGACGCGCATAAACTGCGGCGTGCCGCGTTTGATCCACACGGGCGAGGCCGCGGAAGAGAGTGCCGGCGAGTCGTCTGGCTCGCCGTCGTCGAGAGTAACCGCCTGAGAAGAGCGACGCACATTAATTCCTTAACTGAAAAAAGTCCCTCTACTCTAGGAAAGCGCTAATAGGTTGTCTAATATATTAATAATCTTAATTGATATGTTAAACCTATGAATATCGAACTGCGTCACCTGCGCTACTTTCTCGCGGTCGCGGAAGAGCTGCACTTTGGCCGCGCGGCGCAGCGACTCAGTATCTCCCAGCCGCCGCTCAGCCAGCAGATTATGCAGCTGGAGCAGGCGATTGAGGCGAAGCTGCTTACCCGCACCAACCGCAGCGTCCAGCTTACCCCGGCGGGAAAGCAGTTCCTCAGCGATACGCGCGCGATTTTACAGCAGGTAGAGCAGGCAGCCGAGCGCGCCGCGCGGCTGGAGCGCGGCGAGGAGGGGGAGCTGCGCATCGGCTTTACCTCTTCCGCGCCTTTTACCGGCCTGGTCTCCGACGCGCTCTATCAGTTTCGCCAGCGCTGGCCGCAGGTGCATATCCAGATTCAGGAGATCAACACCCGCCAGCAGCTTGCGCCGCTGCATGAGGGCAGGCTCGATCTGGGAGTGATGCGTAACACCGCGCTGCCGCCCGACCTGCGTTATCAGCTGCTGCTGCGTGAACCGCTGCGCGCGGTGGTGCACTGGGCGCATCCGCTGGCGGATGAGGAGACCATCTCTGTTCGCGCGCTGGCCAGCGAACCTTTCGTTTTCTTCGATCCGCAGGGCGGCACGGCGCTGCACGGCGAAATCCTCAGCCTGCTGCGGCGCTACCAGATCAAGCCCTACATTATGCAGGAGGTCGGCGAGGCGATGACGATTCTCGGGCTGGTGGCGACCGGCCTCGGCGTGTCAATTTTGCCCGCCTCCTTCGCCCGCGCGCGGCTGGCCGATGTGGTCTGGCTGCCGCTCAGGGAGGAGGATGCGCTGTCGGAGATATGGCTGGTCTGGTCGGCGGAGCGCGAGCCGTCGATGCAGATGCGCAATATGATGCGGCTGCTCTCGCCCGCAGCGGAAAAATAGGGGTCAGGCCTTCAGCAAAGTCTGGTTTTTATGTGCTGTAAATCACATTTCAAATCAAATATTTGACGCTAAGCCGCAATCTGCCTCACCATAGCTGCTGTTTATTTAGAAGCGCGAAAATAACCGGGAGCACAGGGCGTGAAGCTGGAGAGTCAGCCTGGCCATATTGACCAGATCAAACAGACTAATGCAGGCGTGGTTTATCGCCTGATCGATCTCTACGGTCCGATTTCGCGTATCGAACTTTCCCGACTGGCGCAGCTGGCGCCTGCCAGCATCACCAAAATCGTGCGTGAAATGCTCGATGCCCATCTGGTGCAGGAAACGGAATTTCAGGAGCCTGGCTCGCGCGGCCGCCCGGCCATCGGCCTGATCCTCGATACCCTCGCCTGGCACTATCTCGCGGTGCGCCTGCACCGCGGTGCGCTGACCCTGACGCTGCGCGATCTCAGCAGCCGCGCGCTGGTAGAGGAGTCGTTGCCGCTGCCTGACGAAGCGCAGCAGCCGCTGCTCACCTCGCTAATCGACTGCGTGGACGCCTTTTTTATGCGCCATCAGCGCAAACTGGAGCGGCTGACGGCGATAGCCATTACGCTGCCCGGGCTGATTAACGCCGCCTCGGGCGTGGTGCACCGGCTGCCGGGCTACGAGGCGCGCGATATCCCGCTGGGCGATACCCTGGCGCAGCGCACCGGCGTGCCGGTTTTCGTGCAGCATGATATCTCCGCCTGGACGCTGGCGGAGGCGCTGTTCGGCGCCTCGCGCGGGGCGCAGGACGTTATCCAGATTGTGATTGACGACACGGTCGGCGCTGGCGTCATCAGCGGCGGCCAGCTGCTGCATAAAAGCGGCCGCGCGCTGGTGGAGATTGGGCATACCCAGATCGATCCCTATGGCCAGCAGTGCTACTGCGGCAATCACGGCTGTCTGGAAACGGTCGCCAGCACCGGCAGCCTGCTGGCGCTGGCAGCGCAGCGCCTGGAGGCGCAGCCCGACAGCGTGCTGCACCAGCAGCCCTTAACGCTGGCGTCGCTCTGCCTGGCGGCCCAGCAGGGGGATCGCCTGGCGCGCGACGCCATCGCAGGGGTTGGGCATCACGTTGGCCGGATGCTGGCGATGATGGTCAATATTTTCAATCCGCAGCATATTTTAATCGGTTCGCCGCTCAACCAGGCCGCTGAGGTGCTGTTTCCCGCCGTCAGCAGCACCATTCGTCAGCAGGCGCTGCCCGCCTACAGCGAGGTGATCCAGCTCGCCCCGACGGCGTTCCGCGAGCCGGGCACCCTCGGCGCGGCGGCGCTGATCAAAGACGCCCTCTACAGCGGCTATCTGCTGGTGAAGCTGCTACAAGGTTAAGCGCGACTGAACTTTGCGCTAACGCAAGCTGCCCGCCGTCCGCACTCCTTACAATGGGGTTTGCTTTTTTGTAAAACAAAACCGTTACGTTGAGGAGGAGTGGGGTGAAAAATCTGTTCATTACCGGCACTGATACCGCTGTAGGAAAGACCGTTGTTTCGCGCGCGCTTCTGCAGTATCTCGCTCATGCGGGCCTGAGCGCAGTCGGTTTCAAACCGGTGGCGCGCAACGCCGTACGGAGCGCAGAGGGCCTGCGCAGTAAAGATGCGCTGGTTTTGCAGAGCAGCTCGACGCTTACCCTGCCTTACGACGCGATTAACCCGTTAATTTACGAAGAAGACGAAGTCAGCATTCGCCCGCGCCGGCCAGTGGACTATCCGCTGCTGAGCCAAAGCCTGCAGCGGCTGGAGCAGCAGGCCGACTGCGTGGTGGTCGAAGGCACCGGCGGCTGGCGCAGCCTGATGAACGATGCGAAGCCGCTCTCTGGCTGGGTGGCGCAGCATCATATGCCGGTGGTGCTGGTGGTGGGCATCAAACAGGGCTGCCTCAGCCATGCGCTGCTGACCGCCGAGGCGATCGCGCGCGACGGGCTGCCGCTGGCGGGCTGGGTCGCGAACCGCATTAACCCTGGACTGGCGCACTATGCGGAGCTGATTGACGTGCTGCGCGACAGCATCGACGCGCCGCTGCTGGGAGAATTGCCCTATCTGCCGCGCGCCGAACAGCGCGATTTAGCCGGCTACCTCGATCTCTCTTCAATGGGCATCGCCGCGTTGCCCGATTCAGGTGCAAAGATCGCCTGACGGTGAAACATAATGCTTCAAAGCCGCTGCGGCTGAATCGATGGTTTCAGGATCCAGCCCAGCGCGCCTCTTTTTTAATTCCATTCTATTCAGCCAGTTAGCAATATTTTCTCTCGCTGCCTGCGCGCGTGGCGTGATTAATGCATTAACAGCGTTAATCAAGAGACTGCCGGAGCACGATTATGTCGCATTCAGAAGAAAAAGCATTGCTGTACGGGCTGGACGAACGCATCAGGCCTGCGCCCGCTTTTTTCGCCGCGCTGCAGCACCTGCTGGCCAGCGTGGTCGGCATTATTACACCACCGCTGATCATTGGCTCGGTACTGGGGCTGCAGGCCTATATTCCCTATCTGATCAGCATGTCGCTGCTGGTCTCCGGCATGGGAACCTTTCTTCAGGCGCGGCGCGTGGCGGGGATTGGTGCGGGCATGATCTGTCTGCAGGGTACCAGTTTCGCCTTTCTCGGCGTGATCCTTTCCGGCGGGATGATCGTCAAAAGCCGCGGCGGATCGCCGGAGGATATTATGGCGATGATCTTCGGCTGCACGCTGGTTGCCGCGCTGATCCCGCTGCTGATTAGCCGCTGCGTCTCGCAGCTGCGCCGCGTTCTGACGCCGGTGGTGACCGGCACGGTGATCACGCTGATCGGCATCAGCCTGATTAAGGTGAGCATTACCGACTGGGCAGGCGGGCACAACGCCGTGAATTTCGGCGCGCCCGGCAATCTGGCGCTCGGCGCGCTGACGCTGCTGGTGATTATTGCGCTGAACCGCATGCGCAACCGCTGGGCGCGGCTGATTGCGGTTATCGCCGGTATTGCCGTCGGCTGCCTCGCCGCGGCGCTGAGCGGTATGCTGGTGCTGAAACCGCTGCCGGCGACGGGCTGGCTGGCGCTGCCGGGCTTTTTCCGCTTCGGCTTCGCCTTCGACTGGACCATTTTCTTGCCGATTGCGCTGGTGTCGGTGATCTCGGTGATTGAGGCGGTGGGCGATCTTACCGCCAACTGTATGCTGTCGCAGCAGCCGATCAGCGGGCCGCAGTTTCAGCGTCGCCTGCAGGGCGGCATCTGCGCCGACGGCATCAGCTGTGTGCTGGCGGCGGTTTTCTCCGCTTTTCCCAACACCACCTTTGCGCAGAATAACGGCGTGATCCAGATGACCGGCGTGGCGAGCCGCTATGTCGGCATGGTAATGGGCGCGATGCTGGCGCTGCTCGGGCTGTTTCCCGCCGTTGGCGCGCTGATGCAGCAGATCCCGCCGCCGGTGCTGGGCGGCGCGACGCTGGTGATGTTCGGCAGCGTGGTGGCCGCCGGGATCCGCGTTATGACCCAAACCCCGCTGGGGCGGCGCGAGATGTTGATTGTGGCGGTCTCCTTTGGGCTGGGGCTGGGCGTCGAGGCGGTGCCGGAAGCGCTGAAGCAGTTCCCGCCGCTGGTGGGTCAGATCTTTGGCCATGCGGTGACGACCGGCGGCGTGCTGGCGATCCTGCTCAATCTGGTGCTGCCCAGCGAGCCGCGCGCGGTGGTTTTGCCGCAGGGCGAAGCGGTGGAAAAAGGGCTGTAGAGAGGGATAACAGCTAATTTGGCCCAGGCGCGATAACATTTGCGCCTGGGCCTTTTGCCTGCGGGAGGGAGGCAACCTCTGAGGCGTTACGGATTAAGGCGGCGGCGGGTGCGCCCGGAGCTCAGGTAGTCGGCGATATAGTCCTGCGAAATTTCCCCGCTGTAGCGGCCATCCTCATCCACGATCGGCATCCAGACGGTGTTGTGCTCATACAGCTTTGAGAGCACCACGCGCAGGTTCTCTTCCGCCTTGCCGGTTACCCGGAAGGTGTGCAGCCGCTCTTCGCAGTAGCCGCTGGCGTCTCGTGCCTCGCGGCGCTTGACAAAGCCGAGCGGTTTACCGTCGTTATCCACCACCGTGACCGAACGCATATCGTTTTCATCCATCAGGGCGAACGCCTCCGCCAGCGGGGTGGCGCGCTTAACGGTGATAGTGGGCTGCTGATCGGTGACGTCGCCCGCCTGCACCAGCAGCAGGCGCTTCAGCGTGCGGTCCTGGCCGACGAAAGAGCCGACGAAGTCATTTTTCGGGCTGGCCAGCAGCTCATCCGGGCTGGCGCACTGCACGATTTTCCCCTGGCCAAACACCGCGATGCGGTCGCCGAGCTTGAGCGCTTCGTCAATATCGTGGCTCACCAGCATCACGGTTTTCTTCAGCTGCCGCTGCATATCAAGAAACTCGTTCTGGATCGCCTCGCGGTTAATCGGGTCGACCGCGCCGAAGGGTTCATCCATCAGCAGCACCGGCGGATCCGCCGCCAGCGCGCGGATCACCCCAATACGCTGCTGCTGGCCGCCCGACATCTCGCGCGGGTAGCGGTGCAGAAATTTGCGGGGATCGAGCGCCACCATGCTCATCAGCTCGGTGGCGCGTTCGCGGCAGCGCTTTTTGTCCCAGCCCAGCATGCGCGGCACCACGGTGATGTTCTCTTCAATGGTCATATTAGGGAAGAGGCCAATCTGCTGGATCACATAGCCGATATTGCGGCGCAGGGTCACGGTATCCTGGGTGCTGGTATCCTCGCCGTTGATCAAAATTTTGCCGCTGGTGCTGGGGATAAGGCGATTAATCATCTTCAGCGTGGTGGTCTTGCCGCAGCCCGAGGGGCCAAGCAGCACGCACATTTCTCCCTGCGGTACATGCAGGCTGACGTTATCGACGGCGGTGACGCTGGTGCCGTTTTTCTGGGTAAAGGTTTTCGTCAGGTTTTCCAGTTTTATCATTATCGAATCCCCTTAGGAGTCAGCGCCGACTGCAGACGATGCAGCAGCCAGTCAAGAATAATGGCCAGCAGGCAGATCATCAGCGCGCCGGCGATTAACATACGAATATCGCTGCCGCTGATGCCGTCGAGCAGCAGCAGGCCAAGCCCGCCAGCGCCGATAACCGCGGCGATGGCCATTACGCCGACGTTCATGACCACGGCGGTGCGAATGCCGCCGAAAATCACCGGCAGCGCCATAGGAATTTCCACCCAGCGCAGCCGCTGCCAGAAGGTCATGCCGATGCCGCGTCCCGCCTCGCGCAGGCCGTCAGGCAGGTTCTCCAGCGCGGTATGGGTATTGCGCACAATCGGCAGCAGCGAATAGAGAAACACCGCGGTAATCGCCGGCAGCGCGCCGATGCCCTGGCCGATCAGCGAAAAGAGCGGGATCATCAGGCCGAACAGGGCAATGGTCGGGATGGTAAGCACCACGGTGGCGATGCCCAGCACCGGCGCGGCCAGCCACCTGACGCGCACGATCAGCACCCCCAGCGGCACGCCAGCGACGATGGCGCAGCCAACCGCCACCAGCACCAGCCAGGTATGCTGCCAGGTCAGCGCCAGCAGGCTGCTCCAGTTGTTGATAATGTAGTGAAAGGTATCCATAGGGCCGCCTTACAGCATGTTGTTGGCTGTGAGAAAGTCGCGCGCAACCTGCTCGGGCGACTGATGATCGATATCGACGCGCTTGTTCAGCTCGGTAATCGCCTCGCTGGTGAGCAGCGGCGAAAGCTGATTCAGCGCCGCCGCCAGGCCAGGATGGCTCTCCAGCACATCTTTACGCACCACCGGCGTGACGTTGTAGCTGGGGAAGAAGTGCCTGTCATCCTCCAGCACCTTAAGATCGAACCCCTTGACCCGTCCGTCGGTGGTATAGACCAGGCCCGCATCGACAAAGCCGTCACGCACCGCGTTATAGACCAGACCGGGATCCATCTGCCGAATCTGCGGCCGATCCAGCGTCAGGTTATAGGCGCTCTGCAGCGGCTTCATGCCGTCTGAGCGGCCGGAGAACTCCAGATCCAGCCCGAGCCGCCAGTTATGGTCGGGATCGCGCTGGCGCACCTGTTCAATTTTCGCCACCAGCTGCGACATGGTGCTGATGCCTTCTTTCTCGGCGCGCGCGCGCTGCATGGCGAAGGCGTAGGTGTTATTCATCGGGGCCGGGTTAAGCCATACCAGCCCCAGCTTGCCGTCGAGGGATTTCACCGTCTGGTACGCCTCGTCAGAGGACATCGGCTTTTTAATGTGGTTAAAGATGATCAGCGAAGTGCCGGTATACTCCCAGGTCATATCCACCTGTTTATTGAGCATGGCGTTACGGCCGATGGTGGTCGCGATATTGCGTTTGGCGATCACCTGAAAGCCTTTCTTTTGCAGCCACATCACCGTCATGGCGGAAAGGATATGCTGCTCGGTAAAGCTTTTGGTCGCCATCACCAGCGGCGCGGCGGCCTGTGCCCCCTGGCTAAATGCCAGCGTTGCGGCGAGGGCCACGGCGGTGGCTCTTAACCAGCGCGTCAGCGTCGTCATAAAAATCTCCCTGTTAAGCCGCATGTGGGCTGAGAAAGCGACCCAGCGCCGCCAGCAGCATATCGAGCAGCAGCGCGAACAGTGCCGTGGCGACCGCGCCGAGGATCAGCGTAGGAAAGTCGTTAAGATAGATGCCGGGGAAAATCAGTTCGCCGTAGCTGCTGGCGCCGATAAGAAACGCCAGCGGCGCGGTCCCGACGTTAATGGCGGTGGCGATGCGGATGCCCGCCAGCATGACCGGGTAGGCGTTGGGCAGCTCCACCTGGCGCAGGCGCTGGAATTTGGTCATCCCAATGCCGTTTGCGGCTTCAATCAGAGAGGGCGGCACCGCGCTCAGGCCGGAAAAGGTGTTGCGCACAATCGGCAGCAGCGAGGCGAGGAACAGGGCGAAGAGCGCCGGTTTTTCGCCGATGCCCAGCACCACCATCGCCAGCGCCAGCACCGCCAGCGGCGGCAGGGTATTGCCGACGTTGAAAACCTGCATCGCATATTCGGCCCAGCGGCGCGCAAAAGGGCGGCTCAGCAGAATGCCGCTGGGAATGCCGACCAGCAGCGCAAACAGCATCGACCAGAAGACCAGATAGAGATGCTGCTGGCCCAGGTAAATCAGGTCGACGCGCCGCGCGCGCAGCGTATCGATACCGATACCCCAGACCAGCAGCGCCAGCACCCCCACAATAGCCAGCAGCCCGAGTCCGGCACGTCTGACCAGTGAACCATGTTGCATCATCAATTCCCCTGTTGGTTGTTGTGCGGGCCAGCAATGCACTGACCGCTAATTTTCAGGTTTTGTTAAAAAGCCTTTAAGCCTATAGCAGCATGAAACGGGTGAAGCCAGTTTTTATCGGAAAAATCAGACAGATAGAAATAGACAGAATAGCGGCCAGAGCCGCATGGTATCTGGTTTCGGCAGGAAATTATCTCTTTACGGCTCGCTAACGTGACACCGTCACATCAGCGGCGCACGTCAGGCACACCGGCGACGCAAATTTAGGCTAGCCTTGCTGGATAACAAAAGGGAGATGTATGACTGAAAGCGCACACCTGCAGGTCAGCCACCGCGGCTGGATCCTCTTCGCCTGTATGCTGGCGATGTTTATGGCCGCCATCGAGGTGACCATCGTCGCCACGGCGATGCCGACCATCATTGCCGAGCTGGGCGGGTTTTCACAGTTTGGCTGGGTTTTCTCTGTCTATCTGCTGACGCAGGCGGTGAGCGTGCCGCTTTACGGCCGGCTGGCGGATATGTGGGGACGGCGCAAAATGTTTTTTATCGGCACCTCGCTGTTTCTGCTCGGCTCGGTGCTCTGCGGCTTCGCCCACAGCATGCTGTGGCTGATCCTGTTTCGCGCCTTTCAGGGGCTGGGCGCAGGGGCGATTATGCCGCTCAGCTCTACCATCGTCGCCGATATCTACTCGCCGCGCGAACGCGCCAGCGTTCAGGGCTGGCTCTCCAGCGTCTGGGGCGTGGCGGCAATCGTCGGTCCGCTTACCGGGGCCTGGCTGGTACAGCACTTTAGCTGGTCACTGATCTTCTGGGTTAATCTGCCGATAGGGCTTATCAGCATGGCGATGCTGGCGCGCTTCCTGCCTGCGCACTGCGCCGATGAGAAGCCGCAGCCGCTGAACGTAACGGGCAGCCTCTGGCTGACGATCTGCGTCAGCGCGCTGCTGATGGCGCTGCTGCAGGCGGAGTGGCTCGGCTACTGGCTACTCGCCTTTCTGCTGCTGGCGCTGTTCGCCGGCTGGCAGCTGAAAAAGCATGAGCAGCGCGCCGATGCACCGCTGTTTCCGCTGGAGATCTGGCGCAGCCGTTTGATTATCGCCGGTAACGCCGGCAACCTGATTATCGGCGCAGCGATGATGGGGATCAGCGCCTTTTTGCCTACCTGGATCCAGGGCATCACCGGCGGCACGCCGCTGCAGGCGGGCAGCGCTCTGGCAATGATGTCGATCGGCTGGCCGCTGGCCAGCACGCTGAGCGGGCGGCTGATGCTGCGCACCTCATACCGCTTCACCGCCCAGCTCGGCGCGCTGCTGCTGGTGGCGGGCAGCGCCTTGCTGCTGCTGCGCGCGGAGAGCCCCGTCTGGCAGGCGGGGGCGACCGCCTTTGTCATCGGCACCGGCATGGGCATGACCAGCACCACCTTTCTGGTGTCGGTGCAGAACCATGCGCACTACGATATTCGCGGCATCTGCACCGCGTCGATTATGTTCAGCCGCATGATGGGGTCCGCTGTCGGCACCGCCCTGATGGGTGCCGTGCTGAACCTTAATCTGGCGCAGCGGCTGCCGCACGCCGAGGATCCGGTGCAGCAGGTTATGTCTGCGCCAACGCGCGACGCGCTCTCCAGCGAGAGGCTGCACCATATGGTGCAGGCGATCGCCGCCTCGCTGCACTGGGTGTTTGTGGTGGCGCTGATGATTGCGCTGTTAGCGCTGGGGGTCGCCTGGATGATGCCGCGGCAGCGGCCGGAACAGGCAGAATAGAAAAGGGCGACGGCGTCGCCCTTACTGAATGCCGACGCGGATAAGATGGCCTTTATCCGCGCCGCGTTGTCAGCGGATTAAGATTACTGCGCAGGCGCGTCCTGCGAGCTGCCTGCGCTGTCAGGCACGCTGCCTTCGTCGCCGCGGCCCACGCGCTTATAAACAATTTTCTGCGTGTCGTTTTCGCAATGGCCCACCACCTGACCGCCCGCCTGGTCGACCTGATCGTTAGGCACGATATCCAGCGAAAAACCCGATTCCGGGACGCCGTTCTGAATAATTTTCTGGCTGATGTCCGCTTTAACGGACTCGCAGGAGGCGTGCGCCAGCATCGGCAGCGCCAGTAAAGTTGCGATTAACATTCCGGTCTGTTTCTTCATCATCTTCTCCTTTTGCGTAGTGAACCTTACTGACTATAGCAGTCCGCGAAAAAAATCAGGGCGTGACCGGTCGGCCGGTGCGGCGATCGAGACAGCGCAGGGTATTGGCTTCCCAGTAGGCGTTGATGTTATAGCTCTTTTCGCAGGCGTCGCGGGTATCAAAGGCGCGGTCCGCTTTATCGAACTCTTTCTCTACGCGGCTGTTTACCTTATTGCGCAACTGCCGGGTGTCATTCCATTGCTCTTTGCTCTGACGCGCGGCTTCATTACTGGCGGCGTTGTTGCCATCTTCAATAATCAGGCGGCTGGTGTTGGCGCTGGCCGGCGCAGCGGTCAGCATCGCGCTGCCGGCCAGCAGCACGGCGAGCAGGGTCGGAAACAATTTGTTCATCATCTTTTCCTTCGGTTAACGCCTGGCGCGCAGGGATGGTTCCGGGTTGCGGCAGGCCGGGCTTAGTATATCATCGCGCTTTATTTGCTCACCAGTAGTGGGCGCTCTGTTTAACTTTCCGAGAGGGTTCCATGCTGATCAAAACCGCGCTGCTCTTTTTTCTTACCGCCATCGCGGAGATAGTCGGCTGCTTTTTACCCTGGCTGTGGCTGAAAAAAGGCGGCTCCGCCTGGCTGTTGCTGCCTGCTGCGCTGAGTCTGATGGCCTTTGTCTGGCTGCTCACGCTGCATCCTGCGGCGAGCGGGCGTGTCTATGCGGCCTACGGCGGCGTCTATGTGCTGACCGCGCTGCTCTGGCTGCGCGTGGTGGATGGCGTGAAGCTGAGCGCGTGGGACTGGAGCGGGGCGCTGGTGGCGTTTTGCGGCATGCTGATCATTGTGGCGGGCTGGGGACGCGCCTGAGCGGAGGAGGCCAGCGGCAGGCTGGCCTCGGGCGGCGTCAGGGCTTGTGTACTTTCAGGCCGGCCTGCGTCTGGCTTACCGGCATCATCTCAAGGGTATTGATATTGACGTGCTTCGGCAGCGTGGCGACCCAGTAAACCGCCTCGGTCACATCTTCCGCCGTCAGCGCCGTTGCGCCTTCGTAGACCTTATCCGCTTTCTCATCGTCGCCTTTGAAGCGCACGTTAGAGAACTCCGTGCCGCCAACCAGGCCGGGTTCGATATCGGTGACGCGCAGCGCGGTGCCGTGCAGATCGGTGCGCAGGTTAAGGCTGAACTGACGCACAAAGGCTTTGGTCGCGCCGTAGACGTTGCCGCCCGCGTAGGGCCAGCTGCCGGCGACAGAGCCGATATTGATAATATGGCCGACGTTGCGCTCCACCATATCCGGCAGCAGGGCGCGGGTCATAAAGACCAGGCCTTTGGTGTTGGTGTCGATCATATTTTCCCAGTCTTCGACGCTGGCGCGATGCGCCGGCTCGATGCCGAGCGCCAGGCCGGCGTTATTGACCAGCACGTCGATGTTGCGCCACCCGGCGGGCAGCGAGGCGACCGCCTCTTCGATGGCGGCGCGGTTGCGCACGTCGAGCTGCAGGGGATAAAGGTTCTCGCCCAGCTCCTCTTTCAGCGCCTGCAGGCGCTCAGCGCGGCGGCCGCTGGCAATCACTTTGTGGCCAGCTGCAATGAACCGGCGGGTGATACTTTGACCAAAACCGGCCGTCGCGCCGGTAACAAAAATAATCATCTCACTGTTCCTTATACGTTTTCAGGTTGACCTGTTTTCACCATACCACTTCGGCAGCGCCGCTGCGCGGCAAATGCGCGCGCGGGCGGTCAGGGTCGTTTTCAGGGGAGGCGCTGCGCTATGGTGGCGCGCGCTGCACCACCGTCGGGCAGAGCCCATGCAGGCTTTTTTTAGCCTTCCTTAGCCGCCAGAGAGGCAACCGGTTGCGCACACGATATCGTTTTTACCGCCGCGGCAAAAATGCCTTTTTCACATAACATCCTGATTAATCGTCTTGTTCTGGCATGCAGGTTGCAATTTATCGCTTATTGACCGACGGCAAACCGCGCCCGGGCGCGGAATTAAGGAAAGAGTATGTCATCACCCCTCACGGCCATTCGCGCCAGCTTTTTTGACTTTACCGATGTCGCGCATCAGCCCGATGCGATCGCCTCGCAGGCGCGCTATATCGACGATGGCGTGCTGCTGCTGGAGGCAGGGCGTATTGTCGGACTGCATCGCTGGGAAACGCTGTCCCATGCGCCAGCCGATCTTATTGATCTGCGCGGCCGGCTGATCGTGCCGGGCTTTGTCGACACCCATATCCACTATCCGCAGACCGAGATGATTGGTGCCTTTGGCGAGCAGCTGCTGCAGTGGCTCAGCCACTATACCTTCCCGGTGGAAAGTCAGTACCACTGCGCCGACCACGCCGCCGCCATGTCCGCCTTTTTCCTGCAGCAGCTGCTGGCGAACGGCACCACCAGCGCGCTGGTATTCGGCACCGTGCATCCCCAGTCGGTCGAGGCGCTGTTCAGCGCTGCCGAAGCGATAGAGATGCGGCTGATTGCCGGCAAGGTAATGATGGATCGCCATGCGCCGGAAGCCCTGCTGGAAACGCCGGAGCAGAGCTATGCCGACACGCGGGCGCTGATTGAGCGCTGGCACGGGCGCGGTCGACTCAGCTATGCGCTGACGCCGCGCTTCGCCCCCACCTCGACGCCGGCGCTGCTGGAGAAGGTGCGGCAGCTGCGGCAAGAGTATCCCGACGTCTGGCTGCATACCCACCTGAGCGAAAACCCGCAGGAGGTTGCCTGGGTGAAGTCGCTGTTTCCGCAGCACGACGGCTATCTTGACGTTTATCATCGGCACCAGCTTACCGGACGACGCAGCCTGTTCGCGCACTGCCTGCATCTGGAGGATCACGAGTGGCAGTGTCTGCATCATACCGATTCCGCCATCGCCTTCTGCCCGACCTCGAACCTGTTCCTCGGCAGCGGGCTGTTCAACCTGAAGCGCAGCTGGCAGCAGGGGGTCAGGATCGGCATCGGCACCGACGTCGGGGCGGGCACCACCTTTAATATGCTGCAGACGCTGGGGGAAGCCTATAAGGTCGGCCAGCTGCAGCAGTATCGGCTCAGCGCGGCGGAGGCGTTCTACCACGCCACCCTCGGCGGCGCGCACGCCCTCGATCTGCATCACCATATCGGCAACTTCGCGCCCGGCAAAGAGGCGGACTTCGTGGTGCTGGACCCGGCGGTTTCGCCGCTTCAGCGGCTGCGCATCGGCAACAGTAAGGATATCTGGGAGCGGCTGTTCGTACTGATGACGCTGGGCGACGATCGCAATATCGCCGAGACCTGGGTTAACGGACGCCCGGTATGGCGGCGCGACGAGGCGGAAACGCAGCGCTGAGTTGTTGCGGGCGCGGCAACCTGCCAGGATAAACCTTTGCACGGTAATCAGGAGCGAGGCATGAACGTCAGACAAAATCCGTTTTTTCAGGTAAGCACGCTGCCCTGGCAGGCACCGCCGTTTGACCAGATTCAGGAAGAGGACTTTCTGCCCGCGCTGCAGGCGGGTATTGAAGAGAAGCGCAAGGAGGTGCAGGCGATTGCGCATAATCCCGATGCGCCCACCTTTGCCAACACCTTCGAGGCGCTGGAGCGCAGCGGACAGCTGCTCGAACGCGTTAATCTGGTTTTTAGCGCCATGACCTCGGCCAATACCAGCGATTACCTGCAGCAGGTGGATGAAGAGATCGCGCCGCAGCTGACCGCGCTTAACGACGAGATCGTCCTGAACGGCGCGCTCTTTGCCCGTCTTGACGCCGTCTACCAGCAGCGTGAGACGCTGGAACTCGATCCTGAATCGCTGCGGCTGGTGGAGGTGACCTGGCAGCACTTTCAGCTGTCAGGTGCCAGTCTGGAGGAGGAGGCCAAAGAGAAGCTTAAGGCGCTTAATCAGCAGGCGGCGCGCCTCAGCACGCGCTTTACCAATAAGCTGCTGGCCGCCACCAAAGCGGGCGGGCTGGTGGTGCAGAACGCCGAGGCGCTGGCGGGGCTGAGTCCGGCGGATCTGGCGGTAGCGCAGGCGGCGGCACAGGCGCGCGGGCTGGAAAACGCCTGGCTGCTGGTGCTGCAGAACACCACCCAGCAGCCGGCTCTGCAACTGTTGCGCACGCGCGCGACGCGTCAGGCGCTGTTCGACGCCTCGGTCAGCCGCAGCGAAAAGGGCGACGAGAACGATACCCGGGCGCTGGTGCTGGAGCTGGCACAGGTGCGCGCGCAGCAGGCGCAGCTGCTCGGCTTCGCCAGCTTCGCCGAATGGCAGCTGCAGGATCAGATGGCGAAAACCCCCGATGCGGCGTTCGCCTTTATGCGCCATATCGTTCCGGCGGCGCGGGCACGTGCCGAACGCGAAGCGGCCGCCATCCAGCAGACCATCGATCGCCAGCAGGGCGACTTTACCCTGGCCGCCTGGGACTGGAGCTTCTACGCCGAGCAGGTGCGTAAAGCGCAGTACGATCTCGACGAAAGCGAGATCCGCCCCTATTTCGAACTCAACAACGTGCTGGAGAAAGGGGTTTTCTGGGCGGCGAATCAGCTTTACGGCATTCGCGTCACCGAGCGTCACGATCTGCCGGTCTACCATCCTGACGTGCGCGTCTATGAGATCTTTGATGTCGACGACTCGCCGCTGGCGCTGTTCTATACCGACTACTTCAAGCGCGACAATAAAGGCGGCGGGGCGTGGATGAGCAACCTCGTTAACCAGTCGCGGCTGCTGGCGACGCGTCCGGTGATCTACAACGTCTGCAACTATACCCGACCGCCGGAAGGCGAACCGGCGCTGCTCAGCTGGGATGAGGTGATTACGCTGTTCCATGAGTTCGGCCATACGCTGCACGGGCTGTTCGCCACCCAGCGCTATCCGAGCCTCTCCGGCACCGCCACGCCGCGCGACTTTGTCGAGTTTCCTTCGCAGTTCAACGAACACTGGGCGAGCGAGCCGCTGGTGTTCCTCAACTATGCGCGCCACTACCAGAGCGGTCAGGCGATGCCGGAAGCGCTGCACCAGAAAATCGTGCGCGCCAGCCGCTTTAACAAGGGCTATGACATGAGCGAGCTGCTGGCCGCTGCGCTGCTGGATCTGCACTGGCACAGCATCGGCACCGGCGAGACGCCGCAGTCGGTGGAGGGGTTTGAGCAGCAGGCGCTACAGAGCGACGGTCTGGCGCTGAAGGCCGTTCCGCCGCGCTATCGATCCAGCTATTTCCAGCATATCTGGGGCGGCGGCTACGCGGCGGGCTATTATGCCTATATCTGGACGCAGATGCTGGCGGACGACGGCTATCAGTGGTTTGTGGAGAATGGCGGCCTGTCGCGCGAGAACGGCGACCGCTTCCGCCAGATGATCCTGTCGCGCGGCAACAGTAGCGATCTGAAACAGCTCTATGAGAAGTGGCGCGGCGGCGAGCCGCAGCTGGAGCCGATGCTGAAAAATCGCGGCCTGGCCGACTAATATTAAGCGGGCGCAACGCCCGCTTTTTTTTATCCCAGCGGACCGCCCTCAATGGTCTCGCACATGCCGGCCAGCACGCGCTCGCCGGTCTCCTGACGCAGCTCCTGATACCAGACCGCCGTCGCCGCGGGATCTTTGCCGTGGGTCACGTCGCAGCGCTTGCGCGCTTTCAGCACCAGATCGCGGGTACGGCTCACCCGGCGCGCCTCATAGCGCCGCAGCGCATCCTCAATGCCCAGCGAGTGGGCGGCGAGAGAGGTCGCCAGCACCAGCGCATCCTCCATCGCCGCGCAGCCGCCCTGGCCAATATCCGGCGTGGTGCTGTGCGCCGCATCGCCCAGCAGCGCGACGCGACCGCTGACAAAACGGCTAAAGGGATCGATATCGTGGATCTCGACGCGGTTGGTGGTCGCCGGATCGATGGCGTCGATAAGCCGCTGCACCGGCTGCGCCCAGCCCTGGAAGTAGCGGCGCAGATCCGCTTTGACCGTGCTGCGATCTTCCGCCAGGCCTTTCGGCAATGGCACGTCAAAAAAGAAGTAGAAGCGGTTGCCGCTCACCGGCATCAGCGAGACGCGTTTGCCTTCGCCGACGAAGGTGGTCCACTGATCGGCGGGCGCCAGCGCGGCATCGATCTCCACCAGCCCGTTCCAGTTGACGTAGCCGGCGTAGCGGCGCTCGACCTTTTCCCCCAGCACGCTCTGCCGAATAACCGAATGCGCACCGTCGGCGGCGATCAGCAGATCCCCCTGCGCGGTGGTGCCATCTTCGAACAGGGCGGTGACGCCGTGCTCATGCTGTTCAACCTGCGCCACGCGCTTGCCGAAGCTGACGCGTTCGCGCCCGTAGCTGTCGATCAGCATCGCCTGCAGTTCAGCGCGCGCCACCGGAGAGGGATATTCTCCTACCTGGCGCACCAGCGGTTCCATACTGAAACGCGTCAGGGTCGCGCCGCTGGCGAAATCCTGATAGGCCATAAAGGCCATATTGCCGCTCAGGGCGCGCAGCTGCGCTTTCAGCCCCAGCGCGTTAAGGCATTTAACGCCGTTCGGCCAGACAGAGATGGCGGCGCCTACCGGCTTCATCTCTTTTACCGCTTCAAAAACTTCTGTTTCAATGCCCGCCTTCTCCAGCGCGAGCGCCGCGCTCATGCCGCCGATGCCGCCGCCAATTACAATCGCTTTCATAGATATCTCCTTGTCGATAACCTGAAGCTGCAACTTTTGTACCAACCCGGCAGCCCCCGTCTGGCGGGCTTTTACTGACAGCAGAGGGGCAGGGACGCGCCAGCAGCAGGCATAAGGAGAGAATAAATGCCTCTTTTTGGTGCTTTGTAGTTTGCCTGAATCTTTCGTTTCAGGCAGGAGGCGGAAGTGTGACCGCCTGGCGCTTTTCCGCGCGCGGCGCAGACGTTTGTCTGTTCACCAGCCATACTTAGCCGGTGTCGAACCCAGGGAGAGTAAAAATGAAAAGTCGTTACATCATACTGCTGCTCACCGCCTTACTGCTGGGGCAGAGTGCCATCGCTCAGCCGACGGCCTCGTCGACGCTGTTTAGCGGCCGGGCACCTGTGCCCCAGCTGACGCCTGTGGCGGCGAAGTGCGACCTTGCCAGCTGTCAGCAGAACTGCTACGTGGAGCGATCCCACTGCAATACGCGCGGCAACGGCTCCTGCAGCAGCCAGACGCAGATTTGCGTGCAGAACTGCGCCAGCCAGTGCAGATAACGCCATAAACGGCAAATCAGCAGGTTTGCCGTTTATAGATCGCGATCAAACCATCCTGCCGCCGTTTCCCTTTCCTGTGGGCCATCACCTAAAATAGGGCTTTTCTGCTGCCTGAACCGGGCTACTGGCGGACAAGTTCCGCCTCTTTTTAGGGATGTTATGACTTACCTTTATCTGTTTATCGCCATCGTGGCGGAAGTGATTGCAACCAGCAGCCTTAAGACTTCGGAATCCTTTACCCGGCTCTGGCCTGTCGTGGTGTCGCTTGTTGGCTATAGCATCGCATTCTATTTCCTGGCGCTGGTGCTGCGCACCATGCCCACCGGCATTGCCTATGCGATCTGGTCGGGCGTCGGCATCGTGCTGATTTCCGTCGTCGGCTGGGTGGTGTTTAAGCAAAAGCTCGATCTGCCCGCGATTATAGGCCTCGCGCTGATTATCGCCGGGGTGCTGGTAGTGAATCTTTTTTCTAAAACGGTAGGGCACTGAGGGAGTCTGGTTCACCTTATCCGCTACAACGCCTCCTGTGTCAGCAGCGACCCGCTTTTTATAACCCATGTCGCCACCGATCTGGACGTTGTTGATATGGCAGCAGACCAGGATAAGGTAATGGCCACCGGCTGGTTTACCCGCGCGGGAATGGGTCAGCTGAGCGCTGACGGCAAGATACCCGGCGGGCTGTCGCTGCTGATGCAGCCCTGCTATCAGGCCTGCTGCGCTGCGCGGTACTCCGCGATCAGCGTGTTAACCAGCTCCGCTGCCGCCATTTCCCGCGCCCGCATAACGCCCTGGCCCGCCCACTGCGCGTCAAAGCCGTGCTCGCCCTGCGACGTCGCGGCGGCGGCCAGCGCTTTGCCAAGGGAGTAGGTCAGGGGATAGGCAGGGATCGCCGCTGGCGGCAGGTCGCGCGTCGCACGGCAAAAGGCGTTGCTGAGGCAGCGCGCCGGACGACCGGAGATCGCGGCGGTCATTTCGGTTCCGGCGGCCGCGTCGTTTTTCAGCGCCGCGCGCCAGGCAGCATTCGCGGCTGACTCAGGGCAGAGCACAAACGCCGTGCCCAGCTGTACCCCTGCGGCTCCCAGCCTCATCATTGCGGCGATATCGCTGCCGTCCATAATGCCGCCTGCAGCGATAACGGGCAGGTCGCACGCCTTGAGTATCGCCTGCAGCAGCGTCCGGGTGCTCATCTGCGCATCCGCCTGTTCTGGATCGAAAATGCCGCGATGGCCGCCCGCCTCAAAACCTTGCGCCACCACGAAATCGATACCGGCGTCAGCGACCTGGCGCGCTTCATCGACCGAGGTGGCGCTTGCCAGGGTTACAATGCCTTGCTTTTTCAGCCGCTCAATAACCGCTTTTTCCGGCAGGCCGAAGTGAAAACTGACCGCGGCGGGCGCGGCATCGATCAGCAGCTCAAGCAGCGGGGAGTCGGCGTTGAACGTGGGGTAGATCTCGGTCAGCGTCGCGGGCGGCGGGACGTCATACTGCGCAAACAGCGGCGCAAAGCGCGCCAGCCAGGCGCGTTCGCGTTCGGCATCGCGCTGCGGTGGGGCGTGACAGAAGAGGTTTACGTTGACCGGGGCGGCGGTAAGCTGCCGCAGGCGGCTCAGCATAGCGCTGGCCTGCACCGGGGTAGAGGCACCCACGCTGATAGAGCCGAGCGCGCCCGCATTACTCACGGCGGCCGCCAGTTCGGGGGTAGAGACGCCCGCCATCGGCGCCTGAATCAAAGGAAAAGCGATCTGTAACGCGCGGCAGAGGGGATTGTCCATCTTCGCTCCTCCTGGTGGAATTAAGAGCGGGCAGCATCGCGTTGTGGGAGAGGAAACGCAACTCCGGTGTTCAACTCTGCGCGTCAGGCAGCAAAAAACCATACATCCGCAGCAGCCTCTGCGGCGGCGATAGATCCAGATGCAAGAGCGAGTGTAGAGAGTTAGATCATCACTTTATATTAGTTACAGCATACATTGGCCATATAGGTATAAATCATCATAACCTCCTGTGCAGATACATCTTGTCTTACAGATAAAAGGGCAGCTGGCTTAACCGTCCGGAAGCGCAAGGCTTCCGGATAGTTGCCGCCTGTCAGACGCCATGCTCCAGCCACGCCGTAATCTGCGTCACCATTGCCTGAGTCGAGATGCCATAGCGATCGTGTAGCGTTGGCAGCGCGCCCGCGTCGAGGAAGGCATCGGGCAGGGCGATTTGCCGGAAACGGGGCGTCACGCCGTGGCGCAGCAGCGTCGCCGCGATGGCTTCGCCCAGGCCGCCGGTAATCGAGTGGTTTTCCGCCGTAATGACCAGCCGTCCCGCGCTGACCGCTTCGCCGGCCTCGCGCAGTATCGTCGCCTCGTCCAGCGGCTTGATCACCGGAGAGTGCACCACAGCGACCTCAATGCCGCGGCTTTCCAGCTGTTCAGCCGCCTCCAGCGCGCGCATCGTCATTAAGCCGCTGCTGATAATCACCGCATGTTTGCCTGAGCGCAGCCGCTGCGCTTTGCCGTGCTGATAGCGATAGTCATACTTATCCAGCACCAGCGGCACCTTGCCGCGCAGCAGGCGCATATAGACCGGCCCCTTATGATCGACGATGGCGGGCACTACCTGGCTGATTTCCCGCGCATCGCAGGGATCGATAATCGTCAGGTTGGGCATACCGCGAAATATCGCCAGATCTTCGGTCGCCTGATGGCTTGGACCGTAGCCGGTGGTGAGACCGGGCAGGGCGCAGGCGATTTTCACGTTCAGATTCTCTTCGGCGATCGCCATGCAGATAAAGTCATAGGCGCGGCGCGAGGCGAACACCGCGTAGGTGGTGACAAAGGGGGTAAAGCCTTCGCGCGCCATGCCGGCGGCGGCGCTCATCAGCAGCTGCTCCGCCATCCCCATCTGAAAGAAACGGTCGGGGAAGGCGTCGGCAAAAAGGTGCAAATCGGTATATTTGCTCAGATCGGCGGTTAAGCCGACGATATCCTGACGCTGACGCGCCAGTTCGACCAGCGCATGGCCAAAGGGCGCGGCTTCCGTTGGCTGGCCCTCGGCGGCAATCGAGGCGATCATCGCCGAGGTCGTCAGGCGTTTTTTTAACGTTGAAGTGCTCATCTTATTCTCCCTGTTCCAGCGCAGTAAGGGCTTTATCCCACTCATCGGCATCGACGCGGATAAAGTGGGTTTTCTCCCGGGTTTCCAGAAAAGGCACGCCTTTGCCCATTCGGGTATCACAAATAATTACGCGCGGCTGCGCTTGCGGCCAGTTGCGCGCGGCGTCAAAGGCGGCAACCAGCGCATCGATATCGTTGCCGTCCACCCGCTGCGCATACCAGCCGAAAGCCTGCCAGCGCTCGACGACAGGCTCGAACGCCAGAATCTCGCTGCTGTGGCCATCCGCCTGCTGGTTGTTGACGTCGATAATCGCGATCAGATTATCAAGCTGCCAGTGCGACGCCGACATGGCGGCCTCCCAGGTCGAGCCCTCATTCAGTTCCCCGTCGGAAAGCAGGTTATAGACCCGCGAGGTCGAGCCCTTACGCTTCAGCCCCAGGCAGGCACCAACCGCAATGCCCAGTCCGTGGCCGAGCGAGCCGCCGGTGATCTCCATACCGGGGGTATAGGCCGCCATGCCCGACATCGGCAGACGGCTCTCGTCGCTGCCGTAGGTTTCGCGTTCCGCCTCGGGGATCACGCCCGCTTCCAGTAGCGCCGCATAGAGGGCGATAGCGTAGTGGCCGATAGAGAGATAGAAACGATCGCGGCCTTCCCATTCGGGATCCTCGGCGCGATAGTTCAGCGCATGGAAATAGCTTACGGCGAGCAGATCGGCGGCACCCAGCGCCTGACCGATATAGCCCTGGCCCTGAACCTGGCCCATCAGCAACGCATGGCGACGAATGCGCGCGGCGCGCTGCCGCAGGGTCAGCGGCGCCGACGAAGTAAGAGTATGCATAGAACCTCCTGATTAACGATTAACGTCCGCTGCCCGAATACGCAGCACGCAGAGCGCGCCGAGCAGCAGAACCGCAGCGATAAAGTACATGCCCGACGCGGGCGAACCGGTAAGCGTGGTAATCGATCCGATAAGCCAGGGCGAAAAGAATCCGGCGAGATTGGCGAGGCAGTTCACCGCCGCGATGCCCGCAGCGGCAGAGACGCCGCCCAGCAGATTGGTCGGCAGCATCCAGAACAGCGACGAGGCGGAAAGAATGCCCGCCGCCGCCAGGCAGAGGAAGAACAGCGACAGCGTGACGCTGTGGCCCAGCAAGGTCGCCATCGTCAGGCCCGCCATGCCGAGCACCATCGGCACGATAAGATGCCAGCGCCGTTCGCGATGGCGATCGCTGCTGCGGCCCGCCATCAGCATAAACACGATGGCGCACAGATAGGGCAGACTGGTGAGCAGGCCGATATGCAGCGGCTCGCGGATGCCGGCATTTCTTACCAGCGTCGGCAGCCAGAAGGTCAGGGCGTATTGACCCATCACCACGCAAAAGTAGATCGCCGCCAGCGTCCAGAGGCGTTTGTCCGCCACAAACTCTTTAATAGTGCCGTGATGCGACTTTTGCTGGTTATCCTCATCCAGTTCGGCGCGTACCATGCTTTTTTCGCCTTCATCGAGCCAGCTCGCCTGCTCGACGCGATCCTTCAGCACCAGCAGCACTACAAACCCCATCAGGATGGTGGGGATCGCCTCCAGCATGAACATCCACTGCCAGCCGGCCCAGCCGTGCGATCCGGCGAAAGTTTCCATAATCCAGCCGGATAGCGGGCCGCCGATCATGCCGGAGAGCGGAATGGCGACGAACCAGAGCACCGTCATGCGCGCCCGACGATGGGCGGGAAACCAGTAGGTGAGATAGAGCAGCAGCCCGGGCGCCAGTCCGGCTTCGGCAACGCCAAGCAGGAATCGCAGCAGATAGAACTGCCAGGCGGTCTCGACAAAGGCGAAGGCGCCGGAGATCAGGCCCCAGGTGATCATAATGCGGGCGATCCAACGGCGCGCACCGACGCGATGCAGGATCAGATTGCTGGGTACCTCAAAGAGAAAGTAACCAAGAAAAAAGATCCCGGCGCCGAGGCCGTAGACCGTTTCGCTCAGTGAGAGATCGTCCATCATTTGCAGCTTGGCGAAGCCGACGTTGACGCGATCCAGATAGGCGCAGAGGTAACACAACATTAAGAACGGCATCAGGCGCCAGGCGATTTTGCGATAGGCGCCGTCGCGCGCAGCGACCGCCGCACCGATATTCAGCGTTGTCATGATTATCACTCCGGGAGTGAACCAGCAGCCAGGCTGCTGGAGAAAAGGGGGACGATCAGTGGATCAGCATGCCGCCGTTCACGTCTAAGGTGACGCCGGTAAGGTAGCTGGAGAGATCGCTGGCGAGAAACAGCGCCGCGTGCGCCACGTCGTCAGCTGCGCCAAGACGCCCGAGGGGGATCGAATCGATAATGGCGTGACGGCGCTCGTCGTGCAGCAGTCCGCCGGTGATATCGGTCTGGATCAGGCCGGGCGTCAGGGCATTGACGCGGATCTGATCCGGCCCGAACTCGCGCGCCATCGCTTTGGTCAGACCCAGAACGCCCGCCTTCGCGGCACTGTAGTGAGGACCGCCGAAAATGCCGCCGCCGCGCTGCGCCGATACCGACGAGAGACAGACGATGCTGCCGCCGCCCTGACGCTGCATCGCAGGGATCACCGCCTGCGACATCAGCAGCGTGCCGCGCAGGTTGACATCCAGAATACAGTTGTAGTCTTCGAGGCCGATCTCCAGCGTTTTCACCGGCTGCGTAATGCCGGCGTTATTCACCAGCACGTCGATGCGGCCATACTCCTTCATAACCTCAGCGACGGCACGCTGAATCGCCTCGGCGTCGGTGACGTTGGCCGCAAGGCCCAGATGGCCGGATCCCAGCTCCAGCGCGGTGCGCTGCGCTGCCGATTCATCAAGATCGAGCACCACCACGCGCGCGCCATGGTGAGCGAAGCAGGCGGCCGTAGCGCGTCCAATACCGCGCTGAGACGCGGCGCCCGTAATAATCGCAACTTTCTCTTTCAGCAACATAACTGGCTCCAGATTCTTTTTTTATAGGGTTCGGTATCGCTACCGGCAGGGTTCATCCTCAGCATCAGAAATAGCGCGTAAAGTGGCAATGCAAAAAAATTCATTTGATGCTGAATGAAATTGCTGGTTTGATGCAGTTAACATTTTTTAATCTTTTAAACGGACATAAATCACAAAATCGCGAGCGGAAACAGTTATGGAAAAACCAGTCAGCCAGCTTCCTTCATTAAAATCGCTGCGCGTCTTTGAAGAAGTGGCGCAGTCAGAAAATGTGGCTCGCGCGGCGGAAAAATTAAATATCACGCCGTCGGCGGCGAGCCACCAGCTGGCAAAACTGGAAAAGGAGCTGGGCTCGATTCTGTTTCACCGATCGGCAAAAGGGGTAGCGTTAACCCTGGCGGGCGAGCGCTATTTGGCGGAGATTCGTCCGCTGATCCTCAGCCTGACGCAGGCTACGGCGCGGCTGCGCAATGAGAAAGATCGCAGCGCGCTGCGCATTCACTGCGCCCCCAGCTTTGGACTGTTATGGCTGCTGCCGCGTATTCATCAGTTTCGCGAAGCGCACCCGGACATACAGGTTTCGCTCTCCTGCTCCTATGAGAACTTATCCTTCAGCCGCGATAATATCGATATTGCGGTACGCCACGGCTTTCCGGAATGGAAGGCGTTTGAAATAAAAACTATTCGCCATGAAAAAATGTCGGTGCTGGCGTCGCCCGACTATCTGGATAAATATCCGCTGCGTGCGCCGGACGAATTAAATAACCATGCGCTGATCCTTTCCGAATCGCCATTAATTCAGTGGCCGCAGTGGTTCGCCACGCAGCAATTGCCGCAGCCGACTCAGGAGTGGCTGTTTCGTTTCGATCGCTCCTATATGAGCCTTGAGGCAGCGATGCTCGGCCACGGGCTGATTTTCGAAAGCGAACTGCTGGCTGCCGACTATCTTCGCAGCGGCAAACTGGTCAGGGTATTTGATGACGCCATGAGCCTGCCGGTCAGCGCCCATCACCTGGTTTATCCGCGCGGCTATGCGCAGTTCCCGCGCGTCAGTTACTTTTTGCAGTGGACTCAGGCGCAGCTGGACGCCTGATGGGAAAGCGCCAGTCGCGCTACTGTCACATTCGCGCCAGACGGACTAGTTTTTATTGCTGGACGCGCGATGCTGATCTTCTCGACTATCTTTGTCGTGCTGGCGAGCCGCCGCGTTCGTCACCGACATGACGTGCGCCAGCAATATTGTCGACTTAATTACCGCCGGGGCACGCGCCCTGGCTTTAACCGTTGCCGGAGACATCAGGTCATGCACAACCTTGATATGCAGGTATTGAACACAGGATTGCAGTGGGTTGACGCGCATGAGGTATGGCTCTGTACGGTGCTTTCAACCTACGGATCGTCGCCGCGACCGCCCGGCGCGATGATGATCATCCGCAAAGAGGGGCATCACTGCGGCTCGCTGTCAGGCGGCTGCGTTGAAGAGAGTTTTATTGAACATATCGATCGCAACGCTTTTCCGGCCGCCAGCCAGGTGGTGCGCTACGGTGAAGGCGGATTTGAGCCGGACAGGGCGCTGCCGTGCGGCGGCGTGCTCGATATTCTGGTGGAAAAGCTGCCGCCCGGCGCAGAGAGCCGCGCCTATTTGCAGCAAATGCACGATGCGCTGGTCGCCGCCACGGCGGTGAAAAAGAAAATTATTCTGCCGCATCCCTGTTATGCGCTGGAGCCGGCCGCCTATACCAGCAGCACGCTGACTTACCGCGACGGGGCGGCGATAACGCTGACGCTCTCGACCGCACCCAGGCTGGTTATCGGCGGGCTTTCCAGCGTCGCGGTGTTCTGCGCCAATTTTGCCGTTGCGCTCGGCTTTGAAACCATCGTCTGCGAACACCGCGACGAGGCGCTGGCGAATATGGCCTCGGCGCTGGACCCAAACGTCAGGCTGATCAAGCAGTTTCCCGCCGTTTATCTGGAGCGGGAGGGCTGCCATGCCGGGACGGCGATCCTGTCGCTTACCCACGATCCGCGCATTGACGATCTCACCATGATGGAGGCGGTAAATCTGCCTGCGTTCTATATCGGCGCGATGGGATCGAAAAAGAACAGCCTGAGAAGAAAAGAGCGGCTGGGCCAGTATGGCGACCTGGCACCCGATCAGATCAGCCGCATTCACGCGCCGGTCGGGCTCGATATCGGCAGTAAAACGCCATCGGAGATCGCGCTGTCGGTAATGGCGGACATTGTGCGCTACAAAAACGGCTGCGTAGCGGCGGCGCAGCCGAGGCTGGCAGAAGTGTGCGGGCAGGGAAGTTTGCTATGAGAATCGCCATTCTGGTGATGGCGGCCGGCTTTAGCCGCCGCTTTAAAGCGAGCGGCGGCGAGCATAAGCTGCTTGCCTCGCTCAACGGCAGGTCGGTTTTACAGCATACGCTGGACCATGCCGTTGCTACCGGACTGGATGTTTTCGTGGTGACGCGGCCGGAAGACAGGGCAATCCATACGCTGATTCCTGCTGGCCGCGCGGTTATCTGCCGCAGCGCGGGTATCGGCGACTCTATCGCGGCGGGGGTAAAAGCCACAGCGAACTACGACGGCTGGCTGATTACATTAGGTGATATGCCGTTTATCGCGGTGGAAAGCCTGCTGGCCGTGGCGGATGCGCTGCATCATGCACCGCTGGTTCGCGCGCAGGTTGAAGGCAAGCCAGGGCACCCGGTGGGATTTCAGCGCGCGTTTTATTCCGCGCTAGCAGCTCTGACCGGCGACAGCGGCGCGCGTGGGGTGCTTAACAGCACGCCATGTCGGGCGGTGGCGTTATCGGACAAGGGATGTCTGCTGGATATTGATACCCGTTCAGATCTTCAGCGTACTGTTGCGCTTTAGCGGCTCAGCCGGAGAGGTTTCCGGCTGAGAAGGGGGTTAAATAGTCACTCCGCCGGCAAGCAAGTTGAAATGCGCCCGCCGCCCGTTATTATCGGCATGACGGCGGCGGTCAAATAAAGGTCTGTTATGAAATCAACAGCTCTGCAAAGCATGTATCGTTCTGCAAGCGAGAACACGATCGCAGCCTGGGCGAAAAATGCAGGAATCGGGGACATCCGCGAGGGAAACTACTACGATCCCGTAAAACTCTCTCTTGCAGCAGGTATAAAGCCGCCTGTGTTCCCTGATGTCTCACGCCTTATGAGTGAATTGAAAGAGCTTACAAAAGACGATCTGCTTGCCGATACGTTGCCAACACACGGCTTTCATTTTACTTTCTTACCTCTGACTCTGCCGCTTTATAATCCTCACGAGCAACTGCCAGCGAAAGTAGAGCAATTGACCCGTATCTGGGGTGAGTTTCATGCAAAAAAAATTGTTATCAGGCATCTTCGGTTAGTTGCGCTGCCTGGCCAGCTGTTGCTTGCAGGCATTCCTGAGAGTCCTGCAATAGCTTTGCGCCAGTCATTCTGCGAGAAGGTGCTGAATTCCCAATGGAAAAATGAGCTGCTGATGCGCCACACCGGCAGCTCATTGCCGGCACCATTCTGGCACAGTACCGTTTTACGCTACAGCGCGACTTTTTTACCCGTGACCCTGCGTCAGTTCTTTTTTGAACGTCAGGGCATTAATTTCGGCGATGTGACTGGAGAGCTGATATTAGCGAGATGCAACTACAACTGGACAGAGTGTTATCCGCTGGCGTGTTAACTGAGGCGAGGTAAGAGCCTGTGTTGCTGGCCGGGAAGTTAAACTCTGCAGATAACATCTCAGCGTTATGGCTGATTCGGCGCAGCAGCGTCATTACAAGGGAGAATGATGAAAAGATTCATTACGCATCACGAGTTACGGCAACAACTTCTGCAAGATCCGGCGTTCCGGGCTGCTTACGAGGCTGAATGCCAGAATCCTGAACCGGATTATCAGATTATCCGCCATCACGATGATGGAACTGAAGAACTGGTGTATGACTCGCGGCAGGAGAAGCAGGACAGGCAGGCTATCAACGATTCTACTGAACGCGCCGATCGGATTGCCGATGATAAATAGAGCGAGCAGAACTGGGATAGTCGCAAAGATATGACCAGAGCAGTTACGGCCCCAAAACGGCAGTTTCCCGCTACCGGTACTTGGGTGCACATAATGTATATTATGTTAAATGAGATATTAGCCGCAGCAAACAGAGATCTCTCAAAGAGCCTTTATTCTCCCTCCTCTTCTCTTTTGACTCGAACCTTTCTATACAGTATGTCGCGGTGGCGCTCTCCAGCAATATCTGACTCTGTTCCTTCGGACGGTCAGCGCTGTAAACCTGCGAAACTATGTGGCTGGTCTGCGCCTCTGGTCTGAAAGGCTCCGTCGGACATTCGCTAAATGCTTTAACGCGCTGTTCAGCCTGCACCTGCGTCAGGCTGTTTGCCCGGTCTTTTTTATCCTGATTGTAAAACTGCCGCAGAAACGCCGTCATCCATCGATAATTATCCGCCCGGCGCGGACGCGTATTGGGATCGAAGTGAATGCTGGAGAGTTTCGCAACGGCATGGCTGGCGGTGTTAGTACGCGCCAGTTGCGTTAAGGTCGATAACTGGCAGGATGGCTACGTTACCGGCGTAAAAGAGATCTGAATTAGTAAACGAATAAATTCGGCCTGTTATCGTCACATTTACGTGCGAACCATAGCCGGTTATTCTGGCGCTGCCGGTGTCAGCAACCATAAAAGGCGTGCGCTTTTTAAGGTGCTCCCGCGGATTACCCTGTTGCTTTGTGTCCAGGTAATAACGATAAACATCCGAATAGTGAATAGTCGCATATCCCACCACAATCAACAGAAGTAAAGCAGTGAGCGCGCGGTGCAACCACTTAATAACCGTGCTGTTTGGCATAAACTATTCCCTGTTTAATCCAGATTCCATTGATAACAGATGCGGGTAAATAATTACCCATTTAGCCTGTGGGTTCAATTGACACGCACCGCTTATGGCGTTAAAGGCGTTCTCTTTCTACGCCCTCTTCTCCTTTCGGCTTCTTATGCGCGCCACGCATCAAATCAGAGAACCAGAATGAAGCCACAGACAAGCGGTCTCCGTTTCCTCGGTACCGAGCCTGAATGCGGCTTTTATCAGGTGTTCAGCATTCAGGGTTTCAGAATCACTTTGGTCCACCCCTCGTCGCGGTTGTCAAAGTGCTTATACCCCTCGGGCGCTTCTGCCAGCTGCAGCCGGTGCGAAATAATTTGCGCCGGATTCGCCTTGCCCTGATGGATAAGTCTGGCAAGCTGACGGTTATAGGCCTTAACGTTGCACTGACCGGTCTTAATCGACTGACCTTTAAACCAGAAGTTGCCAAAATCGAAAGGCATCTTGCCCTGTTTAGCCAGTTCGCTTGCCGCACCGGGATCCTGCGGAACAAACACGCCTACCGCGCCAATGCCGCCCGTCGCTTTGGTTGATGCCACCAGACTGTTCATGGTGGCGGAGTTATCCTCATGGCCATGTTTATTACAGCACTGGTAGCCTACGCATTCGCAGCCGCAATCCGTGCCGCGCCCGTCAGTTAACTCAAGAATTTTATTTACCGCCTCATCGCCAACGCCATTGATGGCCACTGCGCCGATTTTTTCCGCTAGCGCCAGTCGATCGGGATGCGTATCAACCACAAACACCTGTGATGCACCCTTAATGATGGCGGAATGCGCAGCCATCAAGCCGACCGGACCCGCACCATAAATGGCGACGCTTTCTCCTGGTCGCAACCCCGCCAGCTCGGTGGCATGCCAGCCGGTGGGAAAGATATCGGACAGCAGGACGTAGTCTTCCTCCTTTTCAACCGCATCCGGCGGCAGTACCAGACAGTTAAAATCAGCAAAGGGAACGCGCAGTAATTCCGCCTGGCCGCCATCCCACGGCCCCATTTCGGCAAAGCCATAGGCCGCGCCGGCCGTTCCGGGGTTGGCCGTCAGGCAGTAGCCGGTTAACCCTTTTTCGCAGTTTTCACAGAATCCGCAGCCAACATTGAACGGCAGGCAGACATAATCACCCACTTTTATCCGCTCTACGGCGCCGCCGACCTCAATGACCTGCCCCATATTTTCATGACCAAATATGCGCCCCTGTTCAAAGCTGGTGCGCCCCTCGTACATATGCAGGTCAGAACCGCAGATGTTGGTGGTGGTGATACGGACAAGCACGTCGGTTGGCCGAACAATTCTGGCATCCGGAACATCTTTTACTGAAACATCGAAAGGCCCGTTGTAAACGACTGCTTTCATAATGTTCTCCTCTTATGAGTGATCGGTTTATGGCGGCGACTGCGGCTACTTGCTGTCGCCCCCATAGTGACACCGCCTCGTCAATCAAATATTTTGACTGACTTTTAAGTGTAGAACATCTTTTAGCTCACATTTTAATCAACCATGTCACTTTGTAACAGTGATTACTGGCTGCGCTTAGCCAGTTTTTTTGAACGAAGCGCGGGCCGGGATTACTGGATGCTGGCAATAGCGACCCAGTTTGCATCCTTGCCAACGGGCGCTTCGGCAACCCGTTGCAGTTCGCCGCTCTCTTTAATGGCATAGCTGCCGATGACCGCACTCTTTTCGCCGCTGGCGATCAGCCAGCGCCCGTCTGGCGTAATGGCGATGCCGCGCGGCTGTTTTTCAACCCGCCAGCTGTTGATGAGCTGCAGCTTTCCATCCTGTGGGCTGACGCGGTAGCCGGTTACCGTGCTGCTGGTGCGCTCCGTCACGTAGAGAAAGTGCCCGTCTGGCGTAATGTGGATATCAGCTGCCCAGATGCGCGGCGTGGCGTCGCTGTAGCTGGCGGTACGCTCCACGCCGTGCTGCAGCTGATATTTCTCCGCAACCGCGCTGGGATAGTCTGCCACCTTTGTCAGCGTGCCGTCGGGCTGCCGGGTGAACTGCGTGATGGCACCGCTCATTTCGCCGACGTTATAAAGGAAGCGATTATCCGGCGACAGCGCCGAGTGACGCGGCCCGCTTTTCTCCGCCGTGGCGACGAAACCTGGCTCCAGCGGCGTCAGCTGGCCATCCGGATGCAGCGCGAGCTGCAGAACGCGATCGGTGCCCAGCACGCCGACGTAAGCTGAGCGATTAGTCGCATCCACAATGACCGAATGCGCGGCGTGACCGGTCTCTACCTCCGATATGAAGGGCGCCGCCAGCTTCCCGTCCGCGCCGAGACGATAAACATGCACCAGGCCGCTATCGTAGGAAGCCGCCAGCAAAAAGCGCCCTTGCCTGTCCAGGCTGATATAGGGATAGCTTGCGGCCGCCACGCACGCTGACGACGGCGTCAGCGCCCCGCTCTTACCGTTAACAGACCAGCTCGCCAGCCGCATCGGCTGGCTGCGCACGGCAGCATAGAGCGTCTTTTTATCGGGGCTGATTGCCATCGGCATCACCTTGCCGCCCGCTGGCGTATCGCCTAGGTGCTTCAGCGCGCCGGTCCGTTCATTCAGGGCGTAGCGCGCGATATTGCCATCCTCCGCCGCCGATACGTAGACAAAGGTCTGCGCCAGCAGTGAACCGCTAAAGGCCATGCCCAGCAGAAGAATCGACTGGCGCAGCGCCAGGGAGTTATTCATGTGTCACCTCAGTGGGTTAAGAGTTGCCGCTTCAGGTATACGCAGCCGGACGCGACCGGGTTATGTGTGGCTGCCAGAGGCCTGTTGGGGATTTGCCCAAAATGCCAGCGTATTCATATTGTTACATAGTTGTTATCTTTTATCATTTATTCAGAAATGTGTGCTGGCTCACTGCCGATTAGCCCGCTAATCCTCTGAAACGCAGCCGGTTGCCCGCAATGACCAATGCGGTTAAATCTCGCCTGGCCCGAACCTGCTACTCTTAGCCTCCACATCTGGAGGATCCATGAATTCACTAATTGATATTTTTACCAGCCATAAAAGCGAACGCAGTTTTACCGAGCAGCCGATTGATGACGCGATTCTGGATCGCATTATCAGCACCGCTTACCGCGCGCCGACCTCGGTTAACTCGCAGCAGGTCTCTGTGGTGGTAACCCGCGATGCGGCGAAGCGTCAGGCGATCTCGCAGATTGCCGGCGGCCAGCCGTGGATCGCTAAAGGGCCGGTATTTCTGACTTTTGTGCTGGATATGCATAAATCGCGCGTGGCGATGGAAGCGATCGGCCGCGAGCAGATCGCGCAGCAGAGTATTGAAAGCATCGTTTCCGGCGCCACCGATGTGGGCATCGCGCTGGGCTCGGTGATGGCTGCCGCGCGCGCGGAAGGCCTCGGCATCGTGCCGATTGGCGGCATCCGCCGCGACCCAGAGGCGCTGATTAGCCTGCTTGAGCTGCCGGAATATACCTTCCCGGTCGCGGGCGTGGTGATTGGCTATGTCGATGAGCCGTCGCACCAGAAACCGCGTCTGCCGCTGGAGACCTTCCGTCACGAAGAGGCCTACCGCACAGCGGGCCTGGAGGAGAAGATCGCCGCCTACAATCAGGAGATGGTGCAGCACTGGCAGAACATCGGCCGTTCCGATGGCGAAAGCTGGAGCGAAAGCGTCAGCGGCTATTATCAGAACATCTATTTCCCGCACGTGCTGGGCGCACTGAAAAAACAGGGTTTCGGCAACGATAAATAACCCCTGCCGCCGCGCTGGCCCGCGGGAGCGCTACCTCTTTAAGCCAGCGCGCTCGAAATCCAGACTCAGCCGTTATGCACGACAAAAAAAAGCGCCCGATCGGGCGCTTTTTTCTTTCTTTTTGCGCGAGGCGCATGGCTGGCGTTATTTCAGACGGAACGCCACCACGGTGTCGCCGCCTTTGGTGCCGAGCGACCCGTGGCCACCAGCGGCAATCACCACATACTGCTTGCCATCTTTCCCCATAAAGGTCGACGGCGTGGCCTGCGCGCCCGCACTCAGCTCGGTCTGCCACAGCAGCGCGCCAGTGGTGCTGTCATAGGCGCGGAAGAAATTATCCGCCGTCGCACCGTGGAACACCACATCGCCCGCCGTTACCAGCGGCCCGCCGTGCGCCACCATCCCCATCGGAAAGCCAATCGGGAAGCGGCCCGGCAGGAACGCCGTGTTGAGGTTTTTGGTGGTACCGACGCGGCGCAGCCATTCGGTCTTGCCGGTTTTCAGATCGACGCCCACCATACGACCCCACGGCGGCGCAATACAGGGTATGCCCAGCTCTGACGAGAACTGCTGAATATGGATAGCGTAATCGCCGTGGAAGTTTTCATTCCAGTAAGGCGAACCATCCTTAGTAAACAGACGCTCGGTGGCGGTGTCCGGCGTACGCTTGATCAGGTTGTACTTATAGGCCAGACGCACCGGGGCGGCGATCAGCAGCTGACGCTCAGGATCAACCGCTACCGAGCCCCAGTTAAACACGCCGAAATTGCCCGGGAAAATAAGCGAGCCCTTCTCGGTCGCCGGCGTCCACGGATTGCCGTCATAGCGCAGCTCGCGGAAGCCGATACGGCAGCTCATCTGGTCGAACGGCGAAATACCCCACATCGCCTTTTCCGTCAGCGGCTGCGGAATAAAGTTCAGGCTGGAGACCGGCTGCGTGGCAGCGAACTTCTCGCCCGGGACGCCCCCTTCGGTCGACACCTTCACCTGATTAACCGGATAGATCGGCTGGCCGGTCAGACGGTTGAGCACAAACAGGTTGCCGGTTTTGGTCGGCAGGATCACCGCCGGCTGCGGGCTGCCCTGATAGTCGATATCCACCAGCGACGGCTGAGACGGGTTGTCGCGGTCCCAGAGGTCGTGGCTGGCGCTCTGATAACGCCATTTAAAGGCGCCGGTTTTCAGATCCAGCGCCACCAGCGCATCGCGGAATTTCTCCGTGTTGCTGTTGGGATCGCGCTCGATGCCGACTTCATCCGGCGAAGCGTTGCCAAACGGCACGTAGACCAGGCCGTTTTTCAGGTCGGCGCTCAGCGTCGCCCAGGCAACCGGAGTGTCCTGCGGATAGGTTGCATCCGCCGCAATCGGCTGGGTCGCTTCTGGCTGAGACGGATCGAAGTTCCACACCAGACGGCCGGTGACGGCGTCCCAGGCGCGGATGACACCGGACGGGTTGCCGCGGTTAAAGCCGTTGTCCATCACCGAGCCGCCCACAATCACCAGATTGCCCGCCACCAGCGGCGCGGAGGTTTGCATCAGCGCATGCGGACGCACCTCGCCCATATTGACATGCAGGTCGACCACGCCGTTCTGACCGAAATCGGCGCACGGCTTGCCGCTGTCGGCGTCCAGCGCCACCAGCTTCGCATCGGTGGTCGCGTTATAAATACGTTTACGGCAGAGCGCAGGCTGCGAGCCGCTGTCTGCCCCCGCCGCGCTGCTGGCGTCGTAGAAAGCAACGCCGCGACAGGTCTGGTGCTGCTGCATATAGGAGCGATCCTGCGGCGGCGCATATTTCCACTTCACCGCGCCGGTTTCTGGATCGAGCGCGTGCACCTCATTATGCGGCGTACAGAAGTAGAGCATGCCGTTCACCTTCAGCGGCGTCGCCTCAAAGGTATACTCGGTCGCGTCATCGCTCTGGCGCAGGTCGCCGGTGTGGTAGGTCCAGGCTACCTCAAGATCTTTTACGTTCTCTTTGGTGATCTGATTTAGCGAGGAGAAGCGCAGCGCATTGGTGGAGCCGCCGTAGGCTGTCCAGTCATTGCCGGCGCCGGTGGAGGCGGACGGCGTGCGCGCAGTAGTAATGGTGCCCTGCTGCGGCAGCGGATCGTAAAAGCAGAGGCCGATCACCAGCGCGATCATCACCACCACCGTAGAACCGAGGAAAGGATGGAATTTGCGCTGGGTCAGCGGACGCACCACCCAGGGAAGCGCCAGCCAGACGCCAAGCAGGCCGAACAGGTCGCCGCGCGGGATCCACTGCCACTTGTCAAAGCCGACTTCCCAGATAGTCCAGAACAGCGTGATCCACATCAGCAGCGCGTAAAGCGAGAGCGCGCTGCGTTTATTCAGGAACAGCAGCAGTGCGGTAAGCAGCAAGCCTGCGGCCATCAGCGCATAAAAGGCGCTGCCCCCCAGCAGCAAAAGCTTCCCGCCCATATACAGCATCGCAACGGCGACAATCGCCATCACGATACTGGTTAGCTTGTTAATCATGATCCTTCTCTTCCTCATTCCAGCGACGAAATAAAATAAATAAACATAACTTCAACGTTATTTTAACTTAGGTAAATTTTTCGTAAAAACACAATATCTTGCGAGCCTTTAGCGAGACTAACGAATTAGCGACAGCAAAAAACGCGACAGGCTTGCTGTGCAGAGATGCGACGCCAGAAGCTGCCCGTAATGGTCCGATACGGCTAATAAGTTACCGCGTTTTACCGCATCTTTTGTTCAAGCTGATGACAAATAAGACACACAAAATTAACACAATAGTCCGCGATGCCCTTTTCGTCCCCGATCGCCACCGCCTGCATCGCTTTACTGCACCTTAATGATGCGCAGGCGAACCATTAGTCTGTTAATTTGATGCCTGTATCGCCTTCCCGGGGTGCCAGACGCCCGGCCAGCGCGGCAAACGCCATTCCGGCACCGTTCTTGCTTCTGCCTTGCTGACCCTATTCAGGCAGGAGAAGCTCTATGCAGCCAAGTCGCTATCGTTACGTTATCTTTTCTCTGTTGTTCTTCGTGGCATTGATTAACTACATCGACCGCGGCGCACTGTCGTTTGCCGCTAACGCCATCTCGCAGGAGTATCAGTTCAGTAAAGTGCAGCTGGGCGCGGTGCTGGGCTATTTCGGTTTCGGCTATCTGTTCGGTTCGCTGTGCGGCGGCTTCCTCGCGGATCGGCTCGGCACCCGCAAGGTGTGGCTGATAGCGGGCGTGCTCTGGTCGCTTCTGGAGATTGCCACCGCCTGGGCCGGCGATTTAGGCATGGTGCTGTTCGGCGGCTCGGCGATTATGGGCTTCGCCGCCCTGCGCATTCTGTTCGGCTTCTCCGAGGGGCCGGCCTACGCGCTGATGAACAAAGCGATCGCCCACTGGGCGCCAGATAACGAGCGCGGCTTCGCGCTGAGCATCGGCCTGCTCTCCACGCAGGTAGGATCGCTGCTGACCGCGCCGATTGCGGTCGGTCTGCTGCTGCTGACCCACGACTGGCGCATGATGTTTATTCTGCTGGGCGTCTTCTCGCTGCTGGCGATGCTGCTGTTTGCGCGTACCTTCAGTGACACCCCGGCGCAGCACCCGGCGGCGAACGCGGCGGAACGGGCGCTGATCCGCGACGGACAGCATCAGGAGGCGCACGGCGATACGCCGCTGCCCTGGTGGCGCTTCTTCACCAGCCGCACGCTGGTGTGCAATGCGCTGGGCTACTTCTCCTTTCTCTATATCACCTTTACCCTGGTGACCTGGCTGCCGAAATATCTGCAGGACAGCTTCCATTACGATCTCCATTCCCTCTGGTATGTGGCGATGATCCCCTGGAGCGGCGCCTGCCTGACGGTGCTGCTCGGCGGCCGACTCGCCGATCGCCTGCTGGCGCGCTTCAGTAATCTGCGCGTAGCGCGTAATCTGTTTGCCGCCGTGACGCTGCTGGGCACCGCCTGCTGTTTTATGGCCATTCCCTGGGCCGGATCGGCGGCGGCGATTATTGCGCTGATGACGCTGGGCAACGCGCTCAACGCCATGGTGAATAACGTTTACTGGTCGGTGGTGATCGACGTGACGCCAAAAGCCTCTGTCGGCGCCTTTAGCGGCATGACGCTGGCCATCGCCAACCTCGCTGCCATTGTCTCGCCAATGCTGTGCGGCTGGCTGGCAGAGTATTACGGCTACAATGCGATGTTTACCGTCACCGCCCTGATTGCGCTGGGCAGCATGCTGGCGATGACGCTGCTGCAGCCAGAGAAGCGTCTTCAGCCGCAGCCTGCGGCGGCCGTGGCGCAGCAGGCGCTGTAACCGTCGGGGGCGCACGACAGGCCGTAACGCGCCCCTCCCTTGCCTGTACGCGCTGCGCAGTTCCCTCACCGCCTCGCGCGGCGGATCGAAGCCGTTTGCGGTACAGGTAACCGTTCCCTCCGCCGGGTACGCCGCAGAGCCTCAACCTGCGGCGCTGCCCTCAGCCGTGGCGTGCACAGAAGCGCGCAATGTCACCCGACTGGAAATCAGCCAGGTTCGCCATCAGCTTTTCCAGCGGCCACTCCCACCAGGCGATCTGCTGCAGCCGTGCCGCAATCGCGGGCGTAAAGCGCATGCGGATCGGTTTCGCTGGCACGCCGCCCACGATACTGTAGGGGGCGACATCTTTGGTCACCACCGCGCCCGCCGCCAGCACCGCGCCGTCACCTACCGTGACGCCCGGTAGCACAATCACGCCGTGACCGATCCAGACGTCGTTGCCGATAATGACGCGTGCGGCGCGGCGGCTGGCGAAAAAGCCGCTGTCGCGCGTCGCGCGGGCGTCGTAGTACTCAGGACAGTAGGTAAAGCGATGCTGTGAGGCGCGATCCATGGGATGGTTTGGCGCGCCGAGGCGCACCTGGTTGGCGATAGCGGTAAAGCGGCCAATCTGCGCGTCCGCCACGCTGCAGTATTCGCCGAGATAGGAGAAGTCACCCAGCGTGCTGTATTCGAGACAGCTGTGCGCCAGGATTTCGCACTGCTGCCCGACGGTAGCGTCGCGCAGGCGTACGCTGTCGTGGATAAAGGTCTGCTGCAGTCGGGCGGAAGAGAGAGCGTGCAAAGACATAGTGGCCTCGTCTGGTCGGATGTCTGGATAAGCGGCGCGCGCGGCGCGGCGGAAACAGCGCTGACGGTAACGGGCGAAGATGACAGGCAGAAGACAGCGAGGTTGCGGCCGGGCAAGACGAGGACGGGACAAGGCGACGAAAAAGGCGGAGTGGTCAGCTCCGCCTTTATTCAAGTTCCGGCTAGTGATCCTGGCCGGTCAGTTGCAAAAGGGCAACGATGATCTGCAAGATGATCCGGATAAGATCCAGGATCAATCTAATCAGTTCCATCACTTTCCTTCTCCTTTAACAGGAGCGCGCTGTTCGGCTACCGAGGCTTTGACTCTACCCGCCGGGCGCCTAAGCACATCTTGTGGAGAGCGCTGAGCGGCACTCGTTGCTAAAGCCACAGGCCAGCACCACCTGATGCCTGCCGGGATTTTCAAAACCGTGCCCCTGGGAGCGGCCAGTCAGCAAGTCGGCTCAGCTACGCGCTCAACACCTGTATAACCATACAGTATTTTGGCGAAACTTGAAATATTTCTCCGCGCTATTTAGAATCGCAGGTGTGGAGAGTGCTGAGCACCTCGTTCGCGGCGCGGTCACCAGCCGTTAAGCGAACAAAAAAAGAAAGGATTTGGCCGTGACGCCAAATCCTTTTTTTATGCCCGCAGAAAGCTACTTCGCGCTGACGCGCCACACCGTGTTGCCGGCGTCATCCGCAATCAGCAGTCCGCCCTGACTATCGGCAGCCAGACCGACCGGCAAGCCTCGCACCTGCTTCTGATCGTCGGTCAGAAAGCCCGTCACCACCGGCTGCGGCAATCCGACCGGCTTACCGTTTTCAAATTTCACCCACACCACCTGATAGCCGTTAAGCGGCGTGCGGTTCCAGCTGCCGTGTTCGCTGACGAAGGCGCCGCCGCGATACTGCGGCATATTGTCCGCCTGGTAGAAGAGCAGCCCCAGCGGCGCAACGTGCGAGCTGAGCGCATAGTCTGGCTTAATCGCCTTCTCTACCAGGTCGGGACGCTGCGGCTGGGCGCGCGTATCCACATGCTGACCGAAATAGCTGTAGGGCCAGCCGTAGAATCCATTCTCCTGCACCGACGTCATATAGTCCGGCACCAGATCGGAGCCGATCTCGTCACGCTCGTTAACGATGGCCCACAGACGGTTGCTCTGCGGCTCCCACTGAAGGCCGGTCGGATTGCGCAGCCCGCTGGCGTAAACGCGCGCCGCGCCGCTGGCGGCGTCCACTTCCAGCACCGCCGCACGATGATATTCCGCGCCGATGCCGTTCTCGGTGATATTGCTGTTGGAGCCGATGCCAACATAGAGCTTGCTGCCGTCCGGGCTGGCGACCAGCGCTTTGGTCCAGTGATGGTTAATCGGCCCGCCCGGCAGATCGGTCACCCGCTGAGGCGGCGTGCGGATCTCCGTTTGCCCCTCCTGATAGGGGAACTTCACCAGGCTGTCGGCGTTGGCGACATAGAGCGTATTGCCGATCAGCTGCATACCAAAGGGGGAAAAGAGGTTGTCGATAAAGGTGTGCTGCTCCCATTTACCGTTGACGTTGCGCAGCAGCGTGATGCGGTTGCCGCCCTCGCCGCCTTTTCCTGACGCCTTCTGCACAATGCCCATAATCAGCTGCTTGGGTCGCGTGGTGGGTTTGGCCGGGCCGTTCGATTCCGCCACCAGCACATCGCCGTTAGGCAGCGTCAGCACCTGACGCGGATGCCTGAGGTTTTCCGCGATTTTTTCAATTTTCAGCCCCTGCGCCACCTTCGGCATCTCGCCCTGCTTCCACGGCACCCCTTCCGGCACCTGCATCGGCGGCATAAAGAAGTTTTTCGCTTCAGGCAGTTCCGGGTTCGGTCCGATCTGCTTTTGCGGATCGAGCTGGGCGCCGCTGTCGCAGCCTGCCAGCAGCGCGGTCAGCGCCACGGCGATAAGCGTTTGCTTTTTCATCGGTGCCTCTCCTTAAGCGATGCGCTGACGCAGCGCGAGTTGAACATTGGCGATCAGCATCAGCACCACCACACAGGTGGACAGCGTTACGCCGGACGGCACGACAGCGTAGGCGTCGCGGCTGTGAACGAAGGCGTTGACGATGGCCAGCACAATCGCCAGCAGCGTCAGCCAGAAATGGACCTTCTCCGCGCGGCTGCTGCCGCGGAACAGATCAATCAGGGCGATAAGACGCGGAATAATGGCGATAACCAGCCCGATGGCGATTAGCCAGCTGGCGGCGTGCGTCCACTCCACGACATAACTGTTAAGGTAAATAATGTCGAAGATCCATGCCGCTACAAAAAAGCCGAGCGGCACAGGTTCCAACAGCGTGTAAAGCGCCACGGCAAAAGCCGATCGTCCCGAGTGTCTGGTCATTCTCATCTCCATATCATTGAGCGTTACAGCACATAAAACGCGCTGCGCCTGTAAAATATTAGTAAATATGAAGAAAAGTGACGGAAAGATTCAGGATGTGATGCGGCGTCCCTGCCGCAAAACCGCGTCAGCCCTTGTCAGCGGGCAGCGTGACCCAGTAGCCGGGCTGGTAAGGCAGGGGTAAAAATTTCTCATGGAATTCGCGGAAGGTGGCATCCGGATCGAGATCGGCAAAGAGATCGGGATGCAGCCATTTCGCCAGCACCTGGATGGCGACAAACTGATAAGGACTGTCGTAGAACTGATGCCAGATGGCGTGCGCGTGGCCGTTGTGCGCCACCGGCAGGGTTTTAAAGGCGTCGCGCATCATCAGCACGTGCAGGCGCTTTTCCGCCTCTTTCGTGTCGGCGCCCGGTCCGACCCCGACCCATTTGCCGACGGTGTTGTAGTTCTTCCAGTTCGCGCCGGTCACCACCACCACGTCGGGACGGCTGGCGATAATCTGTTCCGGATTCAGGGTGCCGAAGGTGCCGGGAATAAGATCTTTCGCGATATTGTTGCCGCCCGCGATCTCCACCATCTGCCCGAAGTTTTCATTGCCGAACGACATGCAGCACTCGTCGGTATAGCCGCCTGCGCGGTCGATCATCACTTTCGGGCGCGGGCCGTGAAAATCTTTCAGCCGCGCGGTGACGCGCTCAATCTGCTGGCGGCGGAAGTCGATAATCGCCTGCGCGCGCGCCGGCTTATTCAGCAGCTCGCCCATAATGCGAATGCTTTTTTCCGCGTTGACCATCGGCGCTTCGCGGAAATCGATAAACACCACCGGAATGCCAACCGCCTGCAGCTTCTCAATCAGTTTGCCTTCGTCGGTCGCCGCTTTCGACTCCAGATTCATCAGCACCAGATCGGGCTTAAGCGTCAGCGCCTGCTCAATATTGAAGGTGCCGTCTTTAGCACCGCCGAAGGTCGG
>NZ_JAKRNN010000009.1:0-162674 GCF_022346785.1 Pantoea sp. ACRSC
GATAAATTGTTAAAGAGCGGTGCAGTCAGCGGCGGAGCCTGCTGCTGCGAGGTGGCGTATATTACGCTACTCTCCTTCGGAGTCAACCACTTTTTTCAGTGATTTCATCCGGCGACCCGGTTAACCGGCTCTCCTGAACACCGCATTCCGTAAGCCGTTGTGCCGTGTCAGTGGAGGCGCATTATAGGGAGTTCTTCCGGGCTGACAAGCCCTAATTTAAAAAAAGATCTCGTTCGCATTAATTTTCAGCAGATCGCTGCTATTCACGCCGATTTGGCGGGGAATTGAACGAATTCCTGAGCAAACCGCCCTACCTGATGCCAGTCGGTATACTCCACCTCTTTCGTCTTATCCGTTTCCCCGCCGGTCATGCGCATAATTAACTGAATCATTACCCGGTCGAACCAGCGATAGCGCGGATAGCGCAATGCGCCGGCAAACACGGCGCAGCAGTCAGGCTGCCACGGCGACTGCGCTAAAAACTTGCGCGTATAGGCGTTGGTCTGCGGCGAGCGCTTCTCTGGCTTGCGCGCGGTCAGGTTTACGCAAAAGAAGCCGCTTACGCGCGTCTGCAGCTCGCGCAGATGTGTCTTAACAAATTTCGCCACCGCCGGATGGAAATTGCCGTAGCGGATTGAGGCGCCGATCAGCACGCGATCGTACTGCGTCCAGTCAATCGCGTCGGCATGCAGAATATTGATAACGTCGCACGCCTGCTGCCCCTTCATCTCACTCGCTATATAAGAGGCGATGTCGCGCGCTTGCCCGTCGCGGCTGGAAAAGAGAATTAACGCTTTCATCGTGACTTCCTGTTTTGCTTATTCACGCCAGAAGGTCGGCGTAAAAAGGACTAATAAGGTAAAGACTTCAAGGCGCCCAAACAGCATAGTCAAGATCAGGATCCATTTCGCCACGTCGTTCATCGACGTAAAGTTATCCGCCACGACGCCAAGACCGGGCCCCAGGTTGTTCAGGGTCGCCGCAACCGCCGCGAAGGCAGAGAAGTCATCGACGCCGGTGGCGATAATCGCCAGCATGCTGACCAGAAACACCAGCGCATAGGCCGAGAAGAATCCCCACACCGCTTCCAGAATACGTTCCGGCAGCGCGCGATTGCCGAGCTTAATGGTATAGACCGCGTTGGGGTGTACCAGACGCTTCAGCTCGCGCGAGCCCTGTTTGCACAGCAGCAGAATGCGGATCACCTTCAGCCCGCCGCCGGTCGACCCCGCCATGCCGCCGATAAACGCGGAACAGAGCAGCAGCACCGGCAGGAACAGCGGCCAGCGCGCAATGCTGTCGGTGGTGAACCCTGCCGTGGTCGCCATCGAAACCACCTGGAAGAAAGCCTGATTCAGCGTTTGCCAGCCGCTGGCGTAAACGTTATGGAACCAGAGCACCAGCGTGCAGATAATCACCAGCGTAAACTGCACGCCGATAAAGGTGCGAAACTCAGGATCGCGCCAGTAGACGCGCAGGTTGCGGTTGCTGAGCAGTGAGAAATGCAGACCGTAGTTACAGCCGGAGATCAGCAGAAACACAGCGATAATGGTATTGATGGTGCCGCTATTGAAATAGCCAATGCTGGCGTCGTGCGTAGAAAAGCCGCCGATGGCGATAGTAGAAAAGCTATGCCCTATCGCATCGAACAGCGGCATCCCCGCCAGCCAGAGCGCCACCGCGCAGGCGACCGTCAGCAAGACATAGATCAGCCACAGCGTCTTGGCGGTTTCGGCAATGCGCGGGCGCATCTTATTGTCCTTCAGCGGCCCCGGCATTTCCGCACGGTAGAGCTGCATGCCCCCTACCCCCAGAATAGGGAGAATCGCCACCGCCAGCACGATGATTCCCATCCCGCCCAGCCACTGCAGCATCTGCCGGTAAAAGAGAATCGCTTTCGGCATGCTGTCGAGCCCTACCAGCGTGGTCGCGCCGGTGGTGGTCAGGCCGGAAAAGGATTCAAAGAATGCGTCGGTCATGGAGAGGTGCGGCTGCTCGGCGAAGATAAAGGGCATCGCCCCCACGCTGCCCAGCACCGTCCAGAACAGCACCACGATCAGAAAGCCTTCGCGCGGCTTCAGCTCGGTACGCTGTTTGCGGTTCGGCCACCACAGCAGCGAGCCGATCGCCAGCGCCATCAAAAAGGTCTGGCTAAACGCGCGCCCGGCGCCGTCGCGATAAATTAAAGCCACCAGCCCCGGCACAATCATGGTGACGGAAAAGAGGATCACCAGCAGACCGACAATGCGAGTAATGGCGCGAAAATGCATTCAGCCGTTCCTTAGAAAAGAGTTGTCAGGGTATTAACGGGTCGAGGCTCAGCGCGCCCCGGCTAAAGTCAGAAAGCGTCTGTTTAAACGCCTCGATGTGCGCATAAGGCAGCGCCAGCGTCAGCGCGATGCGGTCAAGGTAGACAATCTCATCGATGCGGCCATCGAACCTGCCCAGCAGGCGTTCGATATCGCCAAGCTGAGCATAGTCGCACCGCAGCGCATAGCGTTTCATCGGCACTTTGCGCGTGCGCGCCAGCTGTTTTAGCCCCTGCTGCACGCCGCCGCCGTAGGCTTTTACCAGCCCGCCGGTGCCGAGCATAATGCCGCCATAGTAGCGCACCACCACAGCGGTAATTTCGCCGATATCGGCCCCCATCAGCTGCGCCAGCATCGGTTTACCCGCCGTGCCAGAAGGCTCGCCGTCGTCGGAAAAGCCCAGCTGCTGTGAATCGTGCGGCGCGCCCGCGACCCAGGCCCAGCAGTGGTGACGGGCATCAGGGTGCTCGCCTTTCACCTGCTGAACAAAGGCACGTGCCGCCTCTACGCCGTCGGTATGGGCCAGCAGCGTAATAAAGCGGCTCTTCTTAATCGTCTCCTCGCTGACGCTGATAGCATCAGCGGGAATATCGTAAGCGTCCATCAGGCAAGATGCAGATCGCGCGTCATATTCTCGATGCGGTTGGCATGCACCACCACGTTATCTTCTATGCGGATGCCGCCGTAAGGCTTCAGCGCCTCAATCGCCTGCCAGTTAAGATACTGGCTAAACGGACCTTCACGCAGCGGCACCAGCAGCGACTCGATGATATAGAAGCCCGGCTCGATAGTCAGCACCATGCCCGGCTCCAGCACGCGCGTGCAGCGCAGATAAGGGTATTGTGCTGGCGCTGCAAGGTGGGTGCCCGCTTCATCCTGCATAAAGCCTGCGACGTCGTGAACCTGCAATCCGAGCGGATGGCCCAGCCCGTGCGGCATAAAGGGTCCGGTAATATTCTCCGCCACCAGCGCCTCTTCGCTTATGCCTTGCGCCAGGTCGAACTTCAGCAGCAGCTTCGCGATGCGCTGATGCATCTGCAGATGATAGTCGGTGTAGCGCACGCCCGCTTTCAGCGTGCCGATCAGCGCCAGCTCTTCGCTGTTCATCGCCGCGACCAGGCTGGCATAAAGTGAGCCCTTCTGCGCCGCGTAGCTGCGCGTTAAATCGGCGGCATAGCCAAGATATTCCGCGCCCGCATCGATAAGAAAGCTGTGGCGCTTCGCCGGCGGCTGGTGATCGAGCCGGGTGTAGTGCAGCACGGCGGCATGCTCGTTAAGGGCGATAATATTGCCGTAGGGCACGTCGATATCGCGATGGCCGGTCGCCGTCAGGTAGGCCAGATTAATATCGAACTCGCTCAGGCCGGAGAAAAAGGCCTCTTTGGCGGCGCGATGTCCAGCAACAGCCAGCTTTTGCGCCTCGCGCATGCAGGCCAGCTCGTAATCGGTTTTGATGCTGCGGTGGTAGTGAAGGAAATCGATCACTGCTTTCGGGTTGATATTGTCGGCGCTGATGCCGAGCTGCGCGGCGCGCTGCACTACCGGCCCGATATAGGCGATATTTTCGCGCTGCGCGGGCAGCAGCTGTCCAATCTCGTCGGCGCTTTTCAGCCCGACCACCTCGACCGCTTCGGTCCAGAAGCTATCCGGCAGCGGCTCGACGTTATGCCAGTAATCGACCGGCGAGTAGAACCAGAGTTTCGGCTTATTGACGCCATCGATCCAGAGCCAGCAGTTCGGCACCTGGGTAACCGGCACCCAGGCTTTAAACTGGGGATTCACCTTGAAGGGATAGTCATGATCGTCGAGAAAAACCGTCAGTAGTTCGCCGGAATGAATCAACATCGCATCCAGTTTATTGCGCGCCAGCACCTGCTGCGCCCGCTGCTGCAGCGTGGCGATATGCGTCTGATACAGCGTTTTCAGTGAATCCATTGCTCGCTCTCCCGTGTCGCGAAAATCGCCGCAGTGTAGCACAGCCGCCGTCTGAACGCCGCGTTCCAGACGCTGTGATCCTGTTAGCAAATAAGCAAACTTTGATTTGCAAAAAATTAACACGAATCCCACACTCCTGATCATCTGGTATGACCAGATCCCCTTTCGCGATCAGGAGACGCACATGCTCTACCAAGGCGATACCCTTTCACTGCGCTGGCTTGAAGACGGCGTCGCTGAGCTGCAGTTCGATGCCCCCGGCTCAGTGAATAAACTCGACACCCGAACTGTCGCCAGCCTTGGCGAAGCGATTGGCGTGCTGGAGCAGCAGACAACGCTGCGCGGCGTGCTGCTGACCTCGGCTAAGCCCGCCTTTATCGTCGGCGCCGATATTACCGAATTTCTCTCGCTGTTCGACGCGCCGACGGAAAAGCTCAGCCAGTGGCTGGCGTTCGCCAACAGCATCTTTAACCGGCTGGAAGATCTGCCGGTGCCGACCCTTGCCGCGGTAGACGGCTACGCGCTGGGCGGCGGGTGCGAATGCATCCTGGCGACCGATCTGCGCGTCGCCACGCCTGACGCGCGCATCGGTCTGCCAGAAACCCGGCTGGGCATTATGCCCGGCTTCGGTGGCAGCGTGAGGCTGCCGCGTCTGCTGGGTGCCGACGCCGCGCTGGAGATTATCGCCGCCGGGAAAGATGTCGACGGCGTCAGCGCGCTGAAGCTCGGGCTGGTCGATGCGGTGGTCAGCCGCGATAAGCTGCGCGCCGCCGCGCTCGCCATGCTGAAGGAAGCTATCGCGCAGGGCGACTGGCAGACGCGTCGCGCGCCGAAGCTGGCACCGCTGCGCCTCAGCCCGATCGAGGCCGCCATGAGCTTTACCGTAGCCAAAAACGTCGTGCTGCAAAGCGCAGGCAAACACTATCCCGCACCGCTCGCTGCGGTAAAAACCATTGAGGCCGCCGCTACGCTGGGGCGCGACGATGCGCTGAAGCTGGAAACCGCCGCCTTTGTGCCGCTGGCGCAGAGCGATGAGGCGCGCGCGCTGGTCGGTATTTTCCTGAACGATCAGTACGTCAAAGGGCTGGCGAAAAAGTACGCCAGCGCCAGCAGCGCGCCTGAACAGGCGGCAGTGCTCGGCGCAGGCATTATGGGCGGCGGCATCAGCTATCAGTCGGCGTTGAAAGGCGTGCCGGTGAAGATGAAAGATATTCAGCCGCAGGCGCTGACCCTGGGGATGAACGAGGCGAGCAAGCTGCTGAATAAACAGCTGGAGCGCGGCAAGATTGACGGCGGCAAGCTGGCCAGCACCATCGCCATGATCCAGCCTACCCTCGACTATGCCGGTTTCGAACGCGCCGATATTGTGGTCGAAGCGGTGGTCGAAAATCCGCAGGTGAAAGCGAAAGTGCTGGCGGAAACCGAACAGCATCTGCGTGCCGATGCGGTGCTCGCCTCCAACACCTCGACCATTCCCATTAGCCAGCTGGCAGAGGCGCTGAAGCGTCCGGAAAATTTCTGCGGCATGCACTTCTTCAACCCGGTGCCGCGTATGCCGCTGGTAGAGGTGGTGCGCGGCGAGAAGAGCAGTGACGCCACTATCGGCAAAGTGGTGGCCTGGGCGAGCAAAATGGGCAAGACGCCCATCGTCGTTAATGACTGTCCCGGCTTCTTCGTTAACCGCGTGCTCTTTCCCTACTTCGCCGCGTTCGGCCTGCTGCTGCGCGACGGCGCGGATTTCCGCCAGATCGACAAAGTGATGGAGAAGCAGTTCGGCTGGCCGATGGGCCCGGCATGGCTGCTGGACGTGGTCGGCATTGATACCGCCCATCACGCGCAGCGCGTAATGGCGGAAGGCTTCCCGACACGCATGCAGAAAGATTACCGCGACGCCATCGACGTCCTGTTTAACGCCGAGCGCTACGGCCAGAAGAACGGCAAAGGTTTCTACCGCTGGGAGATGGATCGCAAAGGCAAAGCGAAAAAAGTGGCCGATCCTGAAGTGGACGCGCTGCTTAACCCGGTTTGTGCCGCTACGCGCGTCTTCAGCGACGAAGAGATCCTGAATCGCATGATGATCCCGATGCTGAACGAAGTCGTGCGCTGCCTGGAGGAGAAGATTGTCGCCTCACCGGCCGAAGCCGATATGGCGCTGGTCTACGGCCTTGGCTTCCCGCCGTTCCGCGGCGGCGCGCTGCGCTATCTCGATACGCTCGGCAACGGCAACGTAGTCGATCAGGCCAGACGCTACGGCGAGCTTGGCGCGCTCTACCAGCTACCCGACCTGCTGCTGCAAAAAGCGCACCAGCGCGAAAGCTGGTATCCGGCGGTTCAACCTATCGACGAAGCGGCGCTGCAAAGCGCCTGAGGACAGAAGATGGAAAATGTGGTGATTATTGATGCGGTCCGCACGCCGATGGGCCGCTCAAAAGGTGGCGCTTTTCGTCAGGTACGCGCGGAAGATCTCTCCGCGCACCTGATGCGCGAGCTGTTAAGCCGCTATCCGGCGCTTAATCCCGCCACGCTGGACGATGTGGTCTGGGGCTGCGTGCAGCAGACGCTGGAGCAGGGTTTTAACATTGCGCGCAACGCCGCGCTGCTGGCGGAAATTCCCCATCGCGTGCCGGCGACCACCGTTAACCGCCTCTGCGGATCGTCGATGCAGGCGCTGCACGATGCGGCGCGCGCCATTATGGTCGGCGACGCGCACGCCTGCTTAGTCGGCGGCGTGGAACATATGGGCCATGTGCCGATGAACCACGGCGTCGATTTCCATCCAGGGCTTGGTCGGACGGTGGCGAAAGCGGCGGGCATGATGGGCCTGACCGCCGAAATGCTGGCGCATATGCACCATATCAGCCGCGAGCAGCAGGACGCCTTTGCGCTGCGCTCTCACCAGAGCGCCTGGGCCGCGACGCAGCGCGGCGATTTCCGCCGGGAGATCGTACCGACCTACGGACACGACGCCGACGGCGCGCTAAAGCGCTACGACTTTGACGAGGTGATCCGCGAGGAGACCAGCCTCGAAGGGCTGGCGGCGCTGAAGCCGGCGTTCGATCCGGTCAACGGCACGGTCACGGCGGGCAGCTCCTCGGCGCTCTCCGACGGCGCCGCCGCGCTGCTGGTGATGAGCGAAAGCCGGGCGCGCGAGCTGGGGCTGACGCCGCGCGCGCGGGTTAAAAGCATGGCGGTCATCGGCTGCGATCCGTCAATTATGGGCTACGGTCCCGTGCCCGCCAGTAAGCTGGCGCTGAAGCGTGCCGGATTAAGCGTGGAAGATATTGATGTATTCGAGCTGAACGAAGCGTTCGCCGCGCAAACCCTGCCCTGCATTAAGGATCTCGGTTTGCTGGATCGGCTGGACGACAAGGTGAACCTGAACGGCGGCGCCATCGCGCTCGGTCATCCGCTCGGCTGTTCGGGCGCGCGCATCAGCGCCACGCTGCTGAACATTATGGAACGACGCGATGCCCAGTTCGGCCTGGCCAGCATGTGTATCGGCTTAGGCCAGGGCATCGCTACCGTATTTGAGCGTCTGTAATACGTTGGATCACGTTGGAAGTCAGTTCCCGCCCGTCAGGGGCGGGTTTTTTCTGCCTGCGAAGCCTTAAATAAAGGCGAAGGCGTCGCCAAACATCTGCCCTTCTTTCGCGCCGCGCTCGGCGCAAAAGCGGTCGCGGGCGATCTTCGCCATCTCAAAGCGACCGGCGATATAGATATCGTGCTCCGCCAGCGTGGCGAAATCCTGCATAACCGCCGTCAGCACCGTGCCGGAACGTCCCTGCCAGCCCGCCTCCGGCTGCTCAACCACCGGCACCACGCGCAGATTGGGGTGCTTCACCGCCAGCGCGTTAAGCTCCTCCAGATCGTAGAGATGCTGCAGCTCGCGGCCGCCCCAGTAAATTGCGATTTCGCGATCCGGCTGCTGCGCCAGCGCGGTCAGCAGGATAGAGCGCGCATAGGAGAAGCCGGTACCGCCGGCGATCAACACGATCGGGCGCGAACTCTCTTCGCGCAGCCAGGCGTCGCCGTGCGGAATATCCACGGTGATCTGACGGTCGTTGCGGATGCGATCCATCACCGCCATAGCGTAGAGATTGAGATCGGAGGCGCCGATATGCAGCTCAATAATCTCTTTTTCCATCGGGGTTGAAGCGAGCGAGAACGGACGCTTGTCGCGCTCGTCCATCACTACCATCAGATACTGCCCGGCGCGAAAGGTGAAATCCGCTTCGGGGATCAGGCGGACGCGATATACGGTATCGGTAATCGCTTCAACCGAGGTTACTTTACAGCTTAAAATCGTCATGCGTTCCCTCTGTCGGGTCGTCATTAGGGTTATGCGCGCCGTCAGCGCTGCGGCGGCTGAGTAAAGATGCCTAAGTCATCCCAGATCGCGTCGATGCGCGCCGTTACGGCGGGATCTTTCACGATAGGTCGTCCCCACTCGCGCTGGGTTTCACCCGGCCACTTGTTGGTAGCGTCCAGGCCCATCTTGGAACCCAGGCCGGAAACCGGCGAGGCGAAGTCCAGATAGTCGATAGGCGTGTTTTCCACCAGAACCGTGTCGCGAGCCGGATCCATACGTGTGGTAATGGCCCAGATCACGTCGTTCCAGTCGCGTGCGTTGACATCGTCGTCACACACAATAACAAATTTGGTGTACATGAACTGCCGCAGGAATGACCAGACGCCGAACATCACGCGCTTTGCGTGTCCCGCGTACTGTTTTTTCATCGTCACCACCGCCAGGCGATAAGAGCAGCCCTCCGGCGGCAGATAGAAATCCACAATCTCCGGGAACTGCTTAATCAGGATTGGCACCAGCACTTCATTCAGCGCAACGCCCAGCACCGCCGGCTCATCGGGCGGACGACCGGTATAGGTAGAGTGATAAATGGCGTTCTGCCGCTGCGTAACGTGCGTGACGGTGAAAACCGGGAAGTTATCTATTTCATTGTAGTAGCCCGTATGATCGCCATACGGCCCTTCCGGCGCCATATCACCCGGCTCAATGTAACCTTCCAGCACGATCTCCGCGCTGGCGGGCACTTCCAGATCGTTGGAGAGGCACTTCACCACTTCGGTTTTGTTGCCGCGCAGCAGGCCAGCAAAGGCATACTCCGACAGCGTATCCGGCACCGGCGTCACCGCGCCGAGGATCGTGGCGGGATCGGCGCCGAGCGCCACCGACACAGGGAAACGTTCGCCGGGATGGGTCTGGCACCACTCCTGAAAGTCGAGCGCGCCGCCGCGATGGGAAAGCCAGCGCATAATCAGGCGGTTTTTGCCAATCACCTGCTGGCGATAGATGCCCAGATTCTGCCGCTCTTTGTGCGGACCGCGCGTAACGGTCAGCCCCCAGGTAATCAGCGGCGCGGCGTCATCCGGCCAGCACTTCATTACCGGAATGCGTGACAGATCGACCTCATCGCCGCTTAACACCACTTCCTGACAGGGCGCGTTGCGCAGCCGTTTGGTCGGCATGTTCAGCACCTGTTTGAACTGCGGCATCTTGTCGAACAGATCGCGGAAGCCTTTCGGCGGCTCCGGCTCTTTGAGAAACGCCAGCAGCTTGCCGACTTCGCGCAGCGCGCTGACCTCCTCCTGGCCCATGCCCATCGCCACGCGTTTCGGCGTGCCGAACAGGTTGCACAGCACCGGCATGTCATAGCCTTTGGGATTTTCAAACAGCAGCGCCGGCCCGCCAGCGCGCAGCGTGCGGTCGGCAATTTCCGTCATTTCCAGCTCAGGATCGATAGAGTGGCTAATGCGCTTTAACTCGCCGCGCTGTTCCAGCAGCGTGAGGAAGTCTCGTAAATCGTGATATTTCATGCGGCCTTCGCTTCCAGCCAAAGTGAATCGGCCATTATAGGGCCGATTCTTAAGGCGTGTTGGATTTTATGCAGCAACCTTAGTCGCAGCGAAAGGGAACCAGCGGCTGCAGCGCCTTTGCGTCGCGGCAGGCCTGAACCGGCTGATTATGGCGGAAAACTTTAAAATCTTCGCCGCGCACGCTGAAGTATGAAAGCTGATTTTCATGCACGTGCAGAAAGCTGCCTTCGCGCAGCGCAATTACCGACTCCTCGGGATTGACGGCGCAAAACTCCGCCAGGCGTTCGTCGCGCGTTTCGCCCATATGTCCGCTGGCGTGCGCATCCAGATAGTGTGGATTGATCTGGACCGGAAACAGGCCCAGCGCAGGCAACACTACGCTGCTGCGCACCGGCATATCATTGGTGGTGCGAATCGACGGCGTCGCCACGTTGCAGCCCGCGCTCCAGCCGACGTAGGGTACCGCGCGTTCGCGCACGGCGCGCTGGATCGCCACGATCAGACCGGTTTCATGCAGCATCTGATTGAGCAGCCAGGTGTTGCCGCCGCTGACCAGAATCAGTTCCGCCTGCTCGATGGCCGCCACCGGCGTCGCGAAATCCTGCACGCAGCGCACGCTAACGCCCAGCGACGCGCCGAGATCGGCGGCGCGCTGTTGATGGTCGCCGCGAATAATGGCGTAGGGCACCAGCACCGCCGAACGGATGCCGCGCTGGGCAATCATTGCATGCAGCTGCGGCTGCGCGTAGCCAAGCAGCGGCGCATCTTCGGCCAGCTTGCCGTTGCTTAATAAAAACAGTTCCATCAGCAGATCCTTTTGGCAAATGTTTTGAGCAACGAGTCTGAACCAGCGCACCGCCGCTCGTCAATTTTCCCGCCTGCGCCGGGCAGTTTGCGGAAAGCTCAGCCACTTTGTCCGCCTCGACATTTTTCCACACTGCGATGCGCTATAACTCTGGCAGCAGGTTTGCTATTCTTAGCGTCCATTCAATGGGAGCATTTATGGAATCCTGGTACTTACTCTATTGCAAACGTGGACAGCTGTTGCGCGCGAAAGAGCATCTTGAGCGGCAGGAGGTGCATTGCCTCAGCCCAATGATCGCTCTGGAAAAAGTGGTGCGCGGCAAACGGACCACCGTGAGTGAGCCCCTGTTTCCTAACTACCTGTTTATTGAATTCGATCCAGAAGCGATTCATACCACGACCATCAGCAGCACGCGCGGCGTCAGCCACTTTGTACGCTTCGGCACGCTGCCAGCGACGGTGCCTTCTGCCGTTATCGAAGCGCTGCAGACCGACGTGCCGCAAACGCTGATCGACCCGGAAACGCCGCAGGTCGGTGATGAGGTCATCATCACCGAAGGAACCTTTGAAGGCCTGCGCGCCATTTTCGCCGAACCCGACGGCGAAACGCGCTCTATGCTGCTGCTTAACCTGCTGAATAAACAGGTAATGCGCAGCGTAGACAATAAGCAGTTCCGCAAGCTTTAAACCAGCCGGAACAGCGCGCGCGCGTTGCGATCCACCTGCGCCGCCAGCGTATCCAGCTCTTCGCCACGCCACTTCGCCACCTGCTGCACAATATGCGGCAAAAAACAGGGTTCGTTACGACGCGACGTTGGCCGTGGATGCATATCGCGCGGCAGCAGCCAGGGCGCGTCCGTCTCCAGCAGCAGTCGCTCCGCCGGGATCAGCGGCAGCAGCTCGCGCAGCGTCATACCGCGACGTTCATCGCACACCCAGCCGGTGATGCCCACCGACAGCCCCATTGCCAGACAGGCCTCCAGCTCGTCGCGCGTGCCGGTAAAGCAGTGCACCACCGCCCCAGGCAGCTTCGGCAGCCAGGGCGCCAGTACCGCGGCAAAGCGGTCGTGTGCTTCGCGGCAGTGCAGGAAGACCGGCATATTCAGCTCGGCCGCCAGCGCCAGCTGCGCGTCAAAGGCGTACTCCTGCTGATCGTGCGCGGCGAGGTTGCGGTTGAAATCAAGGCCGCATTCGCCAATCGCCACCACCTGCGGCCGTTCCGCCAGGCGTCGCAGCGTATTAGCCGTCTCGTTCGACCACTCGCTGGCGTGATGCGGATGCACGCCCGCCGTCGACCAGCAGAAATCGGGCTGACGCTCCGCCAGCCGCTGCGCCTGCTGGCTCTCCAGCGCATTGGTCCCGGTGATTAACATGCCGGTGACGCCCGCTTCGCGCGCACGCTTTACCACCTTGTCGCGGTCGGCGGCGAACTGCGTGCTGGTCAGGTTTACACCGATATCAAACATAATCTTTCCCATAGCTTATTAAACAAAAACCGCCCAGATGGGCGGTTCGGTAACAGGGTCTACCCGCCAGGCGCGGGAAACATACTGATAACGGGTCAGGAATCGGTATGCTGTTCCTCTTCCTGCGCCCGCCGTCCCTTCCCGACGTAGTAACGGGAAAAGAATACGCCGACTTCAAACAGGCAGTACATCGGAATAGCGAGCAAAGTTTGCGAGAAAACGTCCGGCGGTGTGAGCAGCATCCCAACAACGAAGGCGCCGACCAGAATATAGGGGCGTTTCTTTTTCAGATCTTCCGGCGTGGTAATGCCGGTCCAGCAGAGCAGCACGATTGCGACCGGCACCTCAAACGCCACGCCGAACGCCATAAACAGCGTCATCACGAAGTCGAGATAGTTGGTGATATCGGTCGCGATGGTCACGCCCTGCGGCGCGGTTTTGGCGAAGAAGCCGAACGCCAGCGGAAAGACGATGAAATAGGCGAAGGCCACGCCGACGTAAAACAGCAGGGTGCTGGAGAACAGCAGCGGCATCACCAGCTTACGTTCGTGACGGTAGAGCGCCGGCGCGACGAAAGCCCACACCTGATAGAGGATCACCGGCACCGCGAGGAAGATCGACACGATAATGGTGAGCTTAATCGGCGTGAAAAACGGCGAGGCGACGTCGGTAGCGATCATGCTGGCACCAGCCGGCATCTGGCTGATTAGCGGCGAAGCGACCAGATGATAGATGTCGTTGGCAAAGTAGATCAGCGCCATAAAGATGGCAAACACCGCGATAATGCAGTACAGCAGGCGCTTACGCAGCTCAATCAGATGGCTGATAAGCGGTTGGGTATCTTCAACGGCCATGGTTATCGTTCATCACTTGCAGAAGAGGTTGTTGCCGCACTGCGCGGTGCGGGATTAACAACCGTCGCTGGCGGGTTCGCATCGGTTTTAGCGGTTTCAGCGGCCTGCGCCGCCGCTTCCGGCGCCTGCGCGGGTGCGCTGGCCTGCGTGTGGGCCGTGGCTGGCGTCACGGACTCCGCCGCGCGCTGCTGAGGCGCATGAATGGTATTGGCTTCATCCTCGGCTTTTTCGATATCAATGCTCTGCTGCACCGAACGCTTCATCGAATCGGCGGTTTTGCGCAGCTCTTCCATTGACTCTTTCAGCTCCGGCGACATGGTGCCGCGGCTCGCCTCTTCCACCTTTTTCAGGCTGTCCTGCAGCTCCTGCAGTTTCAGCTCCTGCGCCAGCTCGTGCTGCACGTTGGCAGCCAGCGAGCGCATTGCCCGAATCCAGCCTACTACGGTTTTTACCGCAACCGGCAATCGTTGCGGGCCGAGAACAATCAGCCCGATCACGAACACCAGTACCAGTTCACTAAAACCAATGTCGAACACGGTTTACACCTGCTTGTCGTTTTTGACGTCTTCTTTGTTAGCCGAAGTGTGCTGTTTGTCCGCCAGCGTTTTGGCATTGAAATCAGCGTCCTGCTGGTTCGGTTGGTCCTTTTTCTCATCCTCATCGCTCATGGCTTTTTTAAAGCCCTTGATAGAGGAACCGAGATCGGAGCCCAGGTTTTTTAACTTATTGGTGCCAAACAGGAGTACAACGATGACGGCAATAATTAATAATTGCCAGATACTGATACCGCCCATGAGATAGTGCCTCTGATGTTGCGAGAGATTGAGAAGAGTAATGTCAGCCAAAAGCCCTGATGACGCCGGGCTTAAGGCTGCGACATTACCGCGATTCAGGCGTGGCTGACAATTAGTTTGTCTTACGCCAGCCGACCAGCCAGGTGACCAGACCTGCCGCCATTAGCAGGGCCGGAAAGAAATCCCAGTCCGGACGGCTCAACAAAACGGCGGTGCCGCTGAGCAACAGGGTCGCACCAACGCCGAACAGATAGCGCGCTTTATGGTGCCGCGTCCGCTGGGCGTGCATATCTTTAGTTAGCTTATCAACACTGTGCTGCAAGAGTTTGTGATGGCGCATACTTTCATAAAACAGCTCCGGCAGCTCCGGCAGCTTCTCCGCCCAGAAAGGCGCTTTTTCTTTTACCGCGCGCAGAATCGCCGGCAGGCCGATCTGGTCTTTTATCCACTCTTCGAGGAACGGCTTGGCGGTCTTCCACAGGTCGAGCTGCGGATAGAGCTGACGGCCGATGCCCTCGACGTAGAGCAGCGTTTTTTGCAGCAGCACCAGCTGCGGCTGCACTTCCATATTGAAACGGCGCGCGGTGCTGAACAGATTTAGCAGCACATGGCCAAAAGAGATCTCCGCCAGCGGCTTCTCGAAGATAGGTTCGCAGACGGTACGGATAGCAAACTCGAAATCTTCGACGTTGGTATCGGGCGGCACCCAGCCTGAATCAACGTGCAGCTCCGCAACTTTGCGGTAGTCGCGGTTAAAGAAGGCGATAAAGTTTTCCGCCAGATAGCGCTTGTCCTCTTTGTTCAGCGAACCGACGATGCCGCAGTCGATGCCGATATATTGCGGATCTTCCGGATGGTCGTAGCTGACGAAGATATTGCCGGGATGCATATCGGCATGGAAGAAGCTGTCGCGGAACACCTGGGTAAAAAAGACCTGCACGCCGCGCTCGGCCAGCAGCTTCATATTGACGCCGTGCTGCTCCAGCGTCGCCACGTCGGAGATGGGAATGCCGTAGATGCGCTCCATCACCAGCATGGTTTCGCTACAGTAGTCGGAATAGACCTCCGGCACGTAGAGCATCGGGCTATCTTCGAAGTTACGACGCAGCTGAATGGCGTTGGCCGCTTCGCGCAGCAGGTTCAGCTCGTCGATCAGGGTCTTCTCGTAGTCGCGCACCACTTCCATCGGACGCAGACGACGCCCGTCCGGCAGCAGACGCGGCACCCAGCGCGCCAGGCGATAGATAAGCTTCATGTCCGCTTTGATCACCGGCAGAATATCCGGGCGGATCACCTTGATCACCACCTTCTTGCCGGTCGCTTTCAGGGTTGCGGTATGCACCTGCGCGATCGACGCCGACGCCAGCGGTTTGATATCGAAATCATCGAACCAGGTTTCAACCGGGCCGCCGATCGATTTTTCGATCTGCTCTTTGGCCTTCACGCCGTCGAAAGGCGCGACGCGATCCTGCAGGATGGCGAGCTGGTCGGCGATAACCGGCGGGAAGAGATCGCGACGCGTTGAGAGCATCTGGCCGAACTTAATCCAGACCGGGCCGAGCTGCTCCATCGCCAGGCGCATACGCACGCCAATCTCTTCATCTTTATGACGGTTAGGCAGCCAGAAAATCGTGCGGCGCCAGAGGCGCAGCGGAATGGTAAGGCGCATGCGGGGGATCAGTTCATCAAGACCGTAGGTCAAAAAGATCCTGATGATGAAATATAAACGGCGAATCTCTCCAAACGTCATTTCGCCTCCAGCTGCGCTAAACGCGCAGTGAGCGCATCAAGCGAACGTTCCATCGCATCTACCTCCTCAGAAAACCACGCCAGTTCCAGCGCGCCCGGCGCAACGCGCCACTCTTCGGTTAATGCCTGCCCCAGATAATCCTGACGACGCGAAACCTCGCCGCGCAGCAGCCGCAGGGCGCGCTGCGCCGCCTGGCTAACGCTCTGCGCGGCAATATCGCCGATCCAGGGGGCGAGATATTCCGCCGGGTCCAGCTCGGCGAGGTCGATCAGCGCCGAAAAGCGCTGCACCACCTGCAGATCGCCTTCAACCTGCAGCTCACCGCTGCGGATCAGGCTGGTGAGCTGCTGGCGGTCGCGCAGCTTAGGCAGCGTCTTCAGCTGCGTAATGACGGTGCAGTCGCTGCTGTCCTGCCAGTCGCTCAGCACGTCGAGCTGCTGTTCGCTAAAGACCAGCACCAGCGGATGCGAAAGCTCCTCAAGACGCAGCGTCAGGACCTGGCCCACCAGACGCTGGCGCGCGGCTTTCAGGCTGCGATCGCGATAGAGCATGCGGTTTAGCGCGGTCTCAAGACCGGCGGTAATCAAAGGCGTCAAGCGCATCACCCTGTCCGGTTAAAACTTAAATCCACGATGCAACGCGACGATGCCGCCGGTCATGTTGGAATATGTGGTGTTCTCGAATCCGGCGTCGTTCATCATCGCCTTCAGGGTCTCCTGATCGGGATGCATGCGGATCGACTCCGCCAGATAGCGGTAGCTTTCAGCATCCTGCGCCACCAGCTGACCGACGCGCGGCAGAATATGGAACGAGTAGGCGTCATACGCCTTGCTGAGGGGGTCAAGCACCGGTTTGGAGAACTCCAGCACCAGCAGGCGTCCGCCCGGCTTGAGCACGCGGAACATCGACGCCAGCGCCTTCTCTTTGTCGGTTACGTTACGCAGGCCGAAGGAGATGGTGATGCAGTCGAAATAGTTATCCGGGAAGGGCAGCGCTTCGGCGTTGGCCTGCACATAGCTGACGTTGCCGACCACGCCGAGATTGCGCAGCTTGTCGCGGCCCATTTTCAGCATGGAGCTGTTAATGTCCGCCAGCACCACCTGGCCGGTGTCGCCAACCAGACGGGAAAACTTCGCCGTCAAATCGCCGGTGCCGCCCGCCAGATCCAGCACGCGCTGTCCGCGGCGCACGCCGCTGCTGTCGATGGTAAAACGCTTCCAGATGCGATGGATGCCAAAGGACATCAGATCGTTCATCAGGTCATATTTCGCCGCTACGGAGTGAAACACGTCCGCGACTTTGTCAGCTTTTTCGCTTTTGGCGACCGTCTGAAAGCCAAAATGGGTGGTTTCCTGCTGTGATTCATCTGCCATCGGTTTTACCTGTTCCACAAACAATACTTCCCGAAGTGTATCAGAGTCAGGGTAGTCAGGCACGCGACGACCCGCTTATTCGTGGAGCCGCCTCACGCGCGCATCCAGGGTTTCGGCGACGTCGTCAGGCGTCTCCTCGCTCTCCCATGCCTTTTCCGGCATCGCCTGCTCGACCAACTGCGGATTGATAGAGCGTTTAACTTCAACGCCCAGGGATTTAAACGCCTCGCTCTGCGCGATCAGATTGCCACGCCCTTCCGCCAGCTTTTTCATCGCTTCGCGGTAGCTGTTGTGCGCCTTATCCAGATTATGGCCGATACCGCTCATATCATCGACGAACAGCCGCATCTTATCGTAAAGGCGCGCCGCGCGTTCGGCGATGCGCTGCGCGTTGCGGCTCTGGTGCTCGTAGCGCCAGAGGTTGTTGATGGTGCGCAGCGCCACCAGCAGCGTGGTTGGACTGACCAGCATAATATTCTGCTGCAGCGCCTCGCTGATCAGCTCTGGCTGGCGGTCGATCGCCAGCAGAAACGCCGGCTCGACCGGAATAAACATCAACACATAATCGAGCGAGCGTAAACCGGCCAGTTGTTGATAATCTTTACGGCCCAGCAGGCGAATATGGCTGCGCACCGCGGCGACATGCTCCTGCAGCGCCTGCTCGCGCGTCACCTCATCCCCGGCGTTGAAATAGCGCTCGTAGGCCACCAGCGTCATCTTGGCGTCGACCACCACATCTTTTCCCTGCGGCAGACGCACGATAACATCGGGTTGCATTCTGCCCTGCTGCTCCGACTGCAGACTGACCTGCGTCTGATACTCATGCCCTTCGCGCAGGCCTGACGCCTCCAGCACGCGGCTCAGCACCACTTCGCCCCAGTTGCCCTGGATTTTGTTGTCGCCTTTCAGCGCTTTGGTGAGGTTGATCGCCTCCTGCGCCATCTGCGCATTCAGCTGCTGCAGCTGGCGGATCTCATGGGCCAGCGTGTGCCGCTCGCGCGCCTCCTGGCCAAAGCTGTCGTGCACCTGACGACGAAAGCCGTCCAGCTGCTCGCGCAGCGGGCCGATCAGGCTGTTCAGGCTCTGGCGGTTTTGCTCGTCGACGCGACGGCCGCTGTTTTCGAAGATACGGTTGGCGAGATTTTCGAACTGCGCGCTGAGGCGCTGCTCGCTGCTGGTAAGCAGACGCTGCTTCTCCTCGGCGGCGAAGCGCGTCTCTTCAAGGCGGATAGTGACCTCGCGCAGTTCGGCCTCCTGCGCACTGTTAACCTCAAGCTGGTTGCGCAGCTCGCGATTAAGCTGTTCGCATTCGCCGCGCCAGTAATCGAGCTGCTGCAGCCGCTCCTGCGCGCCGCTCAGCGCGCCGTGCAGCTGACGCAGCTCCTGTTCGCGCTGCTGTAGCTGCTGCTGGAGCTGTTCAAGCTGGTGCTGCTGACGCTGCTGCGCCTCCTGCTGCAAACGCCGTTCAGTGGCGAAGCTGGCGGCCTGATGGCCGGCGCGCAGCTGCGCCAGCATCCAGCCGATGCCCAATCCGGCGAGCGCCAGACAGGCGCTGATAATAATCTGCTGATCCATGATCCCCTCGCGACGCGCATTGCTCGGGAAAAGGTAAAGTCGGCCTGTATGAATGTCCAGACTATTTTGGACCGGGCTTCAGCCGGGAGAAGGCACTACAGCGCTCTTACCTGCAGCTCGCCCGCTTTCCAGGCGTCGGTAAGAAAAAAGGGCATCGGCATCAGCCATTCGTCGCCTTTTACCCGCGCTGGATAAACAAAGGCGTTGCCACCCCAGGTCAGCTCCACGGGCTGCGTCTCGCCCTCTTTTACCGTTGCCTTACCCGCCATGCTGGCGAAGCCGGCGTTGCTGCCGACGTGGAAGTTATCCATGCGCCAGCGCACCGGCGCGTGCGGCGGCCAGGGCTGCGCCTGGTGGAAACGGAAAATCTCATCGTGGCTGAGAAGGCTTTCGCGCACCGTCGGCCACAGCGCGGCCTTAAGGAAATATTGATCGGTAAAGCGCTCGCTGCCGCTGTAGCGGGCGATAAAGTCGCGCATCGCCTGCGCCATATTGCTGAAGACGCCGTTGCAGCCGCCCCACATGCCCGCCAGCAGCAGCTCGGTATGCGTAAAGTAGTCGCGCATATGGTGGAACCAGTATGGCGAGGCGAGCCAGGCGTTGACCGCGGCCGCTTCGCGCTCCGACAGCAGCGAGTCGGCGTCGCGGATAATAAAGCGTTTGACGACGGGATCGTCCATCACCAGAAAACGCCACAGCGTCGGGTAGATCGCCTTTTCCTGCGACATATCGACCAGATCGACATGCGGCTGGTTGAGGCGCTGCCACACATGCTGCGGCACGCTCTGGTCAAGGTAAACGCGGCAGCGCCAGCCGGGATAGAACGCCTGCGCCACCTCAACGTTTTTAATCAGGGTTTCGCAGTAGCGCGGCTGGCCGCCGTAAAGGCTAAAGGCGATAACGTTCTGTTCGGGTCTGGTGAGATCGATCGGCTCCGGCCGCGCCGCCGGAAAGGCGTAGCGCTGTCCCTGGCGGAAACGGGCGTCCGCGCCGTTCAGCGCCTCAAGGCCATATTTCGCCAGCTCCTCTTGCCTGCCCATCCAGCCGCACAGCTCCGCCAGTCCATCCAGCCAGGTCTCTGAAGCGGTCGCGCGCACCGCGGGCGGCGCCTGATAGATTTTCTGATAGACCCGGTAAGCCTTGCTGTAGTGGCCGAGCCGCAGCAGACAAAGCGCATAGTCGCTCAGCACCTGCATCTGATTTGGCATGGCGCGCAGCACCTCTTCGCAGCAGCTGGCGGCGGCGGCATAATCCTGCTGTGCCATATGCTGGCGAAAGCGCGCGGCGGCGTTTTCAAGGCGCGCCTGCATGGCGACGGGAGAAGGGGTTAAGGCGGATTTCTGTCGTGGCGGCGTCTGGCGCATCGGGCGATCCTCGCTTTTGCTGTAGAGAGCAGAGGCAGCGCGCAGAGGCGCTGCCTGAAAGCGTTATAACAAACGGCGAGCCGCTTCGACCACAATTTTTACCGCATCGCTCTCGGTCTGCTTCATGGTAGCCGCATCCGGGATCTCTTTTTGCGTACGGTTGACGATAACGCCCGCCACCATGCCCGCGCGCAGCCCCTGGCTGGCGCACATCGTCAGCAGCGTCGCAGACTCCATCTCATAGTTGAGCACGCCCATCTGCTGCCACTCTTTCATCGAGCCCTGGAAGCGGCTCACCACGCGGCCGGAGAAGGTGTCGTAGCGCTCCTGTCCCGGGTAGAAGGTATCGGAAGAGGCGGTAACGCCGATATGGGTTGTGGCGCCGCTCGCTTCCGCCGCCGCAACCAGCGCGGTGGTGCAGGCGAAGTCCGCCACGGCCGGAAACTCCAGCGGCGCGAAATGCTGGCTGGCGCCGTCGAGGCGCACCGCGCCGGTGGTGACCAGCACGTCGCCGACGTTAATGTGCGGCTGAATCGCGCCGGTGGTGCCGACGCGCAGGAAGGTGCGCACGCCAAGCTGCGCCAGCTCTTCCACCGCGATAGAGGTCGACGGGCCGCCGATGCCGGTGGAGCAGACCACCACCGGCTTGCCGTCCAGCTTCGCCAGCCAGGAGGTGAATTCCCGGTGCGACGCCAGCGGCTGGGCATCCGCCATCAGTCCGGCAATTTTCTTTACGCGCTCCGGATCGCCGGGAACGATAGCCAGGGTCGCGCCCTGCAGATCGGCTTTGGTCAGGCCAAGGTGGAAAACGTCAGACATAGCAAACTCCTGAACAGGGAAGTGAAGCGCGCCACTCTACGTCAGCGCAGCGCAAATTTGTGTGATTACAGTCACTATCAAAAATGAATGTTACATTTTACTTAGATAACAATGAGATCTCTGTCACATAACTAAGCCATTCAGAATGTCATTGCTACAAGCTGTGTGCGTCGGGCTTCGCAGCAATGTTAAAGAGAAGAGTGTTTTTGCTCGCTCCCTACGCCGTTCCCGGTCTCTGGTCCAGAGGTTATCTGGCCAGGCTATAGTTACGTGATTGCGCTACTGCCAGCACGGAGAAAAAAATGAAAACCGAAGACAATATGGCACAAAAATCATCGACGGGCGGCTTTGCGCCTGCAGTGCAGCCGACCGCCTCAACAACCATCCATACCGACAGCCCTGACATTCATTCCGGCGAAACCTCGGTGCCGAGCCAGGGCGAGAATATGCCCGCCTGGTACGCCCGTCCCAAAGAGGCAGCCGGCCCGCTGCCGGTGGTGCTGGTGGTGCAGGAGATCTTTGGCGTGCACGAGCATATCCGCGATATCTGCCGTCGACTGGCGCTGGAGGGCTATCTGGCGGTCGCGCCGGAGCTCTATTTCCGCGAAGGTGATCCGAACGACTACAACGACATCCCCACCCTGTTCAGCGAGCTGGTAAATAAGGTGCCGGACAGCCAGGTGCTTTCCGATCTCGACCACGTCGCCAACTGGGCCGGCCGCAACGGCGGCGATATTCGCCGCATGGGCATTACCGGCTTCTGCTGGGGCGGCCGCATCAGCTGGCTTTACGCCGCGCACAATCCGCAGCTGCGCGCCGCCGTCGCCTGGTATGGCCGCCTGACTGGCGAAAAAACCATGAAGCAGCAGAAGCACCCGATCGATATCGCCGTGGATTTAGGCGCGCCGGTGCTGGGCCTTTACGGCGGCCAGGACAACAGCATTCCGCTGGAGAGCGTGGAGCAGATGCGTCAGGCACTGCACGCCGCTAATGCGAAGGCAGAAATTGTCGTCTATCCCGACGCGGGCCACGCCTTTAACGCCGACTACCGTCCGAGCTATCACGCCGAGTCGGCGCAGGATGGCTGGGCGCGCATGCTGACGTGGTTCAGGCAGTTTGGCGTCGTCTGATTGCTCACGCCATAAAAAAGGGGCGCCGCAGCGCCCCAAACTCAACAACAACACAAAGTAAACTCAGGCGTTTTCGCCGCGCAGTTTCTTCGCCGCGTCCACCATATTCGCCAGCGCCTGACGGGTCTCCGTCCAGCCGCGCGTTTTCAGGCCGCAGTCCGGGTTGACCCACAGACGCTCTTCTGGAATGCGCTGCGCCGCTTTACGCAGCAGATTCTCCATCCACTCGACGCTCGGCACGTTCGGCGAATGAATATCGTAAACGCCGGGGCCGATTTCGTTCGGGTATTCAAATGCCTTAAAGGCTTCCAGCAGATCCATATCGGAACGCGAGGTTTCGATAGTGATGACATCCGCATCCAGCGCTGCGATAGACGCCATAATGTCGTTGAATTCGCAGTAACACATATGGGTATGGATCTGCGTGTCATCTTTCGCCACCGCGGCGTTGAGCCGGAAGGCGTCTACCGCCCACTGCAGATAGGCGGCCCAGTCGGACTGATGCAGCGGCAGACCTTCGCGCAGCGCTGGCTCGTCAATCTGAATAATGCCGATGCCGGCCGCTTCGAGATCCGCCACCTCGTCGCGCAGCGCCAGCGCGATTTGCTTCGCGATGGTCTCGCGCGACACATCCTCGCGCGGGAAGGACCAGCAGAGAATGGTCACCGGCCCGGTCAGCATCCCCTTCACCGGCTTGTCGGTCAGCGACTGCGCATAGGTCGCCCACTCCACGGTAATCGGCTGCGGACGGCTGACGTCACCGATAATCACCGGCGGCTTGACGCAGCGCGAGCCGTAGCTCTGCACCCAGCCGTTCTGGGTGAAGACGAAACCGTCCAGGTTTTCGCCGAAGTACTCCACCATATCGTTACGCTCCGCTTCGCCGTGTACCAGCACGTCGAGGCCAAGGCGCTCCTGCTCGGCGATCGCCTGCCTGATATGCTGCGCAATGCCGGTGCGGTAGCTGGCGCCGTCGATATTGCCCTTTTTAAAATCGAGCCGCAGGCCGCGGATCTCAGTGGTCTGCGGGAAAGAACCGATGGTGGTGGTTGGCCAGGCCGGCAGATTAAAGCGGCTGCGCTGCGCGCGGGCGCGCGCGGCGTAGGGGCTGGCACGCTCGGTATCCTGTGCGGAAATCGCCGCCAGCCGCCTGCCGACCGCCGCATTATGAACGCGGCTGGAGTGGGCGCGGTTGCGAATCGGCGCGCTCCAGGCTTCCAGTGAGGCGGCGTCGTTATGGTTGAGCGCGTCGCTCAGCAGCTTAAGTTCGCCACACTTCTGCAGCGCGAAGGCGAACCAGCTTTTTACTTCATCATCGAGACGGGTCTCAGCGTTCAGATCGATAGGGCTGTGCAGCAGCGAGCAAGAGGTGCCGATCCACAGCAGATCGCGCTGGCCGAGCAGCGGCTGCAGGCGCTGGTACCAGCGGCTCAGATCGGCACGCCAGACGTTGCGGCCGTTGATAACGCCGAGCGACAGCAGCCACGACGCCGGCAGCTGCTGATTCAGCTGGGCGAGGTCGTCACGGCCGTGTACCAGATCGACATGCAGCCCCTGCACCGGCAGCGCCCGAATCACATCAAGATTCTGGCCGATGCTGTCGAAATAGGTGGTCAGCAGCAGCTTCACCCTGCCCTGCAGCGCCTGATAAGCGGGCCCGAACGCATCGCGCCACGCCTGCGGCAGCTCCAGCGACAGCGCCGGCTCGTCAATCTGCACCCACTCGACGCCGCGCTTTTTCAGCTCGGCCAGCACCTGCTGATAAACCGGCAGAATCGCATTCAGCAGCGACAGGCGGTCGAACGGCTCGCCTTTCACTTTGCCCAGCCAGAGATAAGTCACCGGCCCGAGCAGCACCGGCTTCACCTTGTGGCCCAGCGCCAGCGCCTCGTCCACTTCGTCCAGCAGCTGCGTCCAGCTCAGTTTAAACGACTGGCCCTGGGTGAACTCCGGCACGATATAGTGATAGTTGGTGTTAAACCATTTGGTCATCTCGGCGGCGGCGGCCGGTTCGCCGGTCGGTGCCCGACCGCGCGCGATGCGGAACAGCGTATCAAGATCGACGGTGCCCTCTTGATTCTGATGGCGAGCCGGGACGTTGCCCAGCATCAGGCTGGTGGTCAGCACATGATCGTACCAGGCGAAATCGCCAACCGGCAGCCAGTCCACGCCCGCCTCTTTCTGCTGCTGCCAGTGACGGGCGCGCAGTTCGCGTCCTGTCTCCAGCAGCGCCTGCTGAGTCGCTTTGCCCGCCCAGTAGCTCTCCTGCGCTTTTTTCAGTTCGCGACGCAGGCCGACGCGGGGAAAGCCGAGGGTATGGTTCAGAATGGTCATATGCTGTTCTCCCGATAAATTCTCTTTGGCTTCGCCTGGCAGCCAAAGATGTTTAGCCGTCCAGATGTTTACACCGCTATCTTCTGCGGGTAGTGTATGTTCCTCAAGCGCAAATTGTTCAATCTCCATGTGAAGGACGCTCATGATCGAACTCAAGCACCTGCGGACGCTTCAGGCTCTGCGTAATACTGGCTCGCTGGCCGCCGCCGCCGCGCAGCTTCATCAAACGCAATCCGCGCTATCGCATCAGTTCAGCGATCTCGAACAGCGGCTGGGATTCCGCCTGTTCGTGCGCAAGAGCCAGCCGCTGCGCTTCACGCCGCAGGGTGAAGTTCTGCTGCAGCTGGCGGAGCAGGTGCTGCCGCAGATTCAGCAGGCGCTGCAGGCGTGCCACGAGCCCTGTCAGGCGACGCTGCGCATCGCCATTGAGTGCCACAGCTGCATTCAGTGGCTGACGCCGGCGCTGGATAAATTCCGCCAGAGCTGGCCGCAGGTGGTCATGGATTTCAAGTCGGGCGTCACCTTCGATCCGCAGCCTGCGCTGCAGCAGGGCGAACTGGACGTGGTGTTGACCTCCGACATCCTGCCGCGCAGCGGCCTGCACTACACGCCGATGTTCGACTTCGAAGTGCGTCTGGTTCTGGCGCCCGACCATCCGCTGGCGCAGGTAGAGCAGATTACGCCCGAGGATCTGGCGCAAGAGGTGCTGATGATCTATCCGGTGCAGCGCCAGCGGCTCGATATCTGGCGCCATTTTCTCCAGCCGGCGGGCGTCAGCCCGGCCCTGAAGAGCGTCGATAACACCCTGCTGCTGATTCAGATGGTGGCGGCGCGCATGGGGATCGCCGCGCTGCCGCACTGGGTGGTGGAGAGTTTTGAAAAGCAGGGATTAATCGTAACCAAAACGCTGGGCGAAGGGCTGTGGAGCCGGCTTTATGCCGCCGTACGCGACGGCGAGCAGCGTCAGCCGGTGCTGGAAGCCTTTACCCGCTTCGCGCGGCAGCACGCCTGCGAACACCTGCCCTTTGTGCGCGACGCGGCGCTTCCGGGCGCGATTTTGCAACGCTGAGCCGTAAATTCCCCTATAATGCGCAGCCTGTTAAACGACCATGAGAAAATCTCACCATGACCAATAACGATATTTTGCGCAGCGTGCGCTTTATGCTGAATTTAAGCGATGCCAAAGTGGTGGAGATTTTCGCACTGACTGACTGCGAAGTTGCGCTGAGCGACGTGCAGGCCTGGCTGAAAAAAGAGGACGACGCCGCGTTTAAACCGCTGCCGGACGTGCTGATGGGCTATTTTCTTAACGGCCTGATTTTCTTCCGTCGCGGCAAAAGCGAAGAGATGCCTGCGCCCTCGATCGAGCGCCGCATGAACAACAATATTTTTATGAAAAAGCTGCGTATCGCCTTCGATCTGAAAACCACCGATATTCCGGCGGTGCTGGCTAAGGCTAACTTCACGGTTTCTCAGGCGGAAATCGGCGCTATCTTCCGCAAGCCGGAGCATAAAAACTATCGCGAATGTGGCGACCAGATTATGCGTAACTTTCTAAAGGGCCTGACCCTGACGCTGCGCCCGACGCAGCCGGCCAAAGCCGCTCCAGCCCAGGCCACGAACACCCGCCCGGCCCAGGCAGCGAAGTCTGCTCCGGCGAAAACGGCGAAACCTCGCCCGGCCCAGCCAGCAAAAGCCAAAAAGTAGCCTTGCCCTTTAGCGCGTGCCAGCCGTCAGGACGACCATCGTTGTCCTGACGGATTATGCGCCTCAGCGACTACGTATCACCCAGCGCTTATGCACATAGAGCGAAGCGAAAATCACCAGCGCGCCGGCGATAAAACTGGGCCAGTGCGGCTTCTGCTGCCAGATCGCCAGATTCACCAGCAGCCCTGCCGGAACGTGCATATTGTTCATAATGCCCAGCGTGCCCGCATCCACCTGCGTGGCGCCGTAGTTCCACATAAAGTAGCCCAGCCCCGACGCCGCCACGCCCAGCCACACCAGAATGCCCCACTGTAGCGAGGTGGTCGGCAGTTTCGCCGGATTACCCCACAGGCACCAGGCGATAATCGCAATCAGCACCGCGCCGAGATAAAACCAGGAAAAAGCGGTGTGCTGCGGCATTGGCCGGGTTTCCTGCAGACGCTTGTAGCCCACCATGCCCACGGCAAAGCAGATATTTGCCAGCTGCACCAGCAGCAGGCCGAACCAGAAATGATCGCTGACCTTGTCGTAGCGAATAATCGCCGCGCCCGCGACCGCCAGCAGCGCGCTGAAGGCGTAGCCGATGCGCAGCGGACGCCTGCTGATCAGGTCATAAATCAGGGTGACGTAAAGCGGCGTCATCACGGTAAACAGCAGGAACTCCGAGACGCTGAGGTAGAGATAGGCCTCAAAGCTAATCAGGTACATGATGCCGAGCTGCAGCATCCCCACCAGCATATAGAGCAGCAGCGTCGACGGACGGTAGCCGCGCCAGCGCAGAAAAGGCAAAAACACCAGCGCCGCCAGCGCCAGACGCATCAACACGGAGAACCAGGAGTCCACCTGCCCCGCCAGATATTCTCCAATCAGGCTAAAGGAAAACGCCCAAAGAATAGTGGTAACGATCAGTAACAGCACAGCTTCGATCCTGCAAAAAGAGAGAGGTCGCTAGTGTAATCAATGTGCTCTGCCCACGCGGCGCTTTCTGGTTGACAAGTGAATACAAACCCACCACTCAGCGCACGGAGCCGCTGCGCAATTTACAGGCCATGCGCGATTAAAACCATTGTGTGAAATTCAACCTGCGTTATTGTCATAAAAGTGTAACAAATGTGTCAACTATCACAGCCAGCATGCGCGAAAAGCGCCAGAATAGACGCGAAAAGGAACATGGCGGCAACCTCTGGAACGTTCTGCCCCTTACTACAACGACTAAACGCCCGGGAGGGCAGCTATGCTGAGCATTTTTAAACCCGCGCCGCACCGACCGCAGGTCGCGGAAGATCAGGTTGATCCGTTATATCGCCGCCTGCGCTGGCAGATCTTCTTCGGCATCTTTTTTGGCTACGCCGCCTACTATCTGGTGCGCAAAAACTTCGCGCTGGCGATGCCCTACCTGGTTGAGCAGGGCTTTTCACGCGGCGACCTTGGCTTTGCGCTTTCCGGCATCTCCATTGCGTACGGCTTCTCAAAATTTATTATGGGCTCGGTCTCGGATCGCTCGAATCCGCGCGTGTTTCTGCCTGCCGGGCTGATCCTCGCCGCTGCGGTGATGCTGATTATGGGCTTCGTGCCCTGGGCAACCTCCAGCATTATGGTGATGTTTGCCCTGCTGTTTGTCTGCGGCTGGTTCCAGGGCATGGGCTGGCCGCCCTGCGGACGCACTATGGTGCACTGGTGGTCGCAGAAAGAGCGTGGCGGCATTGTTTCCGTGTGGAACTGCGCGCATAACGTCGGCGGCGGCCTGCCGCCGCTGCTGTTTCTGCTCGGCATGGCCTGGTTCAGCGACTGGAAAGCGGCGCTTTATATGCCCGCCTTCGCCGCTATCGCCGTGGCGCTGATCGCCTTCGCATTAATGCGCGATACGCCGCAGTCCTGCGGTCTGCCGCCCATCGAGGCGTATAAACAGGATTACCCGCCGGACTACAGCGCCACGCATGAAGAGGAGCTGACGGCGAAGCAGATCTTTACCCAGTATGTGCTGCCCAACAAGCTGCTGTGGTATATCGCGCTGGCTAACGTCTTTGTCTATCTGCTGCGCTACGGCATTCTCGACTGGTCGCCCACCTACCTGAAAGAGGTAAAGCACTTTACGCTGGATAAATCCTCCTGGGCCTACTTCCTGTATGAATACGCCGGTATTCCCGGCACGCTGCTGTGCGGCTGGATGTCGGATAAAGTGTTCAGGGGGAATCGCGGCGCGACCGGCGTCTTCTTTATGACGCTGGTGACCATCGCCACGGTGATTTACTGGTTTAACCCGGCGGGCAACCCCGGCGTCGATATGGCCTGCATGATCGTCATCGGCTTTCTGATTTACGGCCCGGTGATGCTGATTGGCCTGCATGCGCTGGAGCTGGCGCCGAAAAAAGCGGCGGGCACGGCGGCAGGCTTTACTGGCCTGTTCGGCTATCTCGGCGGCTCGGTTGCGGCCAGCGCCATCGTCGGCTATACCGTCGATTTCTTCGGCTGGAACGGCGGTTTTCTGGTCATGGTGGTGGGCTGCGTGCTGGCGGTGATCCTGCTGCTGTTGACTATGGTTAACGAACGCAAACACAAGCAGCGGCTGGCGTCATAGCCTGAGAGAGGCCGGCATCGCGCCGGCCGCTTTGTTGCCGTCAGGATAAAAACAGTGTGCGCAGCGTATGCGGCACGGCATCGTCCGCATTGCTGCCGATCACTTCCAGGTCAGGCAGGGTATTTTTCAGACGCTGGTGGGCGTTGCGCATAATGCAGCCCTTGCCCGCCATGCTCAGCATCTCTACGTCGTTCATGCCGTCGCCGAAGGCGATACAGGCTTTAAGCGAGTGTCCCAGCTGTTTTGCCACCGCTTCCAGCGCGTGCCCTTTCGACACGCCGCCCGCCATCACCTCCAGACAGGTCGGCAGCGAAAAGCTGACGTTGACGCGGTCGCCCCAGCGCGCCTTCAGCGCCAGCTCGAGCGGGATCAGCGCCTCGGGATCGTCGCTGGTGAAAAAGACCTTGCTTATATTGTCGCCCGGCAGCATCCCTGGCTCATACACCTGATAGCTGAACACCGACTCGCGGAAATAGTCCTGCTCCGCCGGATGCGCACGGCTCATAAACCATTCGTCGTCGCGATAGACGTGCGTCAGGATAGCGGGACTGGCGTAGTGCAGCTCGTAAAGCTCCAGCGCGATATCTTCGTCGAGGTTATGGCTGAACACCAGCTCGCCCTCCGCGTTATGCACGCGCGCGCCGTTCGAGGTGATCATATAAGCGGGAATGCCCAGCTTGTCGCGCATCTGCCCGACGTCGATATAGTGACGGCCGGTGGCGAATACAAAGTGAATATCACGCGCCACCAGCTGTTGCAGGATATCGTGGGCGTAGGGCGTCAGCCGATGGTCGGGAGAGAGCAGCGTGCCATCCAGATCGGATGCGACGATTTGAAACATGAAAACCTCAGGTATTGTTATAGGCCGTGGCCGGTAAGATAGCTTTTCGAATTAAGGATGCGCCTCGAAGAAATCAACCAGCGCATTCAGCGCTTCGGCGCGCATGGCATCTTTTTCAAACAGAATTTCGTGGCGCGCCTCTTTAATAACGCGCGCCTCGCAGGGATGGCCCGCCTGCGCCATCGCCGCGCAAAAGAGGTCCTGCGAACGGTTATCCACGACGCGATCCTCGCCTGCCTGCAGCAGCAGAACAGGCGTGGTAATAGTGCCTGCCAGGCTGAGGATATTGCGTCCCGCGTGGATACCTTCGCGCACCCAGTGATAGGTCGGACCGCCGACGCGAATAGCGGGATCGTCGGCGTAAAAACGCAGGCTGCGACGATAGCGCTCTGCGCTGTGCGTCAGGCGATTGATGCCGAACGGGTGCGCGCGCCAGCGTCCGGTGCCGAGCGCATAGCCGTCGCGGATCGCCGGGCGCTTCTCCGCCCAGTCGAGAATGCGGTTCGCAAGGAAAGAGGGCATCGGCAGCGCGATGCCGAACATCGGCGCCACCAGCGTGACGGCGTGAAACGCCTGCGGCTGACGCGCCAGAAACAGCGTCAGGATCGCCCCGCCCATCGAATGCGCCAGCGCGTAGCGGCGCTGGTAGTGGCCGCCGACAATCTCTTTCAGATAGAGCGTCTCTAAGTCGTCAACGTAGTGGGTGAACTCCACCACATGACCGCGGTGGGTATCCTGCAGCAGCCGATCGGAGCGGCCCTGCCCGCGATGGTCGAGGATCACCACGTCAAAGCCGCAGTGAAACAGATCGTACGCCAGTTCAGGGTATTTGACGTAGCTTTCGATGCGTCCGGGCACGATAAGAATAACGCGCTTATGCTGCGGCGCGGTGAAACGCACATAGCGCAGCGTGACGTTTTCCACGCCGACAAATTCACGCTCTTCGCGGCGGTGCCAGAAGTCGAGCAGCGGACCGTGCGCAAAGGCGGCAAAGGCTTTTTCCCGATTGAGCCAGCTCGCTTTATGTCGTTCCATCTTTCCCCCTGCAGACGCGCGATAAGCCTGTAGCGAGCCGCGCATGCGGCCCGTAGCGTCACGCTTGTTTCTGGCGTATTGTGTCATATTTCCGCCCAGACAGGGAGCGCAACCCATGACCACTGAATGGTGGCTGACCTACCTTCTCACCACCACTATCCTCAGCCTTTCGCCCGGTTCCGGCGCGATTAATACTATGAGCACCGGCATCAGCCACGGCTATCGCGGCGCGGCGGCCTCTATCAGCGGCCTGCAGCTTGGCCTGGCGATCCATATCGTGCTGGTGGGCGTTGGGCTGGGGGCGCTCTTTTCGCAGTCGCTGCTGGCGTTTGAAGTGCTGAAGTGGGCGGGCGCGGCCTATCTGGTGTGGCTCGGCATTCAGCAGTGGCGCTCTGCGGGCGCCATCGATCTCGACGCGGTGGCGAAAGCAACCCCGCGCCGCCGCCTGTTCAAGCGCGCGGTGCTGGTGAATCTTACCAACCCGAAAAGCATCGTGTTTCTCGCCGCGCTGTTTCCGCAGTTTATTCTGCCGCACCAGCCGCAGGCGATGCAGTACCTGGTGCTGGGCACCACCACTGTTGTCGTCGATATCATCGTGATGATAGGCTACGCCACGCTGGCGACGCGCATCGCGGCCTGGATCAAGGGACCGAAGCAGATGAAACTGCTCAACCGTATCTTTGGCGGATTGTTTATGGCGGTCGGCGCGCTGTTAGCCAGCGCCAGAAGGATTGCCTGAGCCCTGCTGCGCACGCCGATGGTTAACGCCGTCGGTGTCGCAGTCAGATTGCGGGCGGACAGCGCGCAGTCACCGCAGCGTACAAGAGTACGTGAGGATGACGAGCACTGCCCGGTGCCGAAATGGCAAGTAAGTCAGTCTCTGACGAGAAAAAACAGCAGCGCCGATATTCAGAGCCGTCGGTGTCGCAGCCAGTTCGGTGCCGGCCAGCGCACAGTCACCGCAGCGTACATCAGTACGTGAGGATGACGAGCACTGCCCAACCGCAAGCTGACAAGTAAACCAGGCTCTAACGAGAAATGATAAGGTGGATGCCGAAACCGGCGAACAGTACACCCGCCACGCCATCGACCCATTTCGCCGCGCGCTGATATTTGTCGCGCATCCACGGCAGAGCGAAGATCGCCGCCACCAGCGTAAACCAGGCAAAGGTCTCGCCGACGATCAGCAGGAACAGACCCCAGCGCTCCAGCGCGCCGATATCGTTGCCGACGAACAGCGAGAAAACGCTGCCGAAGTAGATAATCGCTTTCGGGTTCGACAGGTTGGTGAGAAAGCCTTTAAGAAAACTTCTGCCCTTTTTCGGCAGCTCCACGACCGGCGCATCCTGAGCCGGTTTCTTGTGGCGCTGACGCGCCGAGCCGAGCAGCTGCCAGCCCATCCACAGCAGATAGAGACCGCCGCCGACCATAATGATCTGATGCAGCCACGCCATCTTTTCCAGGATCAGGTGCAGCCCCATCAGCGCGACGCCCGCCCATATAACGATCCCCAGCGTAATGCCGAGCACGCCCATCATCGCCTCTTTGCGCGAACGGCTGGCGGCAGTTTGTGAAACAAAAAAGAAGTCCGGGCCGGGACTCATCAGCGCGACCAGATGCACCAGCGCAACCGTGGCAAATAACATCAGCATGGGTAGTATCCTTTACTCTTCATCATCAAGATGCTCTTTGATCATCACCAGGAAGGGTTTGCCAAAGCGCTCCAGTTTGCGGTGGCCGACGCCGTTGACGCTCAGCATCTCCGACGCCGTTACCGGCATCTGCTCCGCCATCTCAATCAGCGTGGCGTCGTTAAACACCACGTAGGGCGGGATATTCTCTTCGTCGGCAATGGCTTTACGCAATTTACGCAGCTTGGCGAACAGCTTGCGATCGTAATTGCCGCCGTAAATTTTCGGCGAGCTGCTGCTTTTCGGCTTCGCCGCGTTAAGACGCGGCACCGCCAGCATCAGCGGCACTTCGCCGCGCAGCACCGGACGCGCCGCTTCCGTCAGCTGCAGCGCGGAGTGCATGGCGATATTCTGCGTCACCAGCCCAAGGTGGATAAGCTGGCGCAGCACGCTGACCCAGTGTTCATGGCTCTGCTCGCGGCCAATGCCGTAAACCGGCAGCTTGTCATGTCCCTGATCGCGAATGCGCTGGTTGTTGGCACCGCGCAGCACCTCGACGATATAGCCCATGCCGAAACGCTGACCGACGCGATAAATGCAGGAGAGCGCTTTCTGCGCTTCCACCAGACCGTCGTAACGCTTCGGCGGATCGAGGCAGATATCGCAGTTGTCGCACGGCTGCTGGCGTCCTTCACCGAAATAGTTGAGCAGCACCAGACGGCGGCAGGTTTGCGCTTCAGCGAAGGCGCCCATGGCGTTAAGTTTGTGACGCTCAATATCCTGCAGCGGCCCGGGCGCTTTCTCTTCCAGACATTTGCGCAGCCACGCCATATCCGCCGGATCGTAAAGCATCATCGCTTCGGCCGGCAGCCCGTCGCGTCCAGCGCGGCCAGTTTCCTGATAGTAGGATTCGATATTGCGCGGAATGTCGAAGTGCACCACGAAGCGCACGTTGGGCTTGTTGATGCCCATACCGAACGCCACCGTCGCCACCACAATTTGCAGGTCGTCGCGCTGGAACGCCTCCTGCACCCGGGCGCGCTGCACGCTGTCGATGCCGGCATGATAGGCACCGACGCTCAGCCCGCGGCTCTGCAGACGCGCGGCGGTGTCTTCGACCTTGGCGCGGCTGTTGCAGTAAATAATGCCGCTTTTGCCGCGCTGATCCTGAACGTAGCGCAGCAGCTGCTCGGTGGGCTTGAACTTCTCCACCAGCGTATAGCGAATATTAGGACGGTCGAAGCTGCTGATCTGAATCAGCGGGTCCTGCATATTCAGCAGGTGAACGATATCGTTGCGCGTGGTTTCGTCGGCGGTGGCGGTCAGCGCCATCACCGGCAGCTGCGGGAAACGCTGACGCAGCTGACCCAGCGCGCCATATTCCGGCCGGAAATCGTGGCCCCACTGCGAAATACAGTGCGCTTCGTCGACCGCCAGCATCGCAGGCTGCCAGTGCGCCAGGCTCTCAAGGAAGTTATCCATCATCAGACGCTCAGGCGCGATATAGAGCAGCCTGACGCGGCCGGTACGGCAATCCGCCATGACCTGCTGCTGCTGTTCGCGCGTCATGGTGGAGTTAAGACACGCCGCCGCAACGCCGTTCGCCAGCAGCTGATCCACCTGATCTTTCATCAGCGAAATCAGCGGCGACACCACCAGCGTCAGGCCTTCCTGCACCAGCGCGGGGATTTGATAGCAGAGCGATTTACCGCCGCCGGTGGGCATAACGACCAGACAATCCCGTCCGCTCAGCGCCGCATTGATAATGGTTTGCTGACCGGGACGAAAATGCTGATAGCCGAAGGTATCCTGCAATACCTGCTGCGCCAGCGCTTCCTGATTATGTACTACCGAGATTGCCACTGTATTCCTGTTGTTTTCCGGAGAGTCAGAACAGATCGTTTAGCATGACGCCGACGCCGAGACGCGTCTGACGGTGGTTATAGTCGATAAGCGACTCACCATAACCGCTAAACACCTGGGTATAGAAACGCACGTGTTCGCTGATCGGATAGCTCCAGCCCAGCGTCGCACCGCCAAAACCGGTATTCCAGTTGTAGTTGCCTTCCACGCTGAAGATATTCTCGCCGGCGATATAGCCCAGCTTCAGACGGTAGTAGCCCATATATTTGGTGATATCCGGGTTATCGTCTTCGCTGTCCGGTATGCGGTACCAGGGTTTGACTTCGGCGAGGAAGTTGCCGTTCTGCGCCATCAGGCGCGCATAGACGCGGTTCCAGCTGCGCGAGGTCGGATCGCTGCGGCCGTTAGACTGGTGGTTAAAGCCCACCTCCACATCGCGCAGCGTCCAGCCGGCGAAGTCGTAATCCGTGGCCCAGCCGAGGAAAATCTGCGGCTCGTAGTTGGTCTCGCGAAACGGCGACGACTCGCCGCGGTTCGACAGCTGCCACCAGGAGCGCTGCGTATAGGAGGCGGCCAGCACGGAGTTGTCACCCAGAATACCGCGCCACAGCGGAAATGCCAGACTGAGCTGAAATTTCACTTCATCTTTGCGCGCGTTGTCCGCCCAGTTATAGGAGGAGATCGCCTCTTTATTGATATCGCTGGTATAGGTATAGAGCAGATAGTTGCTCTCATACGGATAGAGCACAAACGGGTTGTCGTGCTTCTCCAGCAGGTTGGCGATAATGCTGCCGCGCACCTGAGGGGTATCGTGGACCTCTTTTACGGTGGCTTCTTCCGCCTGCGCCAGCGCAGGGAGTAACAGGGCGGCTGCTAACAAGGCGCGATGCTTGCGCATAACTTTCTCCGATGAAGGCTGCGAGTCAAATGAATGGGGAGTCATAAAAAGGAGGCCATTCTACACGCAAAAGTCGGTGAAGATGAGCGCTGATTTCCGAAACTGGAAACCCTCTCGCGCGCGGCTTAGAATACACAACTCATTAACATTTTACGCCGCAAAGGCGTATGCGCAGGATTGCTGTTATGTCATCACGGCTGCTGTCTCAGCAGGAAGCCCGCCAGATGGTGGGTGAAATTTTTGTTTACCATATGCCCTTTAATCAGGCGCTCGGCCTGGAGCTGGATCGGCTGGAGAGCGACTATGCCGAAATCAGCTTCGCCAGCAAAACCATGCTGGTCGGCAACGCGGCGCAGCAGATCCTGCACGGCGGGGTTATCGCCTCGGTGCTGGACGTCGCCGCCGGTATGGTCTGCGTCAGCAACGCCCTGACGCGCGCCGAGAGCATCAGCGAAGAGGAGCTGCGCCAGCGCCTGTCGCGCATGGGCACTATCGATATGCGCGTCGATTACCTGCGTCCCGGCCGCGGCGAGCGCTTTACTGCCACCAGCAGCCTGCTGCGCGCCGGAAACAAGGTCGCGGTGGCGCGCGTGGAGCTGCATAACCAGCAGGGCGACTATATTGCCACGGCGACGGCGACCTATTTGATTGGTTAATCGCGGACGCCGTGCGAAAATCGACTTTTTCCGGACGCTTTCTCTCTATGGATACGCAGCAAACCCGCCAGGGCATTGGCTTCGCGCTCGGCGCCTACTTTATCTGGGGTATCGCCCCGGCCTACTTCAAACTGGTGAAAGCCGTACCGCCGACGGAGATCATGACGCACCGCGTCATCTGGTCGGCGCTTTTTATGCTGGTACTGATTAGCCTGAGCCGCAGCTGGCGCCAGGTGCGCAGCGTGCTGGCGCAGCCGAAGAAGGTGCTGCTGCTGGCGCTGACCGCCGTCACTATCGGCGGCAACTGGCTGCTGTTTATCTGGGCGGTGAATAACCAGCATATGCTGGAAGCGAGCCTCGGCTACTTTATCAACCCGCTGATTAACGTGGTGCTCGGCATGCTGTTCCTGCGCGAGCGCTTTCGGCGCCTGCAGTGGCTGGCGGTACTGCTGGCGGCGGGCGGCGTGCTGGTACAGCTGTGGCAGTTTGGCTCGGTGCCGCTGATCGCACTCGGGCTGGCGCTGAGCTTCGCTTTTTACGGACTGGTGCGCAAAAAGATTCAGGTCGATGCGCAGAGCGGCATGCTGATTGAGACGCTGTGGCTATTTCCGCTGGCGGCGATCTATCTGTTCGGCGTTGCCGATACCCCGACCAGCCACCTGAGCGCCAACCCGCTGAGCCTGAATCTCAAGCTGGTAGCGGCGGGCATTATCACCACCATCCCTCTGATGCTGTTTGCGGCTGCCTGCGCGCGGCTGCGCCTCTCTACCGTCGGCTTTTTCCAGTATCTCGGCCCGACGCTGATGTTTCTGCTGGCGGTGCTGTTTTACGGTGAGGCGGTGACGCCCGACAAGATGGTGACCTTCGCCTTTATCTGGCTGGCGCTGGCGGTGTTTATTTTCGATGCGGTGGTGGCGACGCTGCGCAGTCGACGCATAACAAGGCAGCAGGAAGTTTAAGCTAACAGCGCGCAAAAATGTCAAAACGCGAATGACATGGACCGAAGAGCAAAGCGTCCCGCGCCAGGGAAGGCGCGGGCCGAGCTGGCAGGGATGCCGCTTTTTGCGTCTTTGCGATCGGTCCTTATCAGTCGCGTAGGCTCCGGACTGCCCGTCCACTGATAAACGATTACAGCCAGTTCTTGCGTTTGAAATAGAGATAAGGCGCCAGGCCAGCAAGGATCATCAAACCAATCGCCGCCGGGTAGCCAAAGCTCCACTTCAGCTCCGGCATAAACTCGAAGTTCATACCGTAGCTGGAGGCCACCAGCGTTGGCGGCAGAAATACCACCGACACCACCGAGAAGATTTTGATAATGCGGTTCTGCTCGATATTGATAAAGCCCATCGCCGCCTGCATCAGGAAGTTAACCTTCTGGAACAGCGATTCATTATGCGGCAGCAGAGACTCGATATCGCGCAGGATCTCGCGCGCCTGCTCCAGCTGGTTGTTCGGCAAACGCGCCTTGCGCACCAGGAAATTGAGCGCGCGCTGGGTATCCATCAGGCAGAGCCGCACCTTCCAGCCGATATCTTCCAGCTCGGCGAGGCGCGACAGCGCCTGGTCATACTCTTCGCCCTGCTGCCCTTCCATAATCACGCGGCTGAGCTTCTCCAGCGCGCTGTAGATATTCTCGATCTCATCCGCCAGCTGTTCGATTTTGGTTTCGAACAGATCCAGCAGCAGCTCAAAGGCGTTGCCGTCGATCAGCGTCTGATTACGGGCGCGCATACGGTAAAGACGGAACGCAGGCAGTTCGCGCTCGCGCAGCGTATAGAGCCGCCCTTCGCGAATGGTGAAGGCCACGGTGGAGTTGCCGGCGTGATCTTCCGCATCTTCATAAAAGAAGAATGAGTGAATGTGCAGCCCGTCTTCATCTTCGAAAAAACGCGCCGAGGCTTCGATATCCTCCAGCTCGGGACGCGTCGCCAGGCTCTGCCCCAGCTCGCTCTGCACGCGGTCGCGCTCGCCCTCTTCTGGCTCGATCAGATCGACCCACACCGAGGTGGTCAGTTTGTCGTTTTCGTCTTCCAGCTCCAGACGCGTCAGGCGGCTGCGATCCAGTTTAAATGCGCTCAGCATAGCAATACTCCCCATTGCAGACTAAATGGGACAAGGCCGTTGGCCGATCGGCCACGGCAACGCCTGGACACGGAAACGCTCGTTCAAAAGGTGAATCAGTGCTGACTCGTGCGACGGGATAAAAAAGGGAGGTCGCTGATAACCGCTAAGGCTACCCGCTAAAAGAGGAAGCCTTAGATGTTATTCCTGGTAACCAGGTGACTGAGCCAGCATCGACTGGGCGTATCCAAGGCATTGTCCTCTCTTGATAATAGTGCGCGCATGTTACGCTGAGACGAAAAAGTCGTCAACCGATGACTAAGCGGTTTCCAGCTTCGCATAGGCGGCCACCAGCCACTTGATGCCCTGGCCCTGAAACGCTACCTGCACGCGGCTGTGTTCGCCGCTGCCTTCCAGGTTGATAATGGTGCCTTCGCCGAATTTCGCATGCTTAACGCGCTGGCCGAGCGAAAAGCCGCTGTCGCTTTTCGAAACCGGCGCGCCCATACGCTGATGGTTAACCGGCCGGCTGACGCTGGCGCGCAGGCGCACCTCTTCAATACACTCTTCCGGCAGCTCGCCGATAAAGCGCGACGGGCGGTGATAGACCTCTTTGCCGTAAAGTCGTCGGGACTCGGCGTAGGTCAGCGTCAGCTTCAGCATGGCGCGCGTCACGCCGACATAGGCAAGACGCCGCTCCTCTTCCAGACGGCCGCCCTCGTCCAGCGACATCTGGCTCGGGAACATGCCCTCTTCCATGCCGACGATAAAGACCTGGCTAAACTCCAGGCCTTTCGCCGAGTGCAGCGTCATCAGCTGCACCGCATCTTGCCACTTATCCGCCTGGCCTTCGCCCGCTTCCAGCGCGGCGTGCGACAGAAACGCCTGCAGCGGCATCAGATCTTCATCTTCATCCTGATAGCTGAACTGGCGCGTCGCCGTCACCAGCTCCTCAAGGTTTTCAATACGCGCCTGGCCCTTTTCGCCTTTCTCCTGCTCATACATCATCCACAGGCCGGAGTCCTTGATAACGCGGTCGGTCTGCACATGCAGCGGCATTTCGGCGGTTTCGCTCGCCAGCGAATCGACCAGCTCGCAGAAGCGCTGCAGCGCCGAGGCCGCACGGCCCGCCAGCGCTTTGGTTTGCAGCAGATCGCGCGTCGCCTGCCACAGCGTCATCTGGCGTTCGCGCGCGGTCTGGCGCACCACGTCGAGCGTGCGATCGCCGACGCCGCGCGTTGGCGTATTGACCACGCGCTCAAAAGCCGCATCATCATTGCGGTTGGCGATCAGGCGCAGATAGGCGAGCGCGTCCTTGATCTCCTGACGTTCGAAGAAGCGCATGCCGCCGTAAATGCGATAGGGCATGCTGCTCTGCAGCAGCGCCTCTTCCAGCACGCGCGACTGGGCGTTGCTGCGGTAGAGAATGGCGCAATCCTGTAGGGCGTTGCCGTTCTCCTGCCAGGTTTTGATGCGGTTGACCACAAAGCGCGCTTCGTCCAGCTCGTTGAAGGCGCAGTAGATTGAAATCGGATCGCCGTCGCTGCCGTCGGTCCACAGCTCTTTGCCGAGACGGCCGTTGTTATTGGCGATCAGGGCGTTGGCCGACTTCAGGATATTGTTGGTGGAGCGATAGTTCTGCTCAAGACGAATGGTTTCCGCCGCCGGGAAATCCTGCAGGAAGCGCTGGATATTCTCGACCTGCGCGCCGCGCCAGCCGTAGATCGACTGATCGTCGTCGCCGACGATAATCACCCGGCCGCTGTCGCCCGCCAGCATGCGGATCCAGGCGTACTGGATGTTGTTGGTGTCCTGGAACTCATCGACCAGGATATTGCTGAAGCGTTCACGATAGTGATTGAGAATATGCGGCTTATGCAGCCACAGCTCATGGGCGCGCAGCAGCAGCTCGGCGAAATCGACCAGCCCGGCGCGGTCGCAGGCTTCCTGATACGCCTGATAGATGCGCAGCCAGGTCTGCTCTACCGGGTTGCCGTAGCTTTCAATATGTTTCGGGCGCAGCCCTTCATCTTTTTTGCCGTTGATGTACCACATGCCCTGACGCGCAGGCCACTGCTTCTCATCCAGATTCATCGCCTTAATCAGGCGTTTCAGCAGGCGCAGCTGATCTTCACTGTCGAGGATCTGGAAATCCTGCGGCAGGCCGGCATCGAGATGGTGCGCGCGCAGCAGGCGATGGGCGAGGCCGTGAAAGGTGCCGATCCACATGCCGCCCTGGCTGGTGCCGATCAGCTGCTCAATACGATGACGCATCTCCGCCGCCGCTTTGTTGGTAAAGGTTACCGCCATAATTGAATAGGGCGAGCAGTTCTCTACCGACAGCAGCCAGGCGATGCGGTGCACCAGGACGCGCGTTTTTCCGCTACCCGCGCCTGCCAGCACCAGCAGGTTGCTGCGCGGTGCCGCCACGGCCTCGCGCTGTTTGTCATTCAAACCGTTAAGCAGATCAGAAACGTCCATAGGCACCGTTCACTAAAGAAAACAAAAAGCGAACCCTGAATCATTCAGCTTGCAGCAAGACGCATGATTCAGGGTACGACTGGATAAATCCACAGCCATTATAACAGTGAGGTCAGGGAAGCCAATCGCGAAATTTCCACGTGCGGCACCAGACGCGCGTCGGCAATCTGCATCAGGTTGCCGCCGCGCAGGTTGATCCAGCACGCCTGCATGCCGCAGCGCAGCGCGCCCGCGACGTCAGTGGTCAGGTCGTCGCCTACGTGCAGAATATGCGCAGGCGCGATGCCGAGCCGCTGCGCGGCGAGATGATACATATCCTGATAAGGCTTCGCGCGGCCGTCTGGCCCGGCGCGCAGCGAGAACTGAAAATAGTCGGCGATGCCGAGCTGCTCCGGGCGCGCGTTACCGTTGGTGATGGCCACCAGCGGGACTTTTTCGCCCAGCGCCTTCAGCGTCTGATGCGTCTCTTCCGGCATCTCCACCTGGCTGCGCCAGTGGTGAAATACCTTCATGATTTCGTCTGCGCCCGCTGCCGCCGCCTGCGGGGCGAGACCGGCGTTCAGCAGCGCCAGCTCGACCGAGCGTCGACGCCACTCCGATACGTCGTGATAAATATCGGGCTCGCGCGCCAACAGCTCGTCGCGCAGCCGCTGATAATCGAGCGGCGTAAAGTCGCGCAGCGACGGATGCCAGGCCTGCAGCGCCGCATGGGTCTCGGCGGTGGTCCTGCGGATCACGGGATAGTTATCGTAAAGCGTATCGTCGAGATCGAAAGTGATCGCCTTAACGGCGCGTAGCGGACGGTAAAACTTCATTCGTTCTTTCCTCGTTTGGCGCGCGGATGTGCAGCATCGTACACCGTCGCCAGATGCTGGAAATCGAGATGGGTATAGATCTGGGTAGTAGAGAGGTTGGCGTGACCCAACAGCTCCTGCACCGCGCGCAGATCGCCGCTCGACTCCAGCAGATGCGTGGCGAACGAGTGACGCAGCTTGTGCGGATGAATATGGCTGGCGACGCCCTGCTTCACGCCCCACTCGGCAAAGCGCTTTTGCACGTTGCGCGCCGAAATGCGGCGTCCGCGGCTGGAGAGAAACAGCGCGTCATCCTCGCTGCCAAAAGCGGCGCGCAGCGGCAGCCACTGCTGCAGCCAGGTTACGGCGGTGCGGCCAATCGGCACCCGGCGCTCTTTGCTGCCCTTGCCCACGACCCAGACGTCGCCCGCCTCAAGATCGACGTGACGGCAGTCCATATTAACCAGCTCTGACAGGCGCAGCCCGCCGCCGTACATCACCTCCAGCATCGCACGGTCGCGCACCGCCAGCGGATCGTTCAGGTCGATCTCCAGCAGCTGGTTTACCTCATCGACATCGATATTTTTCGGCAGATGGCGCGCGTTGCGCGGCGTGGTGATCCCTTTCGCGGGATTGGCGGAGAGTTTGCCCTGGCTGACCTGCCAGTCGAGAAAGCTGCGTAGCGCCGACATACGCAGCGCGAGGCTGCTGGTACCTAATCCGGCGCGACGGCTGCGCGACGCCATGCTGCGCACCTGCGCCGGCTCCAGCTGCGCCCAGCTCTCCAGCTTCATCTCTTCCGCCATCTCGCTCAGCGTCGCCAGCTGGCGCGCGTAATTTTCCTGCGTCAGCGGGCTGAGCTGGCGCTCGACCTTGAGGTAGCGCAGAAATTCGTCGACGGCGGCGTGCAGCGCGTTCATGCGCGTTCCACCCAGCGCGACAGCAGTTCCGGCAGCATCTGCGCCAGATGCTGCAACAGCAGCGTGCCCATGCCGGCCTGATAGTGCTGGCTGTCGCGGCTGCTGAAAATCAGCACGCCCAGCTCGCCGCGCTCGCCCATTAGCGACATCGCAACCGAGCCGATCGCTTTAGCCTGCGGCAGCAGCAGTAGCAGCTCCGGGCCGTTCAGGCTGCCGAGAAAATGGTGCTGCTGGCCGAAGCGCTGGATGCGCAGCGGCTCGAAGGCCTGACGCGACAGGCTGAGCTGCACAAACTCCGAGGGGGCGCCCAGCCGCCACTTGTCGGCGAAAAGGCGCAGATTGGCGCCCGCCAGCCCAAGATCGCGCGCCCAGCGGTGCAGGCGGTTGAGCATCTCCTGCAGCGAATCGGCCGACGCCAGGTGTCCCTGCAGCGCCAGCAGCCGATCGAACAGCTCATGGTTGGCGCTGGCCTGCTCCATCAGCAGGGTGATCTCCTCTTCCAGCCGCTGGATATGGTTGCGCTGACGCGCCATATGCCACTCCACCAGCGACACGCTGCCGCGCACCGGATGCGGCACCGCCATCTGTTCGACCTGGCGGGCGTTGCGGATAAAGAAGTCAGGATTTTGCTGCAGATAATCGTTAACGGCCTGATCGTCCAGCAGGAGCGTGTTGTCAGCCTGCTCTTCGATATTTTTCATAGATGAATAAACCCATCGTAAACGTGTGTGGCGGGGCCGGTCATAAACAGCGGCTGACCAGCTCCTTTCCAGGCGATATGCAGCGTGCCGCCCGGCAGATCGACGCGCACCTTCGGCGCCAGAATTCCCTGCTGAACGCCGCAGGCTACCGCGGCGCACGCGCCGCTGCCGCACGCCTGGGTTTCGCCCGCCCCGCGCTCGTAGACGCGCAGGCGAATATGCTCTGTCGACACTACTTCCATAAAGCCGACGTTGACGCGCTCGGGAAAGCGCTCGTGGCTTTCCAGCGCCGGGCCGAGGCTGTCGACCGCGGCGGTCTGCACGCTGTCGACCTGGATCACGCAGTGGGGATTGCCCATCGACACCGCGCCGAACATCACGGTCTGCTCAGCGACGCGCAGCAGATAGAGATTTTCCGCTTTATTGGCGCGGAATGGCACCTGCTGCGGCTCGAAGTTGGGCTCGCCCATATTGACGCGCACCAGTTCGTCCGGCGTCACGCTCAGTACCATACGTCCGGTTTGCGTGCTGACGCGAATTTCACTTTTATTCGTCAGGCCTTTCAGCCGCACAAAGCGCGCAAAACAGCGCGCGCCGTTGCCGCACTGCGCCACTTCGCTGCCGTCGGCGTTAAAGATGCGATAGTGGAAGTCGAGATCGGGATCGTAAGGCGGTTCAACGATCAGCAGCTGATCGAAACCGATCCCCAGATGGCGATCCGCCAGCCGGCGAATCAGCTCCGGCGAGAAAAAGACGTTTTGCGTCACGGCATCCACAACCATGAAATCGTTGCCGAGTCCGTGCATTTTGGAGAACTGCATTTTTTGCTCCGCCGGGTGCGCCATTACAATTATTCTGCTGACATGCTGGCGTTGCCGCCGCTCACCAGTCCACGCGTGTCCGCCTGAGCCGCACGCTGTTGCTGCTGTTTTTTCTGCTGCTCAGCTTGCTGTGGAGATTGCGTTTTTGGCTGGTCGGCGGGCGGGAAGTAAAGCGGTCCTTTTAGTCCACAGCCTGCCAGGCTCGTCAGCGCCAGCGCCATTGCCAACAGGCTTTTTACTCTCTTCATCTGTTCTGCTCTTTTGTCCTTAACCTGGTTGCTTATCATCGCAGTTGAAGATGGAAAAGCAACAGGAAATCCCCGCAATTCACGTGCGCGCGGCGAGGTTCTAAGGAAAGGGCCGCGCGGCAGGCGCGGCGTCAGTGTACCTGGTAGCGCGGCTGGTAGTCGCCGTTGTCGTTGTCCGGCTGCGTGGCGCAGAGCTGGGCCAGCGTCTGGCTGCGGAACGGGATAACCTGGAAGCGATCGCCGGTATTCACAATCTGGTAGAACTGCGGCAGGTTGAAGTTGATAAAGCTGGAGCCGTAGGTAAAGCGATCGTGGGAAGAGGAGTAGAAGCGGCTAACGTCGCGCACCAGCTCCTCTTTGCTGCCTTCGCAGTGGTGATAGACCTCGACGCGGTTGGTTTCATCCAGAATATAGATATTGAAACCCTGCTCGTCGGTGGTGTCTTCGAAGAAGAACTGAATAATCCCTTCGCTGGCGTAGCCGTTTACCACCGGTGGCAGCGGCGTCTGGTTCGATTCCACTTTGATCGACAGGCCGTGCAGCTTGTTGTTGGAGATGGCGCCGTAAAACTCTACCGCGTTTTCCAGCTTCTGCACCGAGACGCTCATGCGCTCGAAGAAGAGCCCCCACGTCTGGCCCGCCATGCGCAGCGCCTTAAAGCGGCCCGGCTCCTGACGCGTGCTGGAGAGACGCAGCTCAATGCATTCCGAGACCAGCTGCTGAACGCGCGTGCGGATCAGCCCGCGCAGATGCTGGCTATAGCAGAACACTTCCACCGTATCTGGCGGCGCGGCGTCCTGATGCATCTTGCCAAGAATGGTTTTTAACGCCTCGATCATCGCCTGTTCGCCGCTGAAGTGCAGCGTTCGCACCTCGTTCCACGAGTTGCGATAGAGCAGATCGATGCTGCCAATCAGGCACTGCTGCTGCTGGCCAAAGCTGAAGACGTCGAGCTTACGGAAATCGAAGTGCACCACCTGATTGCGGAAAGCGGAGGTGGGATCGTGCTCGAGGTTAACGATAATCGCCAGATGGCGGATTTCACACGGGCTGTAGAGCGCTTTTGGCGTCGGCGCGGGCAGGCGCAGCGGAAAGTGCGACGACACGTCGTTCACCAGCTCCTGCAGACGCGCCAGATCGCAGATTTCGTTGCCTTTGATATGCAGGCGCGTTTTGCTGGTCAGCAGACCGTTGAACCACGCCCAGGCCACCAGCTTATTCAGGTAGCGGTTATATTCCAGCGGCTGATGGCTGATGATCGAGCTCATGTCCGGCGCCTGGTTATAGAGATACCAGCCCGAACGGTTAGCGCGGCCCGGCGGAACGTGAATAAAGGTCAGGTTCTCTTCCGAGAGGTCGGGCGAAATCTGCGGGTTAACCAGCGTGACCTTGCCCGGCAGCGCTTCAAACGCGGCGTACAGTTTACGCGTCAGCACGCCGATATCCTGCGGACTCGCGCTGACGCTTAAATTGTTGCGGCGGGCAAAACGGATCAGGTTGCGATAGCTCTGCATCATCGCATCCAGCAGTTCGTTATGCGCCTCGCGCACGCGTTCGATTTTCCAGCCGCCGCGGTTGTCGAGGATCGCCAGTTTTTCCTCGCTCCAGCCCCACTCTTTTACCAGCTGCGACAGGATCTCACGTCGCCAGCCCGAACGGCTGCTGTTCTCGTCGGTGCTTAACTTCTCGCACACCTTCAGGTAGAAGCAGCGGCGCACCAGGTCGAGGCGCGGCTGATCGTCCACGCTGGTAAGGTAGTGGGTTACGCGCTCCAGCATCATGCAGTAGGGATCGAGGCCGAAGCTGACGATTTCGCCGTCGTGCAGGCGCTGTTTGATATCCATCGCCAGCAGCTGCGTATTGGGATACTCCCAGCTGTAGGCTTCCAGCAGCAGGGTTTTCAGCACCGCCTTGTAGGGCGAGTCGATGCTTTTATAGAGCTGCCACAGGCTGGCACCGAAATACTCTTCCGCCGACAGCGTGCCCAGCCCGCCGAGATCGAGCCACTCGTTCGGCGTCAGCACGCCCTGCGCGTAGAGCGACATCACGTAGTCATCGTAGTGATGCTCTTCTTCGCACGGCACCATATTCCACAGGATGCGTTTGCCCGCCATACGCACCGCGGTGCGGTAGAATTCGTCCAGCAGCAAAATATGCTGCGTCGATCCGCAATCCTCCGCGCCGAGGCTGCCGCTTTCGTTATGGCGGAAGCGGTTTTCATCAATCAAAAAGAAGCTGACTTCCACGCCCATCGACACGCACCACTTCTGCAACAGCGTGCATTTGCGCTGCAGGTTGAGACGCTCTTCGTTATCCAGCCAGGATTGATGGCAGACCCAGATATCCAGGTCGGAGACGCTGTTCTGGCCGACCGACGAGGTGCTGCCCATAGAGTAGATGCCGGTGATCGGCATTTCGCCGGTGCGCGACACGTCCAGCGTCAGCTCGCGGCTGCCCGCCAGTTCGCGCATCAGCAGAAGCTGGTTTTCTTCAGGCGTGAAGAAACTGATGCCGCGGGGAACGTTACCGTCGAAGTAACCCGGCATCAGCGGATGATGATAATGTAGTAAGGTCGGCAGCAGACTGTATACGTGCTGGAAAGCAGGTCCCATCGCAGCCAGCGCGCGATCGACGCGCAGCTGATTAATGGCATCCAGTCTCTGTTTCAGTGTCTCAATGTAGAGGTACAAGACGTTTCGCCTGATTGTCCCAGTGTTTAAGCAACCTGTTTCCTGAACCTGCCGCTTAATAATCGAAAAAGTTGGGCAGATTATTGCTGGAAACGTGATCAATCTAACACCTGCCAGATTGACCGTAAAGAAAGTTGCGCTACTTAACAGTTTAGCACGTTCCCATTGGCTTCATTCGCTTTCGGACACCGATACCCGCTTTATCCTCTTTTTACTGGCGCATCTTCCCGTCAGCCCGGTCAAATAATCCGTTGAAACTGTCAGCCATCAGCCGACAATGATAGGATATTCGGTGAACGATCAAAATGGTTAACAGCATGTTAGACAAAATTTTCAGAATTGCTACAAGACAAAGTCCTCTTGCGCTCTGGCAGGCACATTATGTCCAGCAACGCCTGATGGCCGCGCATCCGGGCCTGCGCGTGGAGCTGGTGCCTATGGTCACTAAAGGCGACGTTATTCTCGACACGCCGCTGGCGAAAGTCGGCGGTAAAGGCCTGTTTGTCAAAGAGCTTGAGCTGGCGATGCTGGAAGATCGCGCCGATCTCGCGGTTCATTCGATGAAGGATGTGCCGGTCGCGTTCCCGCTGGGACTGGGGCTGGTCACGATTTGCGAGCGTGAAGATCCGCGCGACGCCTTCGTCTCCAACCATTACGACTCGCTCGACGCGCTGCCGCAGGGCGCGGTTGTGGGCACCTCCAGCCTGCGTCGTCAGAGCCAGATCAGCGAACGCCGCCCGGACCTGGTGATCCGTTCGCTGCGCGGCAACGTCGGCACGCGCCTGTCAAAACTCGACGCCGGCGAATATGACGCCATTATTCTCGCGGCCGCCGGACTGAAGCGGCTGGGGCTGGAATCACGCATTCGCCAGCCGCTGCCGGCGGAAATCTCCCTGCCCGCCGTCGGCCAGGGCGCGGTCGGCATCGAATGCCGCCTTGACGACAGCGAGCTGATTAGCCTTCTTCAGGCGCTTAATCACGACGACACCGCCGTATGCGTTAAAGCGGAACGGGCGATGAATACGCGGCTGGAAGGCGGCTGTCAGGTGCCGATCGGCAGCTTTGCACTGCTGGAAGGCGACCAGCTCTGGCTGCGCGGCCTGGTCGGTGCGCCGGACGGCAGCGTGATGGTGCGCGGCGAACGCCGCGGCTCGCGCGCCGAGGCGGAAGCGATGGGCGTCTCTCTCGCCGACGAACTGCTCGGCAACGGCGCGCGCGACATTCTGCGCGAGGTCTACCAGGGGCAGCCGCCGGTATGACAATCCTGGTCACTCGCCCGGAACCCGCAGCCAGCGCGCTGGTGACTCGCCTGCGCGGCCTTGGCCTTCAGGCCTGGAGCCTGCCGCTGATTGAGTTTGCGCCGGGCAGCGACCTTCATCACCTGCCGCAGCAGCTTGCCGCGCTGCGCGCTGGCGACCTGGTTTTTCTGCTTTCTCAGCAGGTGATCCACTATGCGCAGCCGGCGCTGATGCGTCATAACGCAGCGTGGCCGGCGGACGTAGACTATTATGCAATTGGTCGCAGTACCGCGCTGGCGTTTCATACCGCCAGCGGTCGCCATGTCGATTATCCGCACGCCCGGGAAACCAGCGAAGCGCTGATAAACCTGGCGGCGCTACAGCGCGTATCCGGTAAGAAAGCGCTGATTTTACGCGGAAATCCGGGGCGCGAGCTGCTGGCGGAAACCCTTACCGCGCGCGGGGCGGAGGTCTCATTCAGCCAGTGCTACCAGCGCTGCCAGAAGCATTACGACGGCGCTGTTGAAGGTCGACGCTGGCGCAACCGCGGCATCACAACGCTGGTGGTCAGCAGCGGTGAAATGTTACAACAGCTGTTTTCTCTGTTCCCCGCGATCGATCGCGAGGAATGGTTATTGCGCTGTCGACTGATTGTCGTCAGCGAACGTTTGGCTACGCTTGCCGGAGAACTGGGCTGGCAGGATATTCAGGTAGCCGATGGTGCCGATAACGACGCGCTGCTGCGCGCGTTACGCTGAACTTAATCATGGGATGTGCCACAGATGACGGAACAAAAAGCGACCTCCGCCACGGTTGAAGAGACTACGCCAGCGGCAGACACTTCGCCCTCTTCTTCCCCGCAGCCGCCGCGCGACAGAAAGAGCGGCGGTATGGTGCTGGGCGCGGTGGCGATTGTTATCGCCCTGGCGACCGGCGCGGGTTTATACCTTAACGGGAAACATCAGGCTGAACTTCAGGCGCAGGCGAATCAAAGCCTGAGCGACAAGCTGAACGCCTTGCAGCAGCAAGCGGGCAGCGACAAACAGCAGCTGGCTCAGCAGCTCAGCAGCGCGCAAAGCGCCCTGAACGACGCACGTACCCAGCAGGCCGCCACGGCGAAAGAGCTGGAGACCCTGCGTGAAAAGGTCGCCACCATTTCCGGCAATGACGTACACGCCTGGCTGGTGTCGCAGGCTGACTATCTGGTGAAGCTGGCGGGCCGCAAGCTCTGGAGCGATCAGGACGTCACTACGGCAGCAGCGCTACTGAAAAGCGCCGACGCCAGCCTGGCCGATATGAACGATCCGAGCGTCACCAGCGTGCGTCGCGCGCTGACCCAGGATATCAGCACCCTTTCAGCCATCGATCAAATCGATTATGACGGCATCATTCTGAAGCTGAACCAGCTCTCCAACGGCGTCGACAACCTGCGTCTGGCGGATAACGACAGCGACGACGCGCCGATGGACAGCGATGGCGGCGAGCTGACCTCTTCGCTGCGCGAATGGCGACAGAACCTGGTGAAAAGCTGGCATAACTTTATGGATGACTTTATCACCATCCGCCGCCGCGATAATACGGCGCAGCCGCTGCTGGCGCCGAACCAGGATGTCTATCTGCGCGAGAACATCCGCTCGCGTCTGCTGATCGCCGCACAGGCGGTGCCGCGTCATCAGGATGAGATCTATAAACAGTCTATCGATACCGTGTCCAGCTGGGTGCGCGCCTGGTACGACACCAACGATCCTGCGACCAAAGCCTTTCTGGCGCAGCTGGATGAGCTGAGCCAGCAGAGCATCAATATGAACCTGCCGGACAATCTGGAAAGCCAGCCGCTTATCGACAAGCTGATGCAGACGCGCGTGCGCAATCTGATTGCGCAGCCTTCCGTCCCCGCTGACCAGCAAGGAGGCTAAGCGCATGCTTAAGGTATTTATCCTGTTTGTCCTGCTGATCGCCGGCATTGTGGTGGGTCCGATGATTGCCGGCCATCAGGGCTATGTGCTGATTCAAACCGATAACTGGAATGTGGAAACCAGCGTCACCGGACTGGTCATCATTCTGATTATCAGCCTGCTGATTATTCTCGGCGTTGAATGGCTGCTGCGTCGTCTGTTTCGCACCGGCGCACGTACCCGAGGCTGGTTTACCGGACGCAAACGCCGCCGCGCGCAGCGTCATACGCAGACCGCACTGATGAAGCTGGCGGAAGGCGATCACCGTCAGGTAGAGAAGCTGCTGTCGAAAGATGCCGATCACGCGGAAGTGCCGGTGGCCAACTATCTGCTGGCGGCCGAAGCGGCGCAGCAGCGCGGCGATGAGATCCGTGCCAATCAGCATCTTGAACGCGCTGCCGAGCTGTCGGACAACGACGTGATCCCGGTTGAAATCACCCGCGCGCGTATTCTGCTGGCGCGTAACGAAGATCACGCCGCGCGTCACGGCATCGACCGACTGCTGGAGGTTGCGCCGCGTCACCCGGAAGTGTTGCGCCTGGCGGAGCAGGCTTACGTGCGCACCGGCGCATGGAGCTCGCTGATTGATATTCTGCCTGCGATGGAAAAATCGCAGGTTGGAGACGAAGAGCATCGCGCCCACCTGCAGCAGCAGGCGTGGCTCGGCCTGATGAATCAGGCGATGGCCGACCAGGGCAGCGACGGCCTGAAGCGCTGGTGGTCAAATCTGAGCCGTAAAACGCGTCAGCAAACGGCGCTGCAGGTGGCAATGGCAGACCATCTGATTGAGTGTGACGATCACCAGACCGCGCAGGAAATCGTGCTGGATGGCCTGAAACGCCACTATGACGATCGACTGGTGCTGCTGATGCCGCGCATCAAAAGCAGCAATCCTGAGGCGCTGGAGAAAGCGCTGCGCCAGCAGATCAAGCAGCATGGCGCGACGCCGCTGCTGCACAGCACGCTGGGACAGCTGCTGATGCGCCATGGCGAATGGCAGCAGGCCGTGGAAGCGTTCCAGCAGGCGCTGGCGCAGCGCCCTGACGCCTTCGACTACGCGTGGCTGGCTGATGCCTACGACCGCATGCACCGTCCAGAAGAGGCAGCGAAAATGCGCCGTGAAGGCTTACTGCTGACGCTAAAAAACAACCCGAATGCTTAATGTTGTTGTTACTTGTTTACGCCGGGCTTGCCCGGCTTTTTTTTGCCCTTTATCCGCCGCAAAAAAAACACCTGCCAGTGGCAGGTGTAATATCAGGTCGGTAAGACAACCCTGAGGTATCCGACTCAACGGTGTGTCTGTTGACCCTGCAAGGCGTTAGCGATGCAGGCAGGCAGACAACGGATACCCAAAAGTGGCTCTGCATCATTCCCAGGTTTATGCAGCATCAGCAGACATAAGAGGTGGAATGAGCATCTACGCGCTAATTATTGCACAGAGCGTGCCAGGATGCCGAAGATATAAAAAACGCCTTTATTTACAATCCCCTGCCGTGTGCCCCTTGTCTGTATCTGATGACAATCAGTCATCTTGCTGTCTCCCTTTAGAGACGATGAAGGGCCTGTAATAATAAATGGATTTAAATCAATGCATTAGTCGTCTCCAGATAGCGACAACCAGCGAATGCAACGCGCGGGCCCGCTTTTCTACAGACGAAAAAAAACCTGCTTTTTCAAGCAGGTTTATAAAATGGTCGGCGAGAGAGGATTCGAACCTCCGACCCACTGGTCCCAAACCAGTTGCGCTACCAAGCTGCGCTACTCGCCGATAATTTTTATTGTTTTGTTTTGCCTGGTGCGAAGAGAGGGACTTGAACCCTCACGTCCGTTAAGACACTAACACCTGAAGCTAGCGCGTCTACCAATTCCGCCACCTTCGCGTATCCCAGCAAAATCTGGGGTGGCTAATGGGACTCGAACCCACGACAACTGGAATCACAATCCAGGGCTCTACCAACTGAGCTATAGCCACCACAATTCGGTATGTTGCAAGTCACTGACCTACAGCATGTAACTCTTTACTAACGCGGTAATGTAACCACCGCAGCTCCTGCGCACAAACTAAATGGCGCGCCCGACAGGATTCGAACCTGAGACCTCTGCCTCCGGAGGGCAGCGCTCTATCCAGCTGAGCTACGGGCGCGTAGCGCCGTTGCGGATGGGCATACTACGGACTTGGGGTGATGCTGTCCAGTGCTTTTTTAATAAAAAAACGCGTTTGATTACGCTTTGTGCATTTCGTCGACTAATGCAGCACTCTGGCTGTTTATGCAGCGAAAAAAGGTGGAAGTAATCAGTGATATCAGAGATCGCCGCGCCAGTGATAGCGCAAATATTTAATCAGTTTTAGCTGGCGACGCAGCCGGCTGGGCTGTCGAATCAGGCGATAGAGCCATTCCAGCCCCAGACGCTGCCAAATCTTCGGCGCGCGCTTCACATGGCCGGTAAACACATCGTAGGTTCCGCCTACGCCCATATAGAGCGCGTGCGGCCAGCGCGCGCGGCAGTCGCGCATTAACAGCTCCTGCCGCGGCGAGCCCAGCGCGACGGTCACGATACGCGCACCGCTGGCGGCGATGCGGGTAAAAAGCGCATCGCGATCGGCAGGCGCAAAATAGCCATCCTGCGCGCCGACGATATTCACATTCCACTGCCGACGCAGCTTATCGCAGGTCTCGTCCAGCACCGCCTGACGCCCGCCGATCAAAAACACCGGCGTCCCCTGCCGACCGGCGCGCTCCATTAACGCCTCCCACAAGTCAGCGCCCGCAATGCGCTGCACCTCGGCCTGGGGGTACTTTTTACGCACGGAGCGCACAATGCTGATGCCGTCGGGATATTTGAATTCCGCCTCCTGCAGCAGCGCGCGCAGCCCGTCGTCGCGCTCCGCCGTCAGCATCTTTTCGGCATTAATCGCCACCAGGGTTCCGCTGCGCACCGCTTCGCCCGGCAGCAGAAAGTCCACAAAAGCGGACATCGTGTCGAAACCATAAAGCGACACGCCGCGGATCTCATACTGCGGCGCTTCCGGTAACCTTGTCATGGTTGAATTCTGTCTTCCTGTTATGCCAGAGGCGTTAAGTGGGGCTATGCAAAGCCTGAGCGCTGCGACGTCGAATCAGCCCGGCGCGATCCAGCAGCCAGTAAAGCATTTTCGCCACGCCGAGGCAGGCCAGAAAAATCAAAGCAAAAAAGACCACGCGCGAGCCGAACGCGTCCAGCCCCTCGCGCGCCAGCACAATCATATTAAACACCGCGCCAAAGCAGAAACTCTGCATAATCGCGCCGCTGTAGCGGTTGTCGGCGTCGCGCCCGCGCAGATAGAGTGTATCGAAACCTTTGATAATCAACCCGACCGCCACCGCGCCCGGCATGATAAACCAGACGCCGCCCATCACGATCAGCGACCCCAGCAGCGTAGGCGAAATAGCCAGGCCTGAATGATTGTTCAGTACTTCCCAGGTAAAGTAGTTGGCGCTGTTGAGCACCATCGACGGCCTGCCCGGCCACAGCCAGCCAGGAATATAGACATAAAAGTCGCGCCAGATAGGTGCCAGTCCCTGAAACTCGATCTTCGAATAGTTCTCCAGCAGCAGCGCCAGATTCTCCCAGGGCGAAAAGGTATCGCGCGTCAGGTAAAGAAAGGTGTAAACCGCCTCTTCGCCGAATACGTTGAGGTTATAGCGCCGCAGCGCTAGCCAGAACATGCCGCCTATCGCCAGCACGCCCGCTGCCGCCAGCATCCACAGGCTGATCCAGCCGCGCGTAATGCCGATAAACAGGAACAGGGCGAACGCGATAATAATATTGGCGCGCGTGCCGCCAACCAGCGCGTAGGTCAGCAGGCCGAACGCCACCGTGACCACCAGAAATAGCAGCCAGTTGCGCTGCGTAGGCCGCAGGAAATAGAGAATCAGCATCGCCGGGATAAAGAAATAGAAAAAGCGCTTCAGCGCCACGCCGGAGACTTCGCTGGAAAAAATCTGGTTATAGGCGGTCAGCCGGAACAGTAAAAAGCCGTTGTTCAGGAAAAACACCGTTACCGTGCCGATCGCCACCAGCGCCAGCAGCACGCAGGTCAGGTGCGTCTCGACGCGGTTCATCTGCAGCCAGGGTCTGGCGCGCGGCACCGCCGCAGGACGCAGCCGCACCTTATAGCTGACGTAATAGATGGCGTAGAACGCCGTTGCCGACAGCAGCGCCTGCAACAGATATTCCGGCGGTCTTACCTCAACGTTAAAGCGGAACGCCAGCACGCTGGTCAACGGAAAACCGAAATAGAAGGTCAGTAAAAACAGCAGGGTAAAAAAGAGGTGAAAGTTAAAGCGTACGCGCCTGAACTCTCGCCACGTCAGCGTCAGAATAAAACCCAGCGACAGCAGATAAACCACCAGCAGACCGCTGAACTGCATGAGGTTCATAAGGACTCCCTTTCACATTGGCGCAGCGCCTCGCGCCAGCCCGCCACATAGCCCGGCGCGAAAAAGGCGATAGCCTGTTTATCACAGCTCGCCAGCTGCCGACGCGCTTCCGCTACGCTCTCGCGATCCAGCGCATCGCCGCTAAACAGCACCGGTAGCCCCTGCTCGCTGATATCGCGCCAGAACGGGTTGCGCCGGTTCAGCACAAAAGGCACGCTGGCCTGAATCAGCAGACAGAGCGTTCCGATGCCCTGCTGGCGTTCGAACATAAAATAACCTAAATGGCAGCGGGCGAGCAGCGCTAAATAGTCATCAAAGGCGAGATTGCTGCGCAGCAGCTCCACCTGCCCGTCAGGAAACAGCGCGGCAGCGGCCGTCGCCACCTCGTTAATGTAGGCCTCGTTGTTCGGCGGATAGCCCAGCGGCACCAGGATGCGGATTTCCGCGCCAAACTGCGCGCGAATCGCTTTAAGCCCCTCGATATGACGATTGCTGGCGTCGCCGGAGTTGCCCAGCAGCACAGTAAAGCGCGCATCCGGCGCGCTTTGCGGCGCGGCGGCGGGCATCCTCGTGGGAAAATAGAGCAGCGCGCCAGGCACGCGCGGATGGCGCTGCTGGTAATGGTGTAAATCGCCGCGGGTAGCGAAAACCCGCGCGACGCGCCCCTGCGCGATGCGGCGCAGCAGATAGAACAGGCGAAACTTCAGGCTGCGCGACTCTTCGTAAAGATCGGCGCCCCAGACGTGCCAGTCGATCTGGCTGGGGCGGATCTTTCCGCTCAGCAGCGCCAGCCAGATGCCCGGATTAAACTGTCCATGGCAGAAAAAGCGCTGCTCGCGATTTTTTGCCCGCGCGACCAGCGCCTGCGCCAGCGCCTTTTTTGACGCGAAGGTCTCAATATTGAGATGGCTAAAGGCGGCGAGCGCGGCAGGCTGCTGCGTCACCACCATAAAATGGCGCGGCCGATCGACAGGCAGCTCAACGCTCAACACATCGTTAAAAAAGCGCAGCACCGTCTGATTGTGATGGGGGATATCCGATCCCAGAACGTGGATTAACGTCATTTTTTTCGGTAATAAACCATAAAAGCGCCGCAGCAGAGCGCAAAATAAAGGAGATAGGTCGCCATATAGGCCTGCGCCGCGCCGGTCACGCCCGACAGCGGGATCAGCCAGCGCGAAAAGAGCGTCAGCAGCGCGAACTGGCTAATTTCGGCCAGAATATAGAAGCGCAGCGACGCCTTAGCAATCACCAGATAACCGAAAACATAGGCGCCGACCTTGAACACATCGCCGCAGAGCTGCCAGACAAAGAGATCGCGCATGGCGTGAAATGCCGGCGAGAACAGCAGCCAGATCGCCACATCGCGCAACAGCCAGACGCAGAAACCGATCGCCGCCACGGCGGGCAAGACAAAGCGCAGCGCGCGCATAATCTCACGCGCGATATCGCGTTTCTGCTCCAGCCGCGCCAGCGTCGGCAGCAGCCAGACGCTGAAGGTCGCGGTGATAAACTGCAGCCAGGCGTCGGAGATGCTGGTCACGGCCTGCCACAGGCCGACCTGCGCCCAGCCGTCGTGCTGTGCCAGCAGGTTGCGCATCATGATCCACGCCACCGGCAGCGTCACCGAGGTAATCAGCGCCATCAGGGTGAATTTCGCCAGGCTGCGCGCCAGCTCCGGCTGCCACTGCGGCTTCAGCCAGGCGAGCGGCAGCGGCACGCGTCGCTTTAGCAGAATAAACGCCGGAACGGCCACCAGCGCAGGCACCAGCGCAAATCCCACCAGCGCACCCGCATAGCCGCCAGTCCACCAGCACAGCACATATGCCGCAACGCCGATAAGGCTACCGACGATCAGCGCCAGCGCGTTGCCGCGCGCGTCGCGGTAGCCTTTCAGCAGCGCCAGCGCCAGGTTGGCCCAGGCGATGCCGAACTGCAGGAAAGCGACGATGCGCACCACATTCTCAAAGCGCGTATGGCCAAACAGCGCCTGGCTAATCGGCGCGGCGGCCAGCAGAAAAATTAGCGCCAGCAGCGTGGAAAAGCCCAGCACCATCGCCGATGCGGTGCCTGTCAGCGCGCGCAGCTGCTCTGGCTGATGCTGATACTTAGCAACAAAGGTCGTGACGCCATTGAAAATGCCCGCGCCGGCCAGCACGCCGAGCACGGTAATCAGCTGGCGAAAGTTGCCCGCCTGCCCTACCCCTTCCGGGCCGAAACTCACCGCCAGCAGCTTTACCACCAGCAGACCGGCAGCGATTTTCACCAGCGTGGACGATGCCGTCCACACCGACGCTTTTGCCAGCGACATCAGGCGAAGAAGCTCAGTAAGGAACTGATAACCGTCTTCTGGTTATTGTCCGTCAGGTTATAAAACAGCGGCAGGCGCAGCAGACGCTCGCTCTCAGCCGTGGTGAACCGGTCTTCACCCTGGAAGCGGCCGAAGCGTTCACCGGCGGGCGAGCTGTGCAGCGGGATGTAGTGGAAAACCGTCAGGATCTCCGCCTCTTTCATCCAGCTAATCAGCGCCTGCCGATCGTCGCTGTCGCGCAGTTTGATATAGAACATATGCGCGTTGTGTTCGCAGTGGGCGGGCAGCGACGGCAGCTGGATGCGCCCTTGCGCCGCCAGCGGCTGCAGCGCGTCGTAATAGCGCTGCCACAGGCGTAAACGCTGCTGATTGATACGCTCGGCCGCCTCAAGCTGCGCCCACAGATAGGCCGCCTGCAGATCCGCCATCAGATAGCTCGAACCGATATCGCGCCAGGTGTACTTATCCACCTGGCCGCGGAAAAACTGGCTGCGGTTGGTGCCCTTCTCGCGGATGATTTCGGCGCGCTCTACCAGCGCCGCATCGTTGATCAGGGTCGCGCCGCCTTCCCCGCCCGCCGTGTAGTTCTTGGTTTCATGGAAGCTGAAGCAGCCGATGTGGCCGATAGTGCCCAGCGCGCGCCCCTTGTAGCGCGACATCACGCCCTGCGCCGCATCCTCAATAACCCAGAGCTGATGTTTCGCCGCCAGCGCCATGATGGCGTCCATTTCACAGGCCACGCCCGCGTAGTGTACCGGCACGATGGCGCGCGTTTTCTCGGTGATCGCCGCTTCGATTTTGCTTTCGTCAATATTGAGCGTATCGGGACGGATATCCACAAAGACGATGGTCGCGCCGCGCAGCACAAAGGCGTTGGCGGTAGAGACAAAGGTGTAGCTCGGCATAATGACTTCATCGCCAGGCTGCAGATCGATCAGCAGCGCCGCCATCTCCAGCGAGGCGGTGCAGGAGGGCGTCAGCAGCACTTTTTTGCTGCCGAAGCGCTGCTCAATCCACTGCTGACAGCGTCGGGTAAAGCCGCCGTCGCCGCACAGCTTGCCGCTCGCCATCGCCGACTGCATATATTCAAGTTCGCTGCCGACAACCGGCGGCGCGTTAAATGGGATCATGACCTTTCCTGTAGAACCAGTAAGCGGTGCTTTCCAGCCGGGCACCGCTGCGTAAATAGAGTCGCATCGCCGACAGGTTGCTGAGCTGCGTCGCGACGCGCAGACGGCCGAGCTGGCGCACCCGTCCCCAGTCCGCGCCTGCCAGCAGCAGCCGCTGCCCGACGCCCTTGCCCTGCGCATGCGGCAGCACGCCCAGCAGCCCGACCCGCACTTCGCCTTCCGTCTCGCGCAGCGAGATAAAGCCGAGCGGCGCGCCCGCCTCGTCGCTGGCGATCAGACACTGATGATCAAAGGTGCCGCGCACCGCGTTTTCAATCCACTGGGCATAAAAGCGCGCGCTGGCGTCCGCGTCGAACCAGGGCGCGCGAAAGCGGCTGCGCACGAAGATCTGCGACGCCGCCGCGCGCAGCGCGTCGATTTGCGCCTCGCGCGCGATGCGGATGCCGCTCTGCCGTTCGGTGCGCTTAATATTGATGGCCAGGTCCGCCTCCCCCTCCGCCAGCTGGAAGCCCCGCTGACAAAGGGCGTCAATCGCCTCAAGCCGGTCGGCGGGCACTTTGATCTGCCAGAGATCGGCTGGATGGCGCAGCGCCTCATCCAGCGGCCGATCGCCGTCCAGATCGAGCCGCACCGTGGCACGGTTGAAAAAGGCGCTTTCCCACGCCAGTGGACTAATACTGACGCGGACGGGCATGTAAGAGATCCAGCAGATACTGGCCGTAGCCGGTTTTCGTTAAGGCTTCGCCGGCGGCGCGCAGCCGCTCGTCGCTCAGCCAGCCGTTACGCCAGGCGATCTCCTCCAGACAGGCGACTTTGAAACCCTGACGCTTCTCCACCGTCTGGACAAAGGTACTGGCCTCAATCAGGCTGTCGTGCGTGCCGGTATCGAGCCAGGCGAACCCTCGGCCTAACAGCTCAACAGAAAGCTGACCGCGCGCCAGATACATTTGGTTGATGGCGGTAATTTCCAGCTCGCCGCGCGCAGAAGGCTTCACCTGCTTTGCAAACTCGACGACCTGATTATCGTAAAAATAGAGGCCGGTTACCGCCCAGCGCGATTTCGGCGCGCTGGGTTTCTCTTCGATAGAGATTGCGTTGAAGGCGTCGTCAAACTCCACGACGCCAAACCGTTCGGGATCCATCACCTGATAGCCAAACACCGTTGCGCCTTGCTCGCGTGCGGCGACTTTCTTCAGCTTAGGACTAAAGCCCTGGCCGAAATAGAGGTTGTCGCCCAGCACCAGGCAGCAGCTATCGCCGTCGATAAAACGCTCGCCGATAATAAACGCCTGCGCCAGGCCGTCCGGGCTTGGCTGCACCGCATAGCTGATATGGATACCGAACTCACTGCCGTCGCCCAGCAGGCGCACAAAATGATCGCGATCGTCCGGCGTGGTGATAAGCAGAATATCGCGGATGCCTGCCAGCATCAGCACTGACAGCGGATAGTAGATCATCGGCTTGTCGTACACGGGCAGCAGCTGCTTAGAAATGGCTCGCGTAATGGGATGCAGACGCGTGCCGGAACCGCCTGCCAGAATAATACCTTTCATCGCTTCCGCTCCTCCGACGCCTTCATGAACGCGACGCAGCCAGGCCCAGCCGCTCGCCGCGATAACGCCCGTCCAGAATAGCCTGCCACCATGCCTGATTTTCCAGATACCAGCGCACGGTTTTACGCATTCCGCTGTCAAATGTCTCTTCGGGCGTCCAGCCCAGCTCGCGCGCAATTTTACTGGCGTCGATAGCATAACGCTGATCGTGCCCGGGGCGATCCGCCACGAAAGTAATCAAATCGCGGTAGTGCGCCAGGCCAGCGGCTTTACGCTCTGGCGCCAGTTGCTCCAGCAAATCGCAGATGGTGTGCACCACGTCAATATTGCGCTGCTCATTATGGCCGCCGATATTGTAGGTTTCGCCCACCTTGCCGCTGCTTACCACGCGATAGAGCGCGCGCGCATGATCCTCAACATAGAGCCAGTCGCGGATCTGCTCGCCGTTGCCGTAAACAGGCAGCGGCTTGCCCGCCAGCGCATTGATGATAGTGAGCGGGATCAGCTTTTCCGGGAAATGGCAGGGGCCATAATTGTTCGAGCAGTTGGTGACGATAACCCGCAGGCCATAGGTACGCAGCCAGGCGCGCACCAGATGATCGCTGCTGGCTTTGGTCGCTGAATAAGGACTGCTCGGCGCGTAGGGGGTGGTTTCGGTAAAAAACGCCGCTGGGTCCTGCAAATCGCCAAACACTTCGTCGGTGGAGATATGGTGGAAGATAAAGCTCTCGCGCCGCGCTGGCTCAAGTCCACTCCAGTAGCTACGCGCCGCCTCCAGCAGCTGATAGGTGCCGACAATATTGGTTTCGACGAAGGCGATGGGGCCGTCAATAGAGCGGTCAACGTGGCTTTCCGCCGCCAGATGCATAACGCAGTCGGGCTGATAGCGCGCGAAAACGGCGTCCAGCGCCGGGCGATCGCATATATCCACCTGCTCGAAAGCGAAGCGCGCGTCCTGCATAACGCTCGCCAGCGAGGCGAGATTGCCCGCATAGCTGAGCTTGTCGACCACAACGATGCGGTGATCCGTCTCTTCGATAAGAAAACGCACCAGCGCCGAGCCGATAAAACCTGCGCCGCCGGTGATTAAGAACTGTTTCACCGCCAGACTCCCCGCGTATCCACAATCCAGCTTTGGGTAACCTGCGACGCCTCAACGGCGCGGAAATGATCGTGGTCCACCAGCATCACCAGCACATCGGCCAGCGCCAGTGCCTGCTCGCGAGACACCAGCGTGGCTTTATCGCCGAGCGCGGCCGGCAGCGCGTTGATATGCGGCTCCACGACCCAGTTCTGGCCGCGATGCCATTCGGCGATCATCTGCGCCACCTGCATCGCCGGGCTTTCACGCAGATCGTCGATATTGGGTTTAAACGCCAGCCCGAAGCAGGCGATCACAATCTCGTCGGCGCGCTTGCCGCTTTCGGTCAGGCAGTCGGCCAGCGCCGCTTTAACCTGGCTGAGCACCCAGTGCGGCTTGCTGTCGTTCACTTCCCGCGCGGTGCGGATCAGGCGCGCCAGCGACGGATTTTGCGCCACGATAAACCAGGGGTCGACCGCAATACAGTGTCCGCCGACGCCAGGCCCCGGCTGCAGGATATTAACGCGCGGATGGCGGTTCGCCAGCGCGATCAGTTCCCAGACGTTAATCCCCTGATCGGCGCAAATCAGCGACAGCTCATTGGCGAAAGCGATATTAACGTCGCGGAAGCTGTTTTCCGTCAGCTTGCACAGTTCCGCCGTGCGCGCGTTGGTTTCCACGCATTCGCCCTGCAGAAAAATATGGTAGAGCGCACTGGCCTGCGCCGAGCAGGCGGGCGTCATGCCGCCAATCACGCGGTCGTTGTGAATCAGCTCCTGCATAATTTTGCCCGGCAGCACGCGCTCCGGACAGTAGGCGATAAAGATATCGGGCATGCCGCCGTGCTGCGGGAAGCGCAGATCCGGACGCGTGACCGCCAGCCACTCCGCCATCTGCTCCGTGGTGCCGACCGGCGAGGTGGACTCAAGAATCACCAGGTCGCCCTTTTTCAGCACCGGCGCGATCGATTCCGCCGCCGCCTTCACAAAGCGCAAATCGGGCTGATGATCCGCCATAAAGGGGGTCGGCACGGCGATCAGGAAAGCATCGGCCGCTTCGGGCTGCGTGGTGGCGCGCAGATAGCCCTGGGCGACAGCGTCGTGGACCACTTTATCCAGCGCGGGTTCGACGATATGGATCGCGCCACGATTAATGGTTTCTACCGCGTGAGCGTTGATATCGACCCCCACGACGTTTTTCTTTTGCGACGCAAAAACGGCTGCGGTCGGCAGCCCAATATAGCCCAGCCCAATCACGGAAATGGTGTCAAAACTCATAGGTCAACTCGGGTATCTTTTAAGGCTTGTAGAATACGCTGACAGGCGTTGCCGTCGCCGTAAGGGTTATGCGCGCGGCTCATGGTTTGCCACGCCGCCTCGTCGGTCAGCAGCAGGCCGACTTCGGCCACGATTTTTTCCACGTCGGTGCCGACCAGCTTCACGGTGCCGGCATCCACCGCTTCAGGCCGTTCGGTCGCGTCGCGCATCACCAGCACCGGTTTGCCCAGCGAAGGCGCCTCTTCCTGAATGCCGCCGGAATCGGTAAGGATCAGCCAGGCCCGGTTCATCAGCCAGACGAAAGGCAGATACTCCTGCGGCTCGATCAGCACGATATTGTCGATGCCGCTGAGGATGCGATTAACCGGCTCGCTGACGTTGGGGTTAAGGTGTACCGGATAGACGATCTGCGCGTCGGGATGCTGACGGGCGATGCGCGCCAGCGCGCTGCAGATACGCTCAAAGCCTTCGCCAAAGCTCTCGCGCCGATGGCCGGTAACCAGCACCAGCTTCTTCTCGCTGTCGAGGAAGGGATAGCATCCGGCGAGCTGCGCGTTAAGGCCGGGATCGGCGATAACCCGATCGCGCACCCACAGCAGCGCGTCGATCACCGTATTGCCGGTGACGAAGATGCGCGCGTCAGGCAAATTTTCCGCCAGCAGATTCTGGCGCGAGCGTTCGGTTGGCGTAAAGTGCAACCGGGCAAGATGGCCGGTCAGCTTGCGGTTGCCCTCTTCCGGCCACGGCGACGTCAAATCGCCGGTGCGCAGCCCCGCCTCAACATGACCGACCGGGATCTGGTGGTAAAACGCCGCCAGGCTGGCGGCAAGGGTAGTGGTGGTATCGCCGTGCACCAGCACGATGTCAGGTTTAAAGTCGAGCAGCACGGTTTTCATGCCCTGCAAAATGCGGCAGGTGATCTCCGTTAACCCCTGCTCAGGACGCATGATGTTCAGGTCGTAATCTGGCTGCAGCGCAAAGAGCCGCAGCACCTGATCGAGCATTTCGCGGTGCTGCGCCGTAACGCACAGGCGAGAGTCAAACGCAGGATCCTGCGCCAGCGCCTGCACCAGCGGTGCCATTTTTATCGCCTCCGGGCGGGTCCCGAATACTGTTAGCACTTTCACGCGGTTTCTCTCGCTGGTCTGACGGAGGAACGACGCGCCAGCGCCACGCCAGCGCCCGTTAATGCGCCTAACGCGCCCCACATAACCATCATAAACAGGCGACGCGGGCTGTCGCGCGAAACCGGCTCTTCCGGCGTACGCAGGTAGCGGTAGGTCTGGAAGGTTCGGTTCAACGTCGGGCCGGCGCTCAGGGTGGTGAGCATCGCCCTGTTCTGATCATAGCTGATATCGTAGCTCGGTCCGGTTGCCTGCAGGGTTTCCAGCTGCGCCTGCAGCTGCGGCTCGCCCAGCAGAAAGAGGTCGCTGTCGGCGATCGGTTCGCGCGCGTCGCGCGAGCGGTTTTCATGAATGCCCTGCTGGCTGGCGACCTTAAGCGCCTGCTGCAGACGGTGCTGCTGGCGCTGGAAAACGGCGTTCGCCACATCCTCCTGGCGTTTTACCTGCGCCTGCAGCTGCTCGCTGCGCGCCTGCCAGGCACCTTTCAGCTCGCCGTTAAGGTGGCGCGCCGCGCGCTCGCTGGCAAAGGCGATATACTGGCGCAGCAGATTGTTAGCGTCCCCGGCGGTTTCCGCGATGAGCTTAACGCTGTCGCGCGAATTGTGCGCCGCGTCGGCGGGCAAAAACTGGATATTGGCGACCATATCGTCCAGCAGCGCGGCGTCATTATGGGCGTTGCCTGAGCGGCGGCTTTTGTAATATTCCGTCTGCTGCCAGAAGTCGCGGCGCGTATCCCAGGCGCCCAGCTGCATAATAAATTCCTGATAGACCTCATCCATAATGGTCGGCGAGGGCGCCGCCAGATTGAGCGTGTTGTTGCGCACGTCGAGATTATTCAGAAATTGCTCCTGCGCATAATAGTCGCCGAGCATATTCACCGTGGGACGATCGGTGATCGCCGTGGTGCTCCACGCCTGTTTCATCAGCAGTGAAGCCAGCCAGGCAACCAGCGCGAAAAGCAGCGCCAGGCCGATAATCCAGCGCTTGCCGCGCCATAAGGTGCAGCCCAGGCCGCGAATATCCAGTTCGTTATCTGCAACCTCAGAGGTCATCACAAGGCAATCCTTATCAGGGTAATTTTTTCTTGCCGTCGCGGTGAGCGTTCAGGCGACGCTTTATACGACGGATGAGGCGCGCCACGCGCCAGGCGTGTTTCAGGCAGTAGCCGTAAAACATAAACGCCACCATAAACAGCACCAGCATCACCCATTCGGGGATAAAGGCGAGATACTCGCCGAGCACCCCAATGCCGGCGAGAATAGCGGCCGCCACGGTGATCAAGACAAACGCCTGACGCGAGGTAAAGCCGGCGCGCATGATCAAGTGGTGAATATGCTGTCGGTCAGCGGAAAAGGGGCTCATGCCTTTACGCAGGCGGCGATACATAATCGCGACCATGTCCATCAGCGGAATGGCGATCAGCCAGAGCGCGGTCACGGGCGTAATCGGATGGCTTAATCCCTGGGTGGTTTCCAGCAGGATCCAGATAATCGTGAAGCCGATCATGGTGCTGCCGGCATCGCCCATAAAGACTTTGTAGCGGCGGCCGAGAAAACCGAGGTTAAGCAGAATATAGGGCAGCGTGGCGGCGATCATCGCAAAGCACCATACGGCGAGGCTGTACTGACCGTCGAAGCAGAGAATAATGCCCATCGCCGCAAAGGTGACCGAGGAGAGCCCGCCCAGCAGGCCGTCGATGCCGTCCACCATATTAAAGGCGTTAATCGCCGCCCAGACGGCGAACAGCGTCAGCACGTAGCCGAACGGCCCGACCACCAGCTCTACCGGGCCGATAATAAAGCCGAGGCTGAGCAGATAGAGTTTGGCGCCCACCATCATCGCCACCGCCACGGCGGCCTGCACCACGGCGCGGATTTTTACGCTGATATCGAAACGGTCGTCGAGCGCGCCAACCAGCACCAGCAGACCGGCGCAGATAAGATAGAGCGTGGCGTGCGGCAGGTAGAAGCGAGTGATAAGAAACATAAAGCAGATGCCGGCATAAACGGAAATGCCGCCGACCAGGGGGATGGCGCCGTGATGACGTTTACGGGAGTTGGGCGTATCAACCAGACCTATTTTTTTAGCTGCTTTACGCGCAAAAAAGATAAAGACTAAAGAAAATAGAAAAGTAAGGCCCAGCTCAGTACTCATAGTGAGTAAATTCACGTTTAACGCTCTCAGCTAAAATCAGGGACAGGATAAACAAACTGCATGTTTTTGCCTTTCATCCCGAGTCCGAATTCTGCTTCCGACTACGCGCGCATGGTGATTTTTTGCGCACTGCCGCCGCAGTCATTATAAATACTCCTGCCAGCGGTAATCCTAATGCGCACAAATAAAAAACGCCACGTTAAGACGTGGCGTCAGGGCGATTTCCTGCGCATTTAGGCTAAAAAAGTCGGTTTCACCGTCTCGGTTAGCCGGGCAGGATTACGAGCGCTTCATCATGTCGAAGAATTCGTCGTTGGTTTTGGTCATCGCCAGTTTGTTGATGAGGAACTCCATCGCGTCGATTTCGCCCATTGGGTGAATGATTTTGCGCAGGATCCACATCTTCTGCAGCTCTTCCTGGGAAGTAAGCAGCTCTTCTTTACGCGTACCGGAACGGTTGTAGTCAATGGCCGGGAAGACGCGTTTTTCAGCGATTTTACGCGCGAGATGCAGCTCCATGTTACCGGTGCCTTTAAACTCTTCGTAAATCACTTCGTCCATCTTCGAACCGGTATCAACCAGCGCGGTTGCGATAATGGTCAGGCTACCGCCCTCTTCCACGTTACGCGCGGCGCCGAAGAAGCGCTTCGGACGATGCAGGGCGTTGGCGTCAACACCACCGGTCAGGACTTTACCTGATGCCGGCACCACGGTGTTGTAGGCGCGCGCCAGGCGGGTGATGGAGTCGAGCAGTATGATAACGTCTTTCTTGTGTTCAACCAGACGCTTCGCCTTCTCGATTACCATTTCAGCAACCTGAACGTGGCGTGATGCCGGTTCGTCGAAGGTAGAGGCGATGACTTCACCTTTGACCAGACGCTGCATCTCGGTAACTTCTTCCGGACGCTCGTCAATCAGCAGCACCATCAGCACGCAGTCTGGATGGTTATAGGCGATGCTCTGCGCGATATTCTGCAGCAGCATGGTTTTACCCGCTTTCGGCGGTGCAACAATCAGACCACGCTGGCCGCGGCCGATCGGCGAAGCCAGATCCAGCACGCGTGCGGTAAGGTCTTCCGTCGAACCATTGCCGCGCTCCATGCGCAGACGGCTATTGGCGTGCAGCGGCGTCAGGTTTTCAAACAGAATCTTATTACGTGCGTTTTCAGGCTTATCGTAGTTAACCTCGTTAACCTTCAGCAGCGCAAAGTAACGCTCGCCCTCTTTCGGCGGACGAATTTTGCCGGAGATGGTGTCACCAGTGCGAAGGTTAAAACGGCGAATTTGGCTGGGAGAAACGTAGATGTCGTCGGGACCGGCGAGGTAAGAGCTGTCTGCGGAGCGGAGGAAACCAAATCCGTCCTGCAATATCTCCAGCACACCATCACCGAAGATGTCTTCGCCGCTTTTCGCGTGCTGTTTGAGGATGGCGAAAATAATATCCTGTTTGCGCATGCGCGCCAGGTTTTCCAGCCCCATATTTTCGCCGAGGGTTATCAGCTCAGAAACCGGCGTATTCTTTAATTCGGTAAGATTCATAGTGATGGGTTCTTAAACTCGGGGTAATTCTCGAAATGTTGGTCGTGAATGGTATGGCTTAATATTCCATGCCTGTTAATGGCGCTTTCAACTCTTCTCGACGATCATCGTCAGGGATGGCGACTGGAAGCGAGAGAGACGGTTGAAATGCGATGCCAAAGTTGGTGCTAACCGTCAGAATTGCTAAACCGCTGTATACGGAACGTGCTTCAGGGTTTAACAAAGGAAATCTTTAGATGCAAACTACAAGGTAAGTGCGTAATGCAGTGAAAGTAACTTAGCACGCTAAAATGCGAACGTCCAGCAGTGGAAGAAAATTCGCCACCGCCGAACGTTCTCGTCCTTACGCCAGGTTGGCGTTCAGGAACTCTTTCAGCTGGCTTTTAGACAGCGCGCCGACTTTAGTCGCGGCGACTTCACCGTTTTTGAACAGCAGCAGCGTCGGGATGCCGCGGATGCCGTACTTCGGCGCGGTGCCCGGGTTATCGTCAATGTTCAGCTTGGCGATAGTGAGCTTACCGTCGTACTCTTCGGCAACTTCATCGAGAATCGGGGCGATCATTTTGCAAGGACCACACCATTCAGCCCAGAAATCTACCAGTGTGACACCTTCTGCTTTCAGAACGTCTGCATCGAAACTGTCATCGGTGAGGTGAACGATTTTATCGCTGCTCATGTATTACTCCACAAGATTATGCCTGGCGAATTGGCGTAAAGTTTACCAACGAAGGTTGACTTTATTTCATCGGATACGCTTTCGTAAAGCGATAGTAAGCTGATATTCTACCACACTATGAGCAAAACACACTTAACAGAACAGAAGTTTTCCGACTTCGCCCTGCACCCTCTGGTCGTGGAAGCCCTTGATAAAAAAGGCTTTCATAACTGTACGCCTATTCAGGCGTTAGCTCTGCCCTTTACGCTCTCAGGGCGTGATGTTGCAGGCCAGGCGCAAACCGGTACCGGCAAAACGATGGCGTTTTTAACGTCAACGTTTCATCATCTTCTCACTCACCCTGCCCAGGAAGGCCGTCAGATCAACCAGCCACGCGCGTTGATCATGGCGCCGACGCGCGAACTGGCGGTGCAGATCCATGCCGACGCCGAACCGCTGGCGCAGGCCACCGGTCTGAAGCTGGGTCTGGCTTACGGCGGCGACGGTTACGACAAGCAGCTGAAAGTGCTGGCCGACGGCGTCGACATCCTGGTTGGCACCACCGGTCGTTTAATCGATTACGCGAAACAGAACCACATTAACCTCGGCGCGATCCAGGTGCTGGTGCTGGACGAAGCCGACCGCATGTTCGATCTCGGCTTTATTAAAGATATTCGCTGGCTATTCCGCCGCATGCCGCCTGCAACGCAGCGTCTGAGCATGCTCTTCTCCGCCACGCTCTCCTGGCGCGTGCGCGAACTGGCGTTCGAACATATGAACAACGCCGAGTACGTTGAGGTAGAGCCAGAGCAGAAAACGGGTCACCGTATTAAAGAAGAGCTCTTCTACCCGTCGAACGAAGAAAAAATGCGCCTGCTGCAGACGCTGCTGGAAGAAGAGTGGCCGGATCGCGCTATCGTCTTCGCCAACACCAAGCATCGCTGCGAAGATATCTGGGGCCATCTGGCGGCGGACGGCCATCGCGTCGGCCTGCTGACCGGCGACGTGCCGCAGAAGAAGCGCCTGCGCATTCTGGACGACTTCACCAAAGGGGATGTCGATATCCTGGTGGCGACCGACGTTGCGGCGCGCGGCCTGCATATCCCTGCGGTCACGCACGTCTTTAACTACGACCTGCCTGACGATCGCGAAGATTACGTTCACCGTATCGGCCGTACCGGCCGCGCTGGCGCCAGCGGACACTCGATCAGCCTGGCCTGTGAAGAGTACGCCCTGAACCTGCCGGCGATTGAAGAGTATATTGGCCACAGCATTCCGGTGAGCAAGTACAACAGCGACGCGCTGATGGATAACCTGCCCCCACCGAAGCGTCTGGCTCGTGCCCGCACCGGCAACGGTCCGCGCCGCGGCGGCAACAACGCGAATCGTCGTGGAGCGCCGCGTAACAACAACCGTAAACGTTCAGGTTAATCCACATTATGCTAAGCGCATCGTCACTCTATGCTGCGATTGATCTGGGATCCAACAGCTTTCATATGCTGGTGGTGCGCGAAGTATCCGGAAGCATTCAGACCGTCGCGCGCATTAAGCGCAAGGTGCGTCTGGCGGCCGGCCTGGATAAAAATAACCACCTCTCCGCTGAGGCGATGACGCGCGGCTGGGAGTGTCTGAAGCTCTTCTCCGAACAGCTGCAGGATATTCCGTCCGAACAAATCCGCGTGGTCGCCACCGCCACGCTGCGCCTTGCGGCTAACGCAAGCGAATTCCTGTTTACCGCTCAGCAGATCCTTGGCTGCGCGATTAACGTTATTAGCGGCGAAGAGGAAGCGCGCCTGATCTATCAGGGCGTTGCGCACACCACCGGCGGCTCGGACAAGCGGCTGGTGGTCGATATCGGCGGCGGCAGTACCGAACTGGCCACCGGCGACGGCTCGCACGCCTCCGTTCTGTTTAGCCTCTCTATGGGCTGCGTCACCTGGCTGGAGCGCTTCTTCAGCGACCGTCACCTGGCGAAAGAGAATTTCGACGCTGCCGAGCAGGCCGCGCGCGAGATGATCCGCCCCATCGCCTCGCCGCTGCGCGCCCACGGGTGGGAAGCCTGCGTCGGCGCCTCCGGCACCGTACAGGCGCTGCAGGAGATTATGGTGGCGCAGGGCATGGATGAACGCATCACCCTCAGCAAGCTGGAGCAGCTCAAGCAGCGCGCCATTCAGTGCGGCAAGCTGGAAGAGCTGGAGATTGAGGGCTTAACGCTGGAGCGCGCGCTGGTGTTCCCCAGCGGCCTCTCGATTCTGATTGCGGTGTTTCAGGAGCTTGGCATCCAAAGCATGACGCTGGCCGGCGGCGCGCTGCGCGAAGGGCTGGTGTACGGCATGCTGCATCTTCCGGTCGATCGCGATATTCGCAGCCGCACGCTGCAAAACGTCCAGCGCCGTTTTTCTATCGATGTAGAACAGGCGGCGCGCGTGCGTCAGCTGGCCGACATCTTTTTCCGCCAGGTGAGCGCGGTATGGAAACTGGATCAGCGCTGCCGGGAGCTGCTGCTCAGCGCCAGTGCGATACATGAAATCGGCCTTAGCGTCGATTTTCGCCAGGCTCCGCAGCACGCCGCCTATCTGGTGCGCCATCTCGATCTGCCCGGCTTTACGCCCGCGCAGAAAAAACTGCTGGCCTGCCTGCTGCAGAACCAGAGCGGCAGCATCGATTTAGCGCTGCTGACCCAGCAAAACGCTCTTCCGCCCCGTCTTGCCGAGCGTCTGTGTCGCCTGCTGCGGCTGGCGATCCTTTTCTCCAGCCGTCGTCGCGACGATACCCTGCCCGCGGTGCGGTTACAGGCTGACGACGATACGCTGCATCTCACGCTGCCTTCGGGCTGGCTGGAAGCGCATCCGCTGCGCGCCGAGCTGCTGGAGCAAGAGAGCCATTACCAGTCCTATGTCCACTGGCTGCTGCAGCTGTCTTAAAACGGTTATCAGCCACAGATACGCATAACAGCCCCGTTAAAAGGGCTATTACGCCTGTCTTATCCGCCAGTTAATACGCTGACAGGGCGCAGCAGAAGCAGTAGTTAGCCCTTTTTCGCCTTCTCCAGCATCGCCCGCAGCCCGGCAACCCGCGTTTGCCCGGTTTTCATCCGCTCTTCGGCGCTGACAACCTTGCGCTCGGTTTCCCAGACGACATCATCCTGCGGCAGCTCCAGCAAAAAGCGGCTCGGCTCCGGGCGCACCAGCTCGCCATACTGACGGCGCTCGCGGCAAAGCGTAAAGGTCAGCTCTTTCTGCGCGCGAGTGATGCCGACGTAGGCCAGGCGACGCTCCTCTTCGATGTTGTTCTCATCGATGCTGCTCTGATGCGGCAGCAGCCCTTCTTCCATGCCGACCAGAAAGACGTAGGGGAACTCCAGCCCTTTCGAGGCGTGCAGCGTCATCAGCTGTACCTGATCGAGCTCTTCGTCGCTCTCGCCGCGCTCCATCATGTCGCGCAGCGTAAAGCGCGTCACCACCTGCGTCAGCGTCATCGGCTCATCGATATCGCTGCCTTCCAGCATCTCCGTCATCCACTGAAACAGCGTATTGACGTTCTTCATCCGCATCTCGGCCGCTTTTGGACTGCCCGAGGTTTCAAACAGCCAGCTTTCGTAGTCGATGCCGCGGATCAGATCGCGCACCGCATTGACCGGCTCGCGCTCGGTCATCTGCACAATCTCCTGCAGCCAGTGGGTAAAGCGCTGCAGATGTTCCAGCCCGCGTCCGCTTAACGTCTGCCCCAGGCCAACGTCGAAGCTGGCATTAAACAGGCTTTTATTGCGCAGGTTCGCCCACTCGCCCAGCTTTTGCAGCGTCGCCGGGCCAATCTCGCGGCGCGGTGTGTTAACGATGCGCAGAAATGCGCTGTCGTCGTCTGGATTGGTGAGCACGCGCAGGTAGGCGAGCAGATCCTTAATCTCCGGCCGCGAGAAAAAGGAGGTGCCGCCGGAGATGCGATAGGGAATGCGGTTCTGCATCAGCATCTTTTCAAAGACGCGCGACTGATGGTTGCCGCGATAGAGGATCGCGTAATCTTTATACTGCGTTTTATTGATAAAGTGGTGCGCGATCAGCTCGCCCGTCACGCGCTCCGCCTCGTGATCTTCATGGTTCGCGGTCAGCACTTTCAGTTCGCTGCCGAGGCCAAGCTCGGAGAAAAGCCGCTTTTCGAACACGTGCGGGTTATTGGCGATCAGGATATTCGCCGCTTTCAGGATGCGCTGCGACGAACGGTAGTTCTGCTCCAGCTTGATCACTTCCAGCGCCGGGAAATCCTCTTTCAGCAGCACCAGGTTCTGCGGCCGCGCGCCGCGCCACGAGTAGATCGACTGGTCATCGTCGCCAACCACGGTAAAGCGCGCCCGTGCGCCTACCAGCAGCTTCACCAGCTCGTACTGGCTGGTGTTGGTATCCTGATACTCATCCACCAGCAGATAGCGAATGCGCTGCTGCCAGCGTTCGCGCACCTCCTGGTTGCGCTGCAGCAGCAGCGTCGGCAGCAGGATTAAATCGTCGAAGTCGAGCACGTTGCACGATTTCAGATGCTGATCGTAGAGGCTGTAGCAGTGGGCGAAGATATTGTCGCGCTCGCTGCGCGCCAGCGCGGCGGCGCGCGGCGGATCGACCAGGTCGTTCTTCCAGTTGGAGATAGTGGAAATCAGCTGCTGCAGCAGCGTCTTGTCCTCTTCCAGCCAGGGCTGCGTCAAATCCTTCAGCAGCGCCAGCTGGTCGGTATCGTCAAACAGCGAGAAATTGGACTTCATGCCCAGCGCGGCGTATTCGCGCTTGATAATCTCCAGTCCCAGCGTATGGAAGGTAGAGATCATCAGGCCGCGCGCCTCTTTTTTCCCCAGCGTCTGGGCGACGCGCTCTTTCATCTCGCGCGAGGCTTTATTGGTAAAAGTAACCGCCGCGATATGACGCGCCTGATAGCCGCACTCGCGGATCAGATGGGCAATCTTATTGGTGATGACGCGGGTTTTGCCCGATCCCGCTCCCGCCAGCACCAGACAGGGGCCGGTAACAAACTCGACGGCGCGTTGTTGGCTGGGGTTTAAACGCATAGTAAAAAATCGCTCAGTAAAAAGAGAGGAGGATGAAATAATGGGCGGTCAGTATACACAATCAGAGGACTATCATGGCGAAAACCGCGGCGGCTTTACACATCCTGGTGAAAGAGGAAGCGCTGGCTAACGAACTGCTGGCGAAGCTGGAAAAGGGCGCCAGTTTTCAGCAGCTGGCAAAGAAACACTCCACCTGCCCATCCGGGCGCAACGGCGGCGATTTAGGGGAATTCCGACAGGGCCAGATGGTGCCGGCCTTTGATAAAGCGGTCTTCACCTGCCCGCTGATAAAACCTTTCGGGCCGGTGAAAACCGCGTTTGGCTATCACATCATTAAAGTGCTCTACCGCAGCTGATCACTTTTTGCTTTTCATCTGCTGCAGCACAGTGCTGCACTGGTTATCCTCATTGTCGCTTGGACTGATCAACGCCAGCAGCGCGGCGGCAGGACCGATCACGGTGCCGAGCGCGACGGCAGCGGCACCGCGCGCCAGCAGCGGCCCGGCTTTAACCCCGGCGTCAGGATTTTTAAAGGTGCCGCGCACGTAAAGCGGCGAACGCAGCGTTACGATGCGGATGCCTTTACTCTCGGGGTTAATCGACAGATCCAGCCGCTCGCTGGCGAAGTTGGCGTTGCCGGTAACGTTGATCACCGCATTTTCGGTATCAAACACAAACAGGTTCGGCGTCGCCACGCCGTTTTGCAGCTTCACATCGGTCGCGGCGCAGTTGATGCGCACCTCATCGTCGCCGAACAGCTTGCCAACCACGTAGTTGCCGACGTTCAGCCCGGCGATCTCCATCAGGCTGCGGCTGATTAAGCCGTTATTCATCAGCAGCTTCAGCTGGCCATTGCTGGTCGCCAGCAAATCCGCCACCGAATTGCCGCTGCCGGTAAAGCTGGCGTCGCCGTTTAGCTGGCCCAGGCTACGCTGCATCGCTTCGACGTTCGGGAAGAGCTGACGCAGGTGCAGGCGACGCGCGTGGATATCGGCGCGGCCGCGCATCGGCGACTTATCCCCTTCCAGACGAATGGTGCTGTTCAGCGTGCCGCCCGCCATGCCGAAGCGCAGCGGATCGAGCAGCAGATCGCCATTTTTTAGCTGCAGATGGGTATAGAGATCGCTTAACGGCAGCGAACTGCCATGTTCGATGCGCTTGCCGGTGAACTTCACGTCGGCGTCCATTACGTCCCAGCTTTTGGTATCAAAGGTGTCGTGCGGCAGTACCCGATCGGCAGGCTGCGTCGACTTTTCACCGCGCTTCGTCTTCGCCTGCTCGGTTTTAGCGCTGCCTTTGCCGGAATCGACGCCGATCAGCGGCCCCAGGTCCGCCATACGCAGCTGTTTCGAACTCAGCTCGCCCACCAGCGCCGGACGCGGTTTGCCCTGAGTGTAGGTGAGCGTGCCGTGAATATCGCTGTCGCCGATATGGCCGTTGAAGTTTTCGTAGTGGTATTCCGGCCCGTTTTTGCCGGCGAAGCGGGCGGTCAGATGGCCGTCGGTTTCATAGGGCGGCGTATCGGGCAAGAGCACGCCGGTCAGACCGTAGAGATTGGCCAGCGTATCGCCGGAGAAGCGCAGCCGCACGTTGACGCCGCCGAGATTCATCGGATCCTGAATGCCGCCCGTGACCTGCACGCGCGTCGAGCCGTTGCGGATATCGGCCTGAATCGGGAACGGCGTATTTTTGCTGCGCAGCGAGAGCATGCCGCCGGTTTTGCCTTCCCCTTCCAGCTGCTCGTTGTTATAGGTGCCGCGCGCTTGCCAGCCAAAAACAAAGTCGCCCGCGCCTTTCTGCGCGTCGCTGCCGCCGGCAATCTGCCCATAAGGCACCGGCTTGCCGAGCGGATTGATTTTAACCGTCACGTCGGCTTTATTGACCGCATCGCGGTAGCGCAGCTGCCCCTGATCGAACAGGATATTGTCGAGGCGGAATGACCAGGCGGACGGCGTCGCGTTAGCGTCAGGGTTGTCGCTCCCGGCGAGATTAAAGGTCCAGTTGTTCTTTTTGTCGGCGGTCTGAATCAGCCGCGCATCGGGCTGCTGGAGTTTGATCCACGGGAGGTAAATTTCTTTATGCAGCAGTGCCAGCGGCGCGAGGGTGGCGTCGACGCGCTCCAGATGCACCATAGTGACCTCCGCCATCTCGGGCGGATTGCCTAATATGATGTCCTGCGCGTGCACGTGCGGCCAGGGTATCCAGCTTCGCCAGCCCGGCTCCTCGCGGTTGCGCTCCCAGACAACGCCGAGATCGCCGCGAATCGCAAACTGACGATTCAGCTCCGTCGAAACTTTCTGGTTGATGGTGGGCTTGAGACGATTCCAGTCAAAGGTCGCGATGATGATCACCACCACCACAATCAGCAACAAAAAAATCCCGACTATCCAGCTAACAACTTTTCCCGTGCGCGACATCTCGCTTCCTCCTTGCCTCTCCACAGTCTCCGTTAAAGATAGTCGAGACGGGGTGGAACGGCATCAGACAAGCTGAAGCGGCAGATGGTTAAGTTGCGAAAAAGGGACCGGCCTTGAAAAAAAGTAGCCCTGCGCCGCCATTGCGGGCGAGCTGCACACCTGCCGCCACTCCTCTTCGGTCTCGACACCTTCGACGATAACGCCGTTACAGTAGCGGTTAATCAACGCCAGCAGCATCGAAAAGAGCGCTTTGCCCTCTTCGGTTCGACGCAGCAGGATAAACAGCTCGCGCGACAGCTTGATGTAGTCATACTTCAGCTCCGTCAGCGCGGAAAAGTTGGCCATGCCGGAACCGAAATCGTCCAGCCACAGCGGCCCCAGCTCCGGCATCTGCGCGATCATCTCTTCCTGCGGCAGCGCGTGGTGTTCGGTGAGTTCGAAGCGCACCCACGGCAGCTCGGCGATCAGGCGCCGAATCGGCGGATGCTGCTGAATCGCCATCAGCGTGGGACCGTCGATATTCACCGACGCCACAACCTGGTTGTCGCAAAAAAAGGGCCGCCACGCTTTCAGCAGCGCCAGCTGCTCATGGACGACATGCAAACGCTGGTTAATCGCCAGCGCCTCAAAATAGGCTTCTGGCGAGAGTCTCTTTTCCGGCGCGGCTGGATGCGTGACCGCGGTCAGGATTTCAATTGCCAGCAACCGGCCCGATACCTGGTATATCGGCTGGAAAGTGTAGAATCGTTGGCATTGCTGCCAGAAGAGACGCGCTTCCTGCTGTGGGTTGATGTCAGTTGAAGAAGGTAGCCGATGACTAATATTCTTCATCACCATGGTTTTTTCCTGGTTGGTGGCAAGTGCCATGCGTCAGCCCGGCGGCAAGTATCGGCTGTGCCCGCCCTGTCTCGGTCCGCCTGCTGGCCACATAAGACTCCAGAGTGTACCAATCAGAATCGGGCGCAATCGTGAAAAAAAGCCCGGCTTTGGCCGCTAAATCGCCGCGAAGACAGGCTTTTTTTACCTTAAGTGGAATTAAAACGGTGTTTTAAAAAGCGTTGACGTCTGCCATACCAGACGCGAGACTAAGAGACTATTTCACTACAGGCCAAATACCATGACGCATAAAAAAATAGCCGTTATCGGCGAGTGCATGATTGAGCTGTCCGAGAAGGGTGAGAGCATTAAACGCGGCTTTGGCGGAGATACGCTGAATACGGCGGTCTATCTGGCGCGGCAGGTCGATAAGGCGCAGCTCAGCGTCGATTATGTGACGGCGCTGGGCATCGACTCTTTTAGCGATCAGATGATCGCCGCCTGGCAGCAGGAGAAGGTCGACACCCGCCTGATCCAGCGGCTGGAAAACAAAATGCCCGGCCTGTATGTCATTGAAACCGACGATAAGGGCGAGCGCACCTTCTGGTACTGGCGCAGCGACGCCGCCGCGCGCTACTGGCTCGACGGCCCGCAATCTGCCGCTATCGTCGACGAGCTGGCGCACTACGACTATCTCTACCTGAGCGGCATTTCGCTGGCGATTCTGCCTGCCAGCAGCCGCGAGAAGCTGATGGCGCTGCTCGACCGCTGCCGCGCTAACGGCGGCCAGGTTATTTTCGACAACAACTACCGCCCGCGCCTGTGGGCCGACCAGGCAAGCGCGCAGCAGGCCTACAGCGCCATGCTGCAGCGCACCGATATCGCCTTTCTGACGCTGGATGACGAACAGCTGCTGTGGGGCGAGCATCCGCTGAGCGCGGTGATTGAGCGCACGCGCGCCGCAGGCGCCAGCGAGATTGTGATTAAGCGCGGCGCGGACGCCTGTCTGATCGCCATCGGCGACGACGCGCTGATTGAGGTGCCTGCCGTGCGCCTTGATGCGGCCCGCATCATCGACACCACCGCGGCGGGCGACTCTTTCAGCGCCGGCTACCTGTCGCAGCGCCTGACGGGCGGTTCGCCCCAGGCGGCGGCCGCGCGCGGGCACCTGACGGCCAGCACGGTGATCCAGCATCGCGGGGCGATCATTCCGCTGTCGGCGATGCCGGCATAGCTTTGGTTCCGCTGAGCGGGGCGGATAACCCCGCTCCGCCGCATGTGCGGCCGAAACCACCGGCAATTTGCGTTAGCGCCCGACACTCCACGGCGAATCGCCGTTAGTAAAAAAATTAACGCTGGCGCTGATTTTTACGCCTGCGCCGGGCCGCTTTTTGCCACCTGAATCCCCGCTAATCCTTTGCTCCAGGCATAGTCTGAATCCACCGCTCCGGGCCGTTTTCGGATGGACGACTGCCGCAAAAAAGACCATCTTTTCCTCAACAACAGCAGGACGCTGTTTAGCCGGCCGCGACAAAAAAACGACAACACTTCTCGCATCAGGACCGTTTTATGCACACAGAAATTATCAATATCTGGCCAAATGGCGACGCGCCAGGCGCCAGCGATTCGCGCGCGCAGCCGCAGATCGTCGATCTGGCAAAAGAGTATGAGCCTTACGATCGCGCGGCGACCGGCGTGCGCTGCCCGGAGATCGCCATCTGGCATCCCGAAGAGTCCAATGGCATCACCCTGCTGGTGGCGCCGGGCGGCGGCTATCAGCGCGTGCTGATCGACCGCGAAGGCAGCGCGCTGTCGACCTTTTTTACCGCGATGGGCTACACCCTGGCGGTGATGACCTATCGGCTGCCCTACGACGGCCATCACGAAGGCGCAGACGCGCCGCTGGCTGATGCACAGCGCGCGGTGCGCGTGCTGCGCGAGCGCGCCCAGCGCGGCCTGAACGGGAAATATATCGTGATGACGGGCTTCTCGGCCGGCGGCCACGTCGCCGCCAGTCTGGGCACGCGCTTCGCCGAAAAAATCTATCCGGTGCAGGACGCCGCGGACAGCCTCTCGCCGCGTCCCGACGCGATGGTGCTGGTCTACCCGGTGATCAGCATGCGCGACGGCGTGACCCATGAGAGTTCGCGCACGCGGCTGCTCGGCGCCTGGCCCGATGCGAAAACCATCGAAGCCTATTCGCTGGAGACGCGGGTACACGCGCAGACGCCGCCGACGCTGCTGATCCACGCGGCGGATGATGAAACGGTCTCGGTGAACAACAGCATGGCGTTTTTCAGCGCGCTGCGCGAACACAAGGTGCCCGCAGAGCTGCACTTTTACCAGAAAGGCGGCCACGGATTCGGCATCCGTGGCGTGGCGGATCTGCCCCTTGCCAGCTGGCCGATGCTGGTCACCGAGTGGCTCAGGGCAAAAACCTGACGGATCAGGAAGAAGGCGGCGCGCTGTCGCTGGCGCTGCTCTCCTGCGGGGCGGCGTCGGCGGTCGCTGGCGGCGCCATCACTTTGTCCCAGATCGCCTGCAGGCTCTTCACGTTGGTCTCCGCTTCGCCTTCCGGCTGCATCAGCACCATAGTCAGCTCCTGCGACAGCTGCTGACGCAGCTCCTGGTTCAGCCGATCGCGCGTCAGCTCGCTCAGAAATGCCTGACGCAGCTTCTGATACTGCTCCGGCGCGATATCCACCACGGCATTTTGCTGCGAACGCAGGCGCTGGCTCATCAGCACGTCGGTATCGGTGCGCGCATAGGTGGCAAACAGCTTGTTCAGCTCCAGCAGCTTCTGCGCCATCAGCGCGTCGAACTCCTCCTGCGGCAGCCCTTTGTCACGCACTACCGCCAGCTCGCGCGCCACCAGGTTCAGGCCCGACTCCAGCGCATCGTTGCGCGCGTCGAGATTAACCGAGCACTGGGCGCGCTGATAGAGCACGCGGCAGTCGAAGCCGATCTGCAGGTTCTGCGTTTTGCTGTCGCCCAGCGTGCGCTGCAGATGCCAGAACAGCGCCTCGCGCGCCAGATCGCTCTGCCAGTAACGCTGCAGGTTTTGCGAATCGCGAATCGGCTGCCAGGGCGTATCCCAGATCAGCGCCAGACGATCCTGTCTCATCGCGCCGTTGACCAGATTAATCGGCTGGTGCGGCAGCGGCGACAGGGTCGGCAGCGGCGCGGGATTGCTGCGCTTGCCGGTCAGCGAAGAGAAGGCTTTGTTGATCTGCTCCGCCAGGCTGCGGCTCTCGACGTTGCCCACCACGTAGAGCGTCATGGCGTCCGGGGTATACCACTGCTGGTAAAAGTCATTCAGCGCGCTCAGGTCGATCGGCGCGCGCGGCTGTTCGGCCGGGTCGTGCGCCAGCAGGGTCGAGCCCTTCAGGCGGTAGCGCCACAGCACATCCTGAGTGCTGGCGGGCCAGGTCGCAGTAGGATCGGAGGCGCTCAGCGCGGTGTTGACCACCTGCTCATTAATAGACATTTTGCCCGCCGTCGCCGCCAGCCAGTTGAGCGCTTCTTTCAGCAGCTCCGGACGGTTGTTGGGCAGGCTAAGGTTGTACTGGGTAAAGTCGTAGGAGACGATCGCGGGGGGCAGCGGATGCTGCGGGTCCATCGCTTGCTGCCACAGCGCGCGCTGCTGGTTGGTGTCGAGCGCGGCGTTATGCACCATCGCCAGACGCGGCAGCAGGTGGCTGAAGCCGGTCTGCTGGGTGGTTTCCACCAGCGAGCCGGTATTCACCACCATGCGCAGTTCAATGCGATCGCTGGGGCGCTGCGGCGTGGTCAGCAGCTGCCAGCTTAATCCGTTATCCAGTTTCCCTTCCTGCCAGGCTGGATCGGGCTGCAGCGTTTCGGCACAGGCGCCAAAACTGGCGGCCATCCATGCTACCCCCCCAACCAAAAGCCGAATTCTGGTGCCCTGCATGTGAACCTCTAATCTAAAAGTCGTTATCACTGGCACATTCGCCGTTGTAATACGCGGTGAGTTTTTCTCGTTTTAGCCGCGTCGTTTTTCGACAACAGAGTCTTTGACCACGTGAAGGCCAGGAAGTCGCGCAACGAAGTGAAAAACCATGAAAAAAATAAGTGGGCATTATTATGCAAATGCCCGCTGTCAGGGCAAGCGACAGCGGGCATTTAGAGGGATTTTGCTGTAAAGCTGTACTTATGCAGAGGTTTCCGGCAGTTTTTTCGCTTTTGCGTCGCCAGAAAGCGTCGCCTTCAGCTGATGTTCATCGAGCTGGCCAACCCACTTCGCCACCACCACCGTCGCCACGCCGTTGCCGATCAGATTGGTCAGCGCGCGCGCTTCGGACATAAAGCGGTCGATGCCGAGGATCAGCGCCAGACCCGCCACCGGCAGATGCCCCACCGCCGACAGCGTCGCCGCCAGCACGATAAAGCCGCTGCCGGTCACGCCCGCCGCGCCCTTCGAAGAGAGCAGCAGCACCACCAGCAGGGTAATCTGGTGGAAGATGTCCATATGCGCGTTGGTGGCCTGGGCGATAAACACCGCCGCCATGGTCAGGTAAATCGAGGTGCCGTCGAGGTTGAAGGAGTAGCCGGTCGGGATCACCAGCCCCACCACCGATTTCTTACAGCCCAGCTTCTCCATCTTATCCAGCATGCGCGGCAGCGCGGACTCAGAGGAAGAGGTGCCGAGCACAATCAGCAGCTCCTCTTTGATATAGGCGACGAAGCGGAAGATATTGAAGCCGGCGACGCGTGCGATAAGCCCCAGCACCACCACCACGAACAGCGCACAGGTGATATAGAAGCAGACGATCAGCTGGCCGAGCTGCACCAGTGAGCCGACGCCATATTTACCGATGGTGAAGGCCATTGCGCCGAACGCGCCGATAGGGGCGAGGCGCATAATCATATTGATAATGCCGAAGATAACCTTCGAAAAGCTCTCGATAACGTTGAAGATCAGCGTGCCGGAGCTGCCGAGACGATGCAGCGCAAAGCCGAACAGGATCGCGAACAGCAGCACCTGCAGAATGTTGCCGCTGGCGAAGGCGCCGATAACGCTGCCAGGGATAACGTCCAGCAGGAAGGGAACAATGCCTTGCTGCTCCGCCTGCTGGGCATAGACCGCGATCGCCTTGGTATCCAGCGTCGCCGGGTCGATGTTCATGCCAGCGCCGGGCTGAATCACGTTAACCACCACCAGGCCGATAATCAGGGCGATGGTGCTGACGATTTCAAAATAGAGCAGCGCGACCGCACCGGTACGCCCCACCGCTTTCATGCTCTCCATGCCGGCGATCCCGGTCACGACCGTACAGAAAATCACGGGCGCGATGATCATCTTGATCAGCTTAACGAAGCCATCGCCAAGCGGCTTCATTTGCGTGCCTAACTCTGGATAGAAATGGCCTAACAGAACGCCGATGCCGATGGCTAACAGCACCTGAAAATAGAGGCTTTTAAACAGTGAGGTTTTCATAAAAGGTGTCCACTACAACAGGGTTGTGAGGTTGTCGTTTTATTGTGTCCGCAAGCAGCGCACGCCCCGGCGCTGGCGGTTGGCAAAAAATAACACCCTGTTAACGGGATTAATACAGGCTTACAAAGGCCGAGGGTTTTCTGGAAACGCAACTATGAACTGAAACGCTTCAGCACGACCTTTTGTAACTAAAAAACGCGCAAAATCAACGAATCAGGCAGCAACTCCCGCCGGGCGCGCCTGTTGAGAAAGGGTGCAGTTAATCATCGGCGGCGGGCGCGTTCTGGCTGGAGGCGAGCGCCGGCAGCCAGGTTTGCGTAAAGCGTTCCAGCGACAGCGCTTCGGCATAGAGATAGCCCTGGCCGATATGGATGCCGCGCGCCAGCAGCCAGTCTCGCTGCTCGGCGGTCTCTACGCCTTCGGCGATAACGTCGAGATCGATAATCTCGGCGATGGCCGCCACGATGCGCACCATGGTGTCGTCATCCGGCAGCGCGGCAACGAAGCTGCGATCCATCTTCAGCTTATTGACCGGCAGCGACTTGAACTGATGCAGGTAGTTGAGATTGGAGTAGCCCATGCCGAAGTCGTCCAGCGCCACCGCGACGCCCACCGTCTGCAGCGAACGCAGCAGCGCCATCGCCACTTCGGCATCGCCGATCTGCGCGGTTTCGGTAATCTCCAGCACAAAGCTGCCGGGCGCGATCTGATGGCGCTGCAGCAGGCCCTGCAGGTGATGCACCATGCTGGCGTCGCGCAGCTGCACGGCGGAGATATTAACGCTAAGCGGAATAAGTATGCCGTGCTTCTGCCAGCCGGCGAGAATGCGGCACGCCTCTTCAAACACCCAGCGCCCGATGGCGGCGATGACGCCAATCTCCTCCGCGCTGGCGATAAACTCCTCCGTCAGGCCGTAGCTGCCGTCCGGCATGCGCATGCGCAGTAGCGCCTCGGCGCCAACCAGCTCGCCGGTTTGCATATCGATCTGCGGCTGCAGGAACAGCCGGAACTGCTCATCCTGTAGCCCCTGCAGAATGTCATGCTCCTGCGTCAGGCGCTTTTGCGCGCGCTCGGTCAGCGCGGCGTCAAAGAAGAGGATCTGGTTTTTGCCTAAATGGCGCGCCGACATCATCGCCGACGTGGCGCGATCGAGCTGCTCATTGGCGGAGAGGCGTTCTTCATCATAGAGCGCCAGCCCAATACTGGCGTTGGGCCGCAGCTGCAGCTGGTGCAGCGTCACCGGCTGGTTCAGGCGGATCATCAGATTGCGCGCCAGCCGCATGGCGCGAAACGGCGTCCCGGCGCGTTTCATCAGCAGCGCGAAGTCGCTCGGCCCGGTCTGCGCCAGCAGAGTATGGTCGTCAACGGTGCTGCGGATCTTCTCCACCAGCGTCAGCATCAGGGTGTCGCGCTGCTCGTCGCTCAGCACGCCGTTGGCTTCCTGCAGCGTTTCGATGCGGATCACCATCAGCCCGAAGCCTTTGCTGTGGCTGCGGGTATGCTGGTCGAGCAGCGCCAGAAAGAGCGCGCGGTTGGGCAGATCGGTGACGGCATAATGGGTGGTCAGCCGGCTCATCTCGTCATGCACCGACTCCAGCACCTGCTGGTTGCGGTTATAGCTGCGGATCAGCATGCCGATCTCATCGTCGCGATGGCTGGCGGGCAGCGTCAGCTTGTGGGTCAGGATCGCCTGCGGCGGCAGCTCCTGCAGCTCGCGCGAGATGCTGCGCAGCGGATGCACCACCAGCCGGTTAATGCACCAGCTGATCGCCACCGACAGGATCAGCGCCAGCAGCAGATAGGTGGTGACCATGGTGGAGACGGTGCTGAGGATAAACTGGTAAACGCGCGTCGAATTGGCCTGCAGCACCAGATAGGCGAGCGGCTTAGGCGACCCGCTGCTCTCAACCGAATAGAGCGGCAGGGTGATCTGCACCGGCAGCTCAAACAGGCGGGCAATCAGCAGCGGGATCGGCTTTTCATTTTCAAAACTGGCGTGCAGCGCCTGAAAAGCGTTGGGCAGTACCACGTCGGCGCGCGACAGGACGCCAGCGGGCTTAAGGGTCTGCAGGATGCGCTCGGCCTGGGCGATATCCGCCTTTAATACCGCCTCAGAGAGCGGCTGGCGCACCGTATGGGCGATATTCTCCATCTGCTGGGCGTAGTCGATCCTGCGCTGCTGCACAAAATGGAAGAGTTGAATAACGATAAAGACAGAGACGGTAATCAGCGCCACCGCGGAAACCGTCGCCATCTGCTTTATCGTAAGTGAACGGCTGACGCGCAAAATCTTCTCCAGGCTAAAAAGCACTGCTATCAGACAGGAAAGTGCGCAGCAAGTATATCCTGGAACTCACTTTTTTTACTGCCTGTCAGAGTCCGAGTTTTGCGCGGCCCAGCGATTATTTGAAATCGGCGTAAGGCGTAAGCGGCTGCGGCGGCATATCGAGATCGCCATCCCAGCCGGCGGCGGAGTAGCGCACATAGAGCAGCCCGTGGCTCGGGGTATAGTCCTTCGCCTGCTGAATATCCACCCCAGCGCCGATAAACCAGTGCGGCGTGACGCGTCGCTCGATGACGGCCTGTAAAGTATAGCCGACACCGCCCCCGCTGCTGCTCGCCGAAGAGGGATTGCTCGCCAGCGTAAAGCCGGGATTAACCGGATAGCGCTGCTGCGCGTCGGTTTTCGAATGCGACCAGGAGACCGAGCCGCCGAGGTCAAACGACCAGTTCCCGGTGCGCTGCCGCCAGGTGACCGGCACGGAAAAGGAGAGATAGGATTGCGGGCTGTAGTACCCCCCCTGGCCGAAGGTATAGTCGCTGAGATCCTTCTGGTAATGCCAGAGCATGGTGTTAAGACCCACCGTGGCGCGGCGGTTATCGCTATTGATCAGCTTGTAGTAATAGCCCGCCATCAGGCGTTCGCGGCTGTTGTCCGCCACGTTCTCGCCGGTGATCTGATGGGCGCTGATATCGGCCCAGACGCCGTGTGCGCCGCCGCGATCGTAGCTCAGCCCAACGCTGCCGCCGGTCGCCACCACCCCACCCCAGGTTTTGCCGCCGTTGGCCGCCGGATCGCGCGCGCCCGCATAGGCGAGCAGCGAGCTGGAGATGGGGCGTCTTGAGGCGGTAAGCGTTACGCCCACCTCTTTCACGTCGGTTTTCCAGCTGACGCCGCCGACCCAGTTGGTTACCTCGAAGCCGAGCGGCGTCGTGCCGAGATCCGCTGACCAGACCTCATTGCTCCAGCCGACGCCCAGCGCGGTGCCTTCGTCGCGCTGGCTGGCGTAGCGGCTGCAGCCGCCTGAGTTGGCGTCGTCGCAGCTGCCGAAGGTCTCGTCAAAGGTGCCGTTAGTGGTAGAGAAGGTGCCCGCCGAGATCTGAACGCGATCGAGCCGCAGGAAGCCGCGGCCGTCAGCAAGGGGCGTCTCCGCCTGCAGCATGGTGGTATGGGCGCTAAAATCGGAGACGCCGGCGGTGCCCTTGTTGCGCGAATAGTCCTGCTCCAGCATCAGCGTGGTGTCCTGCTGGCGATAGAGATCGGCGGTGTCGCTGCGGATGCTGCGCTTCAGCCAGTCATCCTGCGGGTTATTGCGCGTCAGGCGGCTGACATTATCGCCGTCGCCGATGCCGCTGGCGGCCATCGCCTGCCGATAGTCGGCCAGCGCGGCATCAGGCTGCTGCTGCGCGCGCTCAAGCTGCGCCGCGGCGCGCTGCTTCAGGCCCGCGAACTGCGCGGCGGCCTGGGTGGTGTCGCCCACCGCCTGCCACGCCAGCGCCACGCGGCGATCGGCGTTCAGGCTCGCCTGCGCGGGCGGCAGCGCCTTCAGCGCCGCGCGCGCCTCGCTGCTGCGCTGCAGCGCCACCAGCGCTTCGATACGCCCGAGCGAGGCATCGCCGTTGGCAGGCTCCCGCTCAAGCACCTGCTGATACATCGCCAGCGCCTGCTGCGCGTCGCCGCGCGCCAGCGCCCAGTCGGCCAGCGTCAGATCGCGGCGGTTCGAGGCGGGCTGCTGGCGCAGCAGTGCGATGGCGTCGCTCTCCTGCCCTGCCGCGCGCAGCGCCTCAGCGCGCGCAAACAGCTTATTCTGCGTCAGGCGTTGCGCCAGCTCGCGCATATTGTTGCTCCACTGCGCTTCCGGCAGGCGGCGCAGCGTCGCCAGCGCCGCCTCATCATTATCGGTGCCGGAGAGATAGAGCGCCGACGCATAGAGCGCGGTCGCATCCCGCGGATGCTGCTGCTGCAGCGTCGCGATAACGGCATCCGCCTGCTGCGGCGCCCCGCCGTTGCGCAGCGCGCCAGCCAGCCGGTAGCTGAGCCAGACGTCATCCGGCGATAAGGCCTGCGCCTGGCGATATTTCTCCGCCGCCGCTTGCCAGCGGCTCTGCTGTGCCAGCGCGTCAGCCTCGGCGCGCAGGCTGTCGCTGCGCAGGGCGCGCAGCGTGTCGGCCAGCGCGCGCTGCTGCGCGGCGGGCAGACCGTTAATAAAGGCCATCGCGCGCGCCGGCGACTGGGTCTGATAGAGCCCCGCCAGGCGACGAACCGCGGTGGTGTTGCTGGCGTCGAGCTGCAGCGCACGCTGGAAGAGCTGTTCGGCGCCCGGCGCGTTATTGCGCGCCAGCGCCACATCGCCAAGGCCAATCAGGGCGTAGCTGTCGCTGCTATCCAGCGTCTGCGCCTCGCGATAGAAGCGTTCTGCGCCGTCGATATCGCGCTGCGCCAGCGCTTTGTCACCCTGGTCGATCGCCAGCCAGTAGCGGTTGGTCTGCAGCAGCGACTGCCACTTGCCCACCTGGGTGCTCTGCTGACCGGCCTGAATCGCGCGCTCCAGCCAGAGAACGGCGGCGGCGCGGTTGTTGGCGCGCGCCTGCGCCTGGCCCATGGCACCCATCAGGTCTGCGTCGTTGGGGTTCGCCTTCAGGGCAACGTTCAGCGCCGGGATAGCCTCGGCTCCGCCGCCCGCGTCCACCAGCCCCAGGCCGCGCATGCGCTCGCGATAGGCGGGATCGGCGAGCAGCGCCTGCTGCTTCGCCAGCGCCTCCTGCCCCTGTTGCTGCGCGTCGCCGTCGGTAAAGATGGTCAGATAGGTTTTCAGCTGCGCCACGCTGCTGTCGCTCACCGGCTGGCTGTTGATCTGCTGCAGCCAGAGATCTGCCGCGGCGTCGCGACCGGCACTGCTCTTCGCCAGCTGCTTTATCTGCTCGACCGCCTGGGTCGGCTGCTGGCGATCGAACGCCATGCGCGCGAGCTGCAGCTCAACGCCGATATTGCCGGGATAGCGCTGCTCCAGCTTTTGCAGCTGCTGCCAGGCAGCATCCTCCTGGCCGGGAATGCGCGCCGCCAGCCGCCAGTACTCCAGTGCGGTGTTCGCATCGGGGAAGACGCCGTTAAACAGCGCGTCATAGGCGCTTTTCGCCTCCGCAAGACGGCCGGAGGTGGCGAGCAGGCGCGCCTGCTGCAGCTTCTGCCGACCCTCAGAGGAGACCAGCGCCATGCCAACGGCCGACTCGCGCGTTGCCGCCGAATCGGGTGCCACCTTTTTCAGCTGCGTCAGCAGCGTCTGCGCGGCGGCGATATCGCCCTGATGCAGCGCCAGACGCAGACGCGCCGCCAGCACCTGCGGATTATCGGGATCGATCTTCTCCAGCCGGTAGAGCGCCTGCTGCACCAGATCGTATTTACCGGTCGATTCGCCGGTGCGGACCTGCGTCAGCAGCCACTCCACCGGCGAGACTTCCGGTCTGGCGTCGGACGCGGCGCTATTAACCGACGCGGCAGGCGCGGCCAACTCCGGCGCAGCAGGCGTTGCGCTATTAACCGGCGCGGCAGGCGCAGCCGACTCCGGCGCAGCAGGCGCGGCGCTATTAACCGGCGCGGCGGGCGCAGCCGATTCCGGCGCAGCAGGCGCTGCGCTATTAACCGGCGCGGCAGGGTTAGCGGGCATCTCCGCCCAGCCGGCGTTCAGCCACAGCGCCGCCGCCAGCAGAGCGTAATTCTGGATTTTCATGCTGCGCTATCCTCTTTTGCCGCGCCATCAGCGCGCCCTTTGCCGCGTCGATCCTTCCAGGTCAGCCAGAACAGCTCGAACACGGTGCGAATAATGGTGCCCAGCGACAGCAGCGCATTGTCTTTTTTGTACTCCGGCTGAAGCCAGGCGTCGGCACGCGCCAGCACCACGCGCACCAGCTCGCGCCGACGCGCCAGCGGCATCGCGGCGAAGCGCAGGCGAATCGACTTGTCGTCGCCGGAAATTTTGCTCACCGGAATGGTGATGGCACCCGACTGCAGCAGCAGATCGATCTCTTCAATCTCATCGCTTTCATGACGGTTATCCGGCGCATCCAGCTGCGCGCCGCCCATCGAGAGATCGCTGGTGCGGGTGCGCGATGAAATGCCGCTGGCGTAGTGGATAATCGCCGGGATCTCTACTTCAATGCGGATGGTCTTGCGCACCTGCCGCGTCTCGCGCGCCACCGCAATCGCCGCCATCAGGATAATCAGGCTAAAGAGCGCCCAGCCGACATTCAGGGCAATAACGTAAGGGTCGACGCCAAAGTAGTCGTGCATCACCGCGCGCACCACGCCTGCGGCGATGCCGATGGCCAGCAGCGCCGCCACGATGACGTGCGGGCGTACAATATGAAAATCGAAGAAGCCCTGATCGAGCAGGCCTCCTTTGTCGGTGACGTTAAACTTGCCGTGCCTGGGCGACAGCAGGGTCAGCAGCGTCGGGATCACCAGGTGGAAACACATCACGGTTTCGTAGATTTCGCCCCAGAAGGTGTAGCGAAAGCGGCCGTTCATGCGCGAATTGACGTAGAGCGACATCACCAGATGCGGCAGCACATAGGCGAAGATCAGCGACGCTGACGAGTGGATGATATTGAGATTGAACAACAGATAGGCGAGCGGCGCGGTAAGGAACACCACGCGCGGCAGGCCGAACTGAAAATGCAGCATGGCGTTGAGGTAGCAGAGGCGCTGCTGCCACTTGAGGCCGCGTCCCAGCAGCGGATTGTCGACGCGGAAAATCTGCGTCATGCCGCGCGCCCAGCGGGTGCGCTGCACCACGTGCAGGCCCAGACGCTCGGTAGCAAGACCGGCCGCCAGCGGGATCGCCAGGAACGCCGAGCCCCAGCCGCGACGCTGCATTTTTAACGCGGTATGGGCATCTTCCGTCACCGTTTCCACCGCGAAGCCGCCGATCTCCTCCAGCGCCGCGCGACGGATCACCGCGCAGGAGCCGCAGAAAAAGGTCGCGTTCCAGTTGTCGTTGCCCTGCTGCACCGGGCCGTAAAACAGCGCGCCTTCGTTGGGAATAGTACGCGCCGCGCGCAGGTTGCGCTCAAAGGGATCGGGCGAGTAGAAGTAGTGCGGCGTCTGCAGCAGCGCCAGCTTAGGATCGGTCAGAAAAGGGCCGACGGTGGCCTGCAGGAAAGTGCGCGTAGCGACGTGGTCGCAGTCAAACACGCAGATCAGCTCGCCTTTGGTGATTTTCATTGCGTGGTTCAGGTTGCCGGCTTTGGCGTGGCTGTTGTCGTCGCGCGTAATGTAGCCGACGCCGACGTCGGCGGCGAAAACCGCAAACTCCGGCCGCTTGCCGTCATCCAGCAGGTAGACCTTCAGCTTGTCGCGCGGATAGTCGATGCACTGCGCCGCCAGTACCGTATCGCGCACCACGTCGAGGCTTTCGTTATAGGTCGGCACGTAGACGTCGACGGTCGGCCACAGGCTGACATCATCCGGCAGCGGTTCAATGGTGCGCTTCAGCGGCCAGGTGGTTTGCAGAAAGCCAAGAATTAAAATAAGCCAGACATAAAGCTCGGCAAGATATAAGCCGATGCCGAGGATCGCCTCTGTTTCGGAATTAAAATGGAGCGTCTCCGTGGTGCGCCACCAGATATATCGGGTGGACATCAGCGCGGAGAGAATAACCATCACTACCGTTATTTTACGGCTCTTGATAATCCCCAGTAAAAACATCATTAAAATACTGATTAAGCCAAATATATATTGTTTCTGGCTGTCCATCGGCGTAATGACGATTACCGCTGCCACTGGTGCAAGCACCAGCAGCAACAGGTAAAACCCGATTTTATTCATGATTCACCCTGGGAAAAGCGCTGTTTTTTATAGCCTGGCAACGCCAGGGAATTAATAGTGGCTGCTGCGGATTGGCGCCTGAACTTCGCCGTTGCCGACGGAAATATTAAGGATATTCGCCACGCGTTTTCCGATCAGTTCAATATCGAACGCGGCGGCGGACGCGGGGCTGAAATCGTAGACCGACTGCTGTGAGGCGTTGGCTTCCGCCACGCTCTCATCGCGGTGCACCACGCCCAGTAAATTATCGCCCAGCCGCTGCTGCATAAAGGCGGTGACGTCGCGGCTGATATTGCGGCGGTTGTCGCTCTGGTTCAGCACGAAGAAGTGCCCCAGCTGATTATTCAGCGGCTGGCCAATCATGCGGTTATTTTCAATTTGCGGTAGCAGCGAAACCGAGGCGGTATCGGCCAGCATAACCACCAGGTGCATTTCCGCCAGCGCGCTCATCGCTTTTAGCGCCGGGCCGGGGCCGGGCGGAAAGTCGGCGACGATCACCAGGCCGGGATAGTTCAGCACCGTATCCAGCCCGCGCCGCAGGAAATGGGGATCTTTCGCCAGGTTCTCTTCAAAGCGTTCACGCTGCGGCTCGGTCACTTCGCCGTAGGGCAGAACGAAAATATTGCCGCCGGTGGTGAGGATCGACTGGCTCCAGTCCGCCTGCTCTTCCGAGCGCGCGACAAAGCCGCGGCCATCGTTAAGGGGCACGCCGAAGTGCAGACGCAGGGCGTTCTGCACGTCAAAATCGATCGCTAATACCTTGCTGCCCGACCGCGCTAATCCCCAGGCCAGATTGGCCGCCAGCGTGGTTTTTCCGACTCCCCCTTTCGGCGAGCACACACAAACTAACGGCATAGCGCAATCTTCTCCAGTAACGGTTTGAGCAGGGTCTCTTTCGGCAGGCTGGCCGGCTCGCTGTGGCGCGCGCGGAACAGGCCGCCAAAGCGCGGCGCAGGCGCGGCTACCGGCGGGCGAAGCGCCTGAGCGGGCGTGATGGAAACCGGCGCGGCAGCGGACAGGCCAGGCGCCTGAGCGGGCACGGCTTCAGGCGGCGCCGGGAAAAGCGAGGAACGGGGCGCGGCGGACAGGCCAGGCGCCTGAACGGGCGCGATAGAAACCGGCGCGGCTTCAGGGGGTGCCGGAAAGAGCGAAGAACGGCGCGCCGCAGCGGCAGGCGCGCGGTCCGTCAGGCTGTCGAGAATGCTGCCGCGCGCGGCGGGCAGCGCAGCCGCCGGCTGGCGCATCAGCGGCGAGGTCGCCGGCGCGTGAAACTCATCGCCGCGCAGCGGCCGCGGCTGCGGCAGATCGATACGCTGGCTGCCGCTGAACGGCGTAGAGGCGTCCTCATTCGCCAGCTGACGAATAAGCGCCCACTGGCTATTTTCGGCGGGTTGCTGCAGCTGGCCTGACATATCTTTAAAGGCGATATCGAGCGTTTGCGTTTTTTCCTTGAAACGCTGCAAATCGTCATAGTTTTTCATCGGGCCGTGGCCTGCATTCAGGGAAAATTTTGCCAGGAATATATCACATTCATTTAGGCTCAGTGAGAAAAATCTGATTATAAAAAGCGCACATTCAACAAAAGAGTTTTATCTTTATGATTAATTTAAAACCCGCCTGCGCCTTTTTTATCAGCTTTACCAATAAATTAATAAATTGGCCTTAACTAAAACAGATAAGCGGCCATGTGAGGTTCAATAATAAAATTTACCCTTTAACCTGTTATATCGCAGCCAGTCGCCTGTTGAGGCTTTGCTGCGTTTTTTATTAATGCAGAGCTAACGGCACATTGGCGCTTCAGGGAAAGCGTCGCTACGGCCGCTCACGTCAGCGGCGATAATCTTTTACGGCGGGCAGGGTTGTGGCGGCTGGGGATCTATCAGGCAGGGTGAAGAGTGGCCAGTAAAAAGGCTCCTTACGGAGCCTCTGTTTTATACGATACCTTCCGCCGCGCCGACCGGCTGGTTCTCATCCTGGTCGACGGCGAAGCAGGCGATCTGCTGCTCGCCGTAGCGCTTCAGCTTCGGCTGTAGCTGCACGCAGGTGCCGAAGCGGCGACGGCAGCGCGCGTTAAAGGCGCAGCCCGGTGGCGGATTAAGCGGGCTGGGCAGCTCGCCGGTCAGCTTGATACGCTCGCGTCGGTCGTCTGGATTGAGGCGCGGCGTGGCTGAAAGCAGCGCCTGAGTGTAAGGATGGCGCGGATTGCTAAAGATCGCCTCTTTGCTGCCCTTCTCTACGCAGCGGCCGAGGTACATCACCATAACCTCATCCGCAATATGCTCTACCACTGAGAGATCGTGCGAGATAAAGACGTAAGAGAGCCCCATCTCCTGCTGCAAATCCATCATCAGGTTAAGCACCTGCGCGCGTACGGAAACGTCGAGCGCTGAGACCGGTTCGTCGGCGATCAGCACATCGGGTTCCAGCATCAGCCCGCGCGCGATGGCGATACGCTGACGCTGGCCGCCGGAGAACATATGCGGATAGCGGTCGTAATGCTCGGTTTTCAGGCCGACTTTCGCCATCATCTCCAGCGTCTTCTCTCTCCGCTCCGCCTTGCTCAGCGCGGTATTGATCAGCAGCGGCTCCTCAAGGATCTGGCTGACTTTCTTGCGCGGATTAAGTGAACCGTAGGGGTTCTGGAACACGATCTGGATTTTCTGACGGCGCAGCTTCTGCGCCTGCGGGTCGTGCTTCAGCAGATCCTGACCGTGCCAGTAGAGCTGGCCTTCGGTTGGCGTTTCAATCATGGTCAGCAGGCGGCCGAGCGTCGATTTACCGCAGCCGGACTCCCCGACCACCGCCAGCGTTTTACCACGCTCCAGATTAAAGGAGACGCCGTCCAGCGCTTTTACCAGGCGCTCCTGGCCAAACAGGCCTTTCTTCACCGGATAGTGTTTTTTCAGGTCAATCGCCTGCAGCAGGTAATCCTGCCTGGTATTCTCAAGACTCATAGGTCGGTCTCCCGGCATCATCCAGCGGATAGTGACATTTGGACTGACGCCCCGGAATGTCGCGTAAGGCAGGTTCTTCTTTACGGCAGCGATCGGTGGCGTAGGGGCAGCGCGGATTCAGCAGACAGCCGAGCGGCCGGTCATATTTGCCCGGCACCACGCCCGGCAGCGACGCCAGCCGTGCCTTATCGGCGGCGAACTCTGGCAGCGCGCGCAGCAGCGCCTGCGTATAGGGATGACGCGGCGCCTTGAAAATATCGCCTGCCCTGCCGCTCTCTACTACCTGACCCGCATACATCACGATGATGTGGTGCGCGGCTTCCGCCACCAGCGCCAGATCGTGCGTAATCAGGATCAGCGCCATGTTCTCCTGCTGCTGCAGCTCAAGCAGCAGCTCGATAATCTGCGCCTGAATGGTCACGTCCAGCGCCGTGGTCGGCTCGTCGGCGATCAGCAGCTTAGGCCGACAGGCGATCGCCATGGCGATCATCACGCGCTGGCTCATACCGCCCGAAAGCTGGTGCGGATAGACATCCAGTCGCGATGCCGGATCGGGAATGCCGACCTGCGTCAGCAGATCGATAGCGCGCTGGCGACGGGTGCGGCGGTTGCCGCCCTGATGCACCTTAATCGCCTCCATGATCTGGTAGCCGACGGTATAGCAGGGGTTCAGGCTGGTCATCGGATCCTGAAAAATCATCGCCACTTCCGCGCCCACCAGCTGGCGGCGCTCTTTCTCGGAGATGCGTTTCAGGTCGCGCTGGTTGAACTCCAGCTTTTCCGCCATCACTTTGCCGGGAAAGTCGATCAGGCCCATGATTGCCAGCGAACTGACCGATTTGCCCGAGCCGGACTCGCCGACGATGCCCACGACCTGACCCTGCTCAACCTGATAGCTGATGCGGTCAACCGCGCGGAACGGTGTCTTATCGTCGCCGAAATGCACCGATAATTTATCTACATTTAATAACGCCATCTCGGTGCCTCTTACTGCTTGAGTTTCGGGTCGAGGGCGTCGCGTAAGCCATCGCCCATCAGGTTAAAGGCCAGAACGGTGAGCAGAATGGTCAGACCAGGAAAGGTCACCACCCACCAGGCGCTTTGCGCATACTGCAGTACGTCGGAGAGCATGGTGCCCCACTCCGGCGTCGGCGGCTGCGCACCCATACCGAGAAAGCCCAACGCCGCCATATCGAGAATGGCGTTGGAGAAGCCCAGCGACGCCTGCACGATCAGCGGCGCCAGACAGTTAGGCAGAATATTGACGAACATCTGACGCAGCATGCCCGCGCCCGCCACGCTGGAGGCGGTGACGTAGTCGCGGTTCACCTCGACCAGCACCGCGGCGCGGGTAAGACGAATATAGTGCGGCAGGGCGACAAAGGTCAGCGCGACAGAGGCGTTAACGATCGACGGACCGAAGATTGCTACCAGCACCAGCGCCAGCAGCAGGCTGGGCAGCGCCAGCATAATATCCACGACGCGCATGATAATGGCGTCTACCACGCCGCCGAGGTAGCCCGCCAGCAGGCCGAATACAACGCCAAGGATCAGCGACAGCACTACCACCATGCAGCCCACCAGCAGCGACAGGCGCGCGCCGTACATCAGACGCGACAGCACGTCGCGGCCCACGTCGTCGGTACCGAGGATATAGCTCCAGCTGCCGCCTTCCTGCCAGACCGGCGGATGCAGCAGCGCATCGCGGAACTGCTCTGCGGGCGCGTGCGGCGCCAGCGCGCCGGCGAAAATGGCGACCAGCAGCATCAGCACCACATAGACCAGGCCAATGACCGCGCCTTTATTGCGTTTAAAATAGTGCCAGAACTCCTGGATGGGGGTCATCGGCTTAGGTGCAGCGGGTACGCTTGCGGGATCAACAACAGACATGACGTCCCCTTATTTCTTGTGTCGTATGCGCGGATTGACCACGCCGTACAGCAGATCAACCAGCAGGTTGACCAGGATAATCAGCACCGCAGTGAGCAGCACGCCGCCCTGCACTACCGGATAGTCGCGACGCTGCAGCGCTTCGATCAGCCAGCGACCAAGGCCCGGCCAGGAGAAGATGGTCTCCGTCAGGATGGCGCCCGCCAGCAGCGTGCCGACCTGCAGACCAATCACCGTGACCACCGGCAGCATGGCGTTGCGCAGCGCATGGACGATGATAACGCGCATCCGCGTCAGCCCTTTGGCGCGCGCGGTGCGGATATAATCTTCGCCCAGCACTTCCAGCATTGCCGAACGCGTCATACGCACAATCACCGCCAGCGGAATGGTGCCGAGCACGATAGCGGGCAGGATCATATGCATTACCGCATCCTTGAAGTCGCCCGCCTCACCCCAGAAGAAGGTGTCGATCAGCATAAAGCCGGTGAGCGGATTGCTGTCGTCCAGGAAGACGGTATCGCTGACGCGGCCGGAAACCGGCGTCAGGTTAAGCTGCACTGACACCAGCATAATCAGCATGATGCCCCACCAGAAAATTGGCATGGAGTAGCCGGTCAGGGAGATGCCGACCGCGGTATGGTCGAAGACAGAGCCGCGCTTCACCGCCGCGATAACGCCCACCGGGATGCCCACGGCGACGGCGAAGATCATGGCGCAGATGCCCAGCTCCAGCGTGGCTTTAAAGCGCGGCACAAACTCATCCCACACCGGGATGCGGCTCTTGAGCGAAATGCCCAGATCGCCATGCAGCACGCCGTAAATGTAGTGAACGTACTGCTTCCACAGCGGCTGGTCGAGGCCAAAGGCCGCCATCAGCTGGGCGTGACGTTCCGGGGAGATCCCGCGCTCGCCCGCCATGATCAGCACCGGATCGCCGGGGATCATATGCACGAATGCGAAGGTCAACAGGGTAATGCCGATAAATGTCGGGATGACAAGTCCCAGACGTCGGAGTATGAACTGCAGCATAAGCCGGATTCTCAGTCTTTTCCCGCCGCGGATGGCGCGGGATCTATTGCTCACAACGCGCTCCCGAGAAAAATCGCGGGCGCGACGCAAAGTGCGTTAACCGTCATCATTCGCTGCGCAGGCCGGATGGCCCCGACCCGACGTCTACCGCGGCAAACGCCGGAGACTGGTCGGCTCGCCGCTTTCCTGCAGCGCGAAGATGTTGGGTTTTATTCGAAGAAGTTAGCCGAAAATGCGCGTCGACCGAGCGGGCAAGCGCCCGCTCAGGGGCCGAACAGGTCGGCCCGCACCGCAGGAATTATTCCTGGATATCGACGTTTTCGAAATGGTGTTTACCTAACGGATCGACCACGTAGCCAGAGACTTTTTTGCTCACCGGCTCATATACCGTAGAGTGCGCGATAATCAGCGCCGGCGCCTGGTCATGCATCACCACCTGCGCCTGCTTATAAAGCTCGATACGTTTATTGTGGTCTGGCTCCGCACGCGCCGGCTGGATCAGATCTTCAAACGGCTTGTAGCACCAGCGCGAGTAGTTGGAGCCATCTTTTGCCGCCGCGCAGCTAAACAGCGTGGCGAAGAAGTTGTCCGGATCCCCGTTGTCGCCGGTCCAGCCCATCATCACCGACTGGTGTTCGCCCGCTTTCGCGCGCTTCAGGTATTCACCCCACTCGTAGGTAACGATTTTGGCTTTCACGCCGATTTTCGCCCAGTCAGCCTGAACCATTTCGGCCATGCGGCGCGCGTTCGGGTTGTAAGGACGCTGAACCGGCATCGCCCACAGGTCGATGGAGAAACCGTCCGGCAGACCCGCTTCTTTCAGCAGCGCTTTGGCTTTTTCCGGATCGTAAGCGTAATCTTTGATAGCGTCGTTATAGCCCCACATGGTGGGTGGGATCAGGTTCTTCGCGGCCTGGCCTGCGCCCTGATAAACGGCATCAATAATGGCTTGCTTGTTCACCGCCATGGTCAGCGCCTGGCGGACCTTGACGTTATCCATCGGCTTCTTCTCGGTGTTAAACGAGAGGTAGCCAACGTTCAGCCCGGGCTGTTCCATCAGATTGATTTTGGTGTCTTTCTTCATGCTGGCGATGTCGGCCGGGTTCGGGTACGGCATCACCTGGCACTCGCCCTTCTGCAGCTTGGCGTAACGCACGGAAGCATCCGGCGTGATAGAGAAGACCAGACGATCGATTTTCGGCTTAGTGCCCCAGAAATCGGGGTTAGCCTTATACAGAATGCGCGAGTCTTTCTGGTACTGCTGCAGTACGAACGGACCGGTGCCGACCGGGTTCAGGTCGAGCTTCTCCGGCGTGCCGGCTTTCTGCATCTTGTCCGCATACTCTTTCGACAGAATCGACGCGAAATCCATGCCGAGGTCGGCAAGGAACGGCGCTTCCGGACGCGTCAGCGTAAAGCGCACGGTATAGTCGTCTACCTTCTCGATTTTGCCGATCAGCTTCGGCATGTCCATGCCTTCGAAATATTCGTAGCTGCCGCCAGAAACGTTGTGGAAGCTGTTGTTTTTATCCAGCTGGCGCTCAAACGAGAAGACGACGTCGTCGGCGTTGAATTCGCGCGTCGGCTTAAACTCTTTGGTGGTCTGCCACTTCACGCCTTTGCGCAGGTGGAAAGTGTAGGTTTTGCCGTCATCGCTGACGTCCCACTTCTCCGCCAGGCCAGGCTGCAGCTCGGTGGTGCCCGTTTTGAACTCAACCAGGCGGTTATAGATCGGTACGGAGCTGGCGTCATAGGTGGTGCCAGAGGTGAACAGCTGCGGGTTAAAGCCTTCCGGCGAGCCTTCTGAACAGTAAACGAGGGTTTTTGCCTGAACACCTGCGGCGACGGTCATAGCAATCAGGCTCAGACCGACCTTCAGCATCCTGGATTTGGCCAGGGAGTTGATCATGCTTTTGCTCCATTGTGATGTGTTGTTGTGTGTATTGCCCGACCTCTGTTTTTTTTATGCGGTTCAGGCAGACCACTGACGTGGTCGAAAGTGCGGAGCGTTCTTGTTGTGTTTTTCCGACGCCGTGGAAACTGCCGGATCACGCCGCTTCTGCAACTTTATTGACGCATCAATTTGTCAACAGTTGCAATGAACGTCAATACAGCCGCGAGTTATTTACACAGAGTGTGAGGAATAGCAAGCAACGGTAAAAAAAAGCCTTCACGGTTAATTGCCGCATATTGCACAGCGTTTTTGCTCACCAGACCATATATCTCGCTAAGACGAACGATAATTTCCAGTGATTATCACCGCTAAAAAACACCGGCACTTGCGCGATAAATGTTGAATAACTGAACGATTTAGCGTGCGTTATCGCGTCCAGGTAGTGGAAAATGCTGGGATACAGCTATAAGAAATCGACATGACAATAAAAAAGGTCATAAGAAAAACGCGATGCAAAATAAGCGTCTGGGCCAGACGCGGCGCGCGCTGGCGCGTCAAAAGGGATAATAATCAGATTCACCAGGCCTGAGCGGCGGCAAAGAGGGATTTCATCGGGTTTGTTATAAACCTGCGGGAAAAAATCCAAAACTAACAGTGCCGATATTCTCCTGAAAAACAGGCAGCGAAATTCTTCAACGCTCGCTGTTAACGCCTCACAAAAACTTATGCGAATAACGAATCTGGCCGCGCCCGTTTTTTACTAGATTACGCATTCAGCCATTAAAAGAGTGACAGTAAAACAAGTGCAAACAGGCCGCATTAAACATATTTCCAAACAGACCGCACCAGCGCTTAAACGCAGATAGCTCGGACGCAACAGCAAAAGTCGTGAGCCCCTGTTCAAACAGACCGCACCAGCGCTTAGGCGCGGATGGCATGGACGGAAGAGCAAAGCGTCCCGCGACAAGGATGTCGCGGGCCGAGCGCGCAGGGATGCGTACAGCGACTTTGCGATCCGTCCATGCCATCCGCGTAAGCACCTGCCCCACAGCGTCTTTTTAAAAAAGCAGTACCCTTTTCTACAGACGAAAAAAAACCTGCTTTTTCAAGCAGGTTTCTTAAATCTGGTCGGTGAGAGAGGATAACGCTTATCTTCGATAAGCGCCCTTCGGGCCGTTGCTGCGCAACGTTGTCTCGCTACGCTCGGCGCAAACCTCCTTCGGAGGTTCTCATCCTCTTTTCTACAGACGAAAAAAAACCTGCTTTTTCAAGCAGGTTTCTTAAATCTGGTCGGTGAGAGAGGATTCGAACCTCCGACCCCTTCGTCCCGAACGAAGTGCGCTACCAGGCTGCGCCACTCACCGATGGGGGCGCATGTTACTGCGCCCAATTGCCAGCGTCAACCGCTTTTTAGTGGTTTAGCCGCGTTCGCCTGGAAAGCAGCCTGCCCGCCAAAATTCTGGTGCTTCTCAGTCACATCCCGCGCGTCACTGTGCGATGAGACCGGTGCCTGACACCAGTTATTCGCCGCCTTAATACCGCCGTTCGGCGAACTGTAGCCCAGACAGCCCAGAATCGTATCGAACAGCTCAACGTGACGATGCGTCTTGCCGACGCGCTGCTGCGCCTGCAGACGCTCGAAATTAGCGCGGTTGCTGGCATCAGCCAGATACTTATCTGACGCCCACACCATCATCGGCACGCGGAACTGCTCCGGCGGCGCCAGCTCGCGCGGCGTACCGTGCAGATGCATATTCTCGCTAATCGACTCGCCGTGGTCGGCAGCGTAAAACACAATCGCTTTCTTGTCGCGCAGCTGATCGAACACGCTGTCCAGCATGCTATCGACGTAAAGAATCGAGTTATCGTAGGCGTTAATCAGCTGCGCCTTGCTGCAGGTCTCATCGACGCCCATACACTCCGGCTGATAGCGCGCGAAACTGCGCGGATAGCGCTGCGAATAGAGATAGTGCGAACCTTTGGTATGCAGCACCACCAGATGCTTGCCGTGCGGATAACGATCCAGCGACGCCTTCAGCTCCGGCACCAGCAGCATATCGTCAACCGACTTGCCGGCGTTGCGCGGCTCCGAGCCAATCTGCTCGCGGAAAGCGAAATTATCGACCTCCGCATTATCGTAAAACCAGACCTCGCTCTGCATGGCGAACAGCTCGGACGAAAAGCCCAGCTCCTTCATCACGGCAAAAATATTCTTCTCTTTCAGCGTGCGTCCCGGATTATCCTCGGTGCCGCCCTCGCGCACGAACATACAGCGCAGCGACAGCTTGGTGGCGGTATCGCACGACTCGCCGCGGAACGCCACCAGGTTTTTCTCTTTGGAAAGCTTCGGCGTAGTATCGCGATCGTAGCCGAGCAAGCCCATATGATCCCAGCGCGTAGTCTCGCCAATCACAAACACCACATAGGTATCATCAATGCCCGGCGGCGCGACATAGGTAAACTTCTTCGCCGGATCGAGCAGCTCCTGGCTGTCCAGCGTCTCATCGATGCGCGTCCAGGCAAACAGCCCTACCGCCGCCAGCCAGTTCGACGGCAGGTAAGAGTGCGCCACCACGCCGCCGTAGCTCGGCAGATCGATATTGGTAAGCTCTTCATTGGCCTTCTGCAGCTTGTCGAAATAGCGGATCGGCAGCCACACCAGCGCCACGCACAGCAGCATCATCAAAGCAGGCTTAAGGCGCTGTCCCGGCGTGCGCAGCTGCTCCATCAGCGTCTGGCTAAGGTTATTACGCCAGATCATCAGCAGCGGCAGCGCGCTGACGCCGACCATCCAGAGCACGAAATGCAGGCCGACTACCTCTTTCGACAGGTCGACGTCGGTAGTCATCACCGAGGCGACGATGCCGTAGCCGATCACCACGTTGAAAAAGGCCATATAGTAGGCCGCCGCGACGGAAACCAGCACCAGCAGCGTTGCCAGCACGCGATAGAGTCGTTTGCCGCCCAGCGACAGCAGACGCATCAGGAAAAAGGTCAGCACGACGATCGCCATCACTTCAGTAGCAGCCGTCAGCCAGTTAGTCAGGGTGGATTTAGTGAGAAAGCCGTCAAAACGACGGTAGAAAATCGGCAAATTAAGCAAGATGCCGATGTATAACGCCAGCAGCAGCGACAGCTTTTGCTGGGTTATGGTCTTAATATAATTCATCTTAAAGGGGTTTCCCGGGACTTAAGCACGATGTTGAACGCTATTGTGACTATCGCAACGCGGAAGAGTTCGCTGCATTAGCGCCAGGACATAACGATTGTCTGGCGAACAGGAAGAATCTGAGCGGGCTCGGACAGATCTTTCACGAGGCTGCACAGTAGAACATAAATTAACCAGGCAGGCCAGAAAAGACGACAGGGCAGAGGGCGAGAAGCGGTCAGAAAAACGGAGAAATGAGAACGGGCCCGCAGTGGGCCCGTAAAACTTAGCGAATGATATTCAGGGTGACGTCGATATTGTTGCGCGTAGCGTTAGAGTACGGGCAAACGATATGCGCAGCGTCAACCAGCTTCTGCGCTTCCGCTTCGTCCATCTCCGGCAGATGAATATTCAGTTTAGCTTCAATGCCGAAGCCGTCAGGGATCGGACCGATGCCGACTTCACCTTCAATCCACGCATCTTTCGGCATGGCGATTTTGTCGCGGCCCGCCACAAACTTCATCGCGCCGAGGAAACAGGCGGAGTAGCCGGCAGCGAACAGCTGCTCCGGGTTGGTGACTTCGCCGCCGGCGCCGCCCATCTCTTTCGGCACGCCCAGCTTCACGTCCAGCACGCCGTCAGAAGAGGTTGCACGACCATCACGGCCGCCGGTTGCTTTGGCTTTTGCGGTATAAACAACTTTCTCTAAAGACATAACTTCCTCTCTGTATAAACGATTTAATCGTACGCGATTAATATAAGTGTAGCAGGTGTTTCAGCGGGCGCGAGCGCCCGGTAAATCTCTAGCGCGACCGATTTAAATTGTCGCGCAGTAAATCAAGCTCGTTCTTCAGCGCCAGCAGCGTCTCGTCGTCACAGGCGGTGGCGCACTGCACCGTTTCTGGAATGGTGCTCGCCTGGCTCTGCAGTTCGCGGCCCTGCTCCGTCAGGGTCACTACCACCTGGCGTTCATCCTGGCGCGAACGCTGACGGTTAATCAATCCCGCGCTCTCCAGTCGCTTCAGCAGCGGCGTCAGCGTGGCGGAATCGAGAAACAGCTGTTCGCCGATTTCAGACACGGTGAGATCGTCCTGCGCCCACAGCACCAGCATCACCAGATATTGCGGATAGGTGAGATCGAGCTGCGAAAGCAGTTGCCGATAGACTTTATTCATCGCCAGGTTGGCGGAATAGAGCGCAAAGCAGAGCTGTTGATTGACCAACAGTGGCGTTGCCTTCACTTTTTTGTCATTTTGGTTACTGTTCATGGCATTCAATATAAATAGCGCGCTAGATAATTGCAAGCAACTTTTTAACAAAGAGGGCTTTTGCATGCTGGAATCTCTGGAAGAGCAGGCGCGACGCTACGCCACACGCGCTCACGCTGAGGCTGGTCAACGGCGTAAATATACCGACGAACCCTATATCGTTCATCCCGCCGCCGTCGCCGAGCTGGTGCGCAGCGTCAGTGACGACGACGAACTGCTGGCCACCGCCTGGCTGCACGATACGGTAGAGGACACCGACACGACCCTGGCCGACATTGAATCGCACTTCGGTTCGCGCGTCGCGCAGCTGGTCGGAATGCTGACCGACAGCGCTCAGCCGCAGGCAAAAAATCGCGCCGCGCGCAAGCTGGCGCACTTCCGCCATACCGCTGAAGCCTCGCCCGAGGCGCAAACCGTCAAGCTGGCCGATATTATCGATAATACGCGCGCCATCGTCCGCTTCGATCCCCATTTCGCGCGGATTTATCTGGTGGAGAAACGCGTTCAGATAGAACTGCTTAAGCAGGGCGACGCCCGGCTGTGGCAGCAGGCCAGCACCATTATCGAACAGGGAATTGCGCAGCTTGGTCAGCCGCCCTACAGCGTGCCGGAGAGCTGGTTCGTTAAACAGGCGGCGAAATATGGCGGACTGAGTTAAAAAAAAACCCGCCGTGGCGGGTTCTCTTTTTTTCTTATTTTTTAGTCCAGTAACTGCCGTCCGAGATAGGGATTGGCATGCAGCAATTTCATCAGTTTTTGCGCCGTCGCTGAAGGTCGGGTGCGGCGCGCTTCCCAGCTTTTTACTGAGGAGACGCTGACGCCCATCACTTTGGCAAATTCATCTACTTTCATTCCGGTTAACTCACGCAGGCGCTGCGGCTCTGGCATGGCGGGCTGAAGCTGAATTTCAGTTGTGGCAGGTGTTGCATCACGTGTCAGTACAATCTGCTCAAGGCTGCTGAGCAATTCAAAAACAGGATCTTTTACTTCCATAGAGAACTCCTTAAAACTCACTATGAATCACGTGAAAGTAGAGGTAAAACCAAATGGTTCACACACCGATCTTTGCAGGCTGTATCCCGCAAGGGTTTATAGTTATCGTTTGAGAAACCCCTACGGGACACAGCCTGATGCGTACCGCCTGATTGTTTTGTCAGAGCAATGCGCCATCTCGCCGGGATTCTAAGTATGGATAGAGACCTGACGATTTGCTGCGTGAATATCAATTATTTTTTTACCCAAAACCGTCCTTTTTGCTATAAGCAAAACAAGCCATTGATCACACAAGGCAAACCCGCCGCGCTGCGCTTAAAAAAAGCGCAAAAATTGCAAAAAATGCTTAGCGTTTACACTGCTACTGTAGACCGCGCTGTGTAAAAAGCAGGCAAGAATCGCGCCAGTATGCAAAACCTGTGATTTTTCTTGTTTCACCTCTCCGCCAGGCTGCAACAGCAGAGATGTTGCACCACCTCGGCGCATCGTTATGGCGCAGCTGCACTCAGCTAAGGAACGGGAAATGCACTCTGGGTTCGATTTTCACGCCAGCTACGCGTCGCATCGCGTGCCGGTGATGGGCCGCAACGCCGTCGCCACCTCTCAGCCGCTGGCGTCGCAGGCGGGTCTGCGTATGCTGCTGCAGGGCGGAAACGCGGTGGACGCGGCGATTGCCACCGCCATGGCGCTGACGGTGCTGGAACCGACCGGCAACGGCATCGGCAGCGACGCCTTCGCCATTATCTGGGACGGGAGCCAGCTACACGGCCTGAACGCGTCGGGCCGCGCGCCAGCGGCCTGGCATCCAGGACGTTTCGTTGGCCGCAGCCGCATGCCGGAGATCGGCTGGGAAGCGGTCACGGTGCCGGGCGCGGTATCCGCCTGGGTTACGCTGGCGGCGCGTTTCGGCACGCTGCCGCTGACCACGCTGGCGCAGCCCGCTATCGATTACGCGCGCAACGGCTTTCCGGTTTCGCCATTAATCGCCGAACTCTGGCAGCGCGGCTTCGACAAACTCCAGCATCAGCCCGGCTTCCGCGAATGCTTTGCCCCCGGCGGCCGGCCGCCGCGCGTCGGCGAGCTGTTCCGCAATCCGGCGCAGGCCGACACGCTGCAAAAAATCGCTGCCAGCAACGGAGAAAGCTTTTACCGCGGCGAGCTGGCGGAAAAGATGGTCGCCTTCGCCCGTCAGCACAACGCCGCGCTGACGCTGGAGGATCTCGACAGACATCGCGCCGACTGGGTTACGGTGCTGTCGCAGCCGTTCGCCGGCGGCTCGGTGCAGGAGCTGCCGCCTAACGGCCAGGGGATCGCCACGCTGATTGCGCTGGGCATTCTCGAACAGCTCGATATCGGTCGCTACGCGCCCGACTCCGTGCCCTGGCTGCACCTCTCAATCGAAGCGATGAAGCTAGCGCTGGTGGATCTGGCGCGTTACGTCAGCGATGAAGATCATCTTGAGTTTCCGGCGCAGCGGCTGCTGAGCGAGCGCTATCTGCGCCAGCGCGCGGCGCTGATCGACCCTGAACGCGCGGGTGACTTTGTCTTCGGCGCGCCGCAGCAGAGCGGCACCGTTTATCTCAGCACCGCCGATGCCAGCGGTATGATGGTCTCTTTTATTCAGTCGAACTTTATGGGCTTTGGCTCCGGCGTGGTGGTGCCTGGCACCGGCATCAGTTTGCAGAACCGCGGCGCGGGCTTTTCGCTCGATCCCACTCACCCTAACGTAGTGGCGGGCGGCAAGCGCCCTTTCCACACCATTATCCCGGCTTTTGCGCTCGACGCGCAGGGCGCGCCGCTGATGTCGTTCGGCGTCATGGGCGGGCCAATGCAGGCGCAGGGCCATCTGCAGCTGGCGCTGCGCATTATGCAGCACAAACAGAACCCGCAGGCGGCGATCGACGCGCCGCGCTGGCGCGTTGAGCAGGGTCGTCACGTGGTGTTCGAATCTGCGCTTGAGCGCAATACGCTGGCGGCGCTGCGTCGGCTGGGTCATCAGATAACGCTGGAGGATCCGCTGCAGGGCTATAACTTCGGCGGTGCGCAGGCGATCGTCCGCGACCCGCAAGGGTTCTATATCGCGGCGACCGAGAGCAGAAAGGATGGTCAGGCGGTGGTGTTTTAACGCTAAAGCGGGCAGCGCAGCGCTGCCCTCAATATCAGGCTGCCAGCACCGGCCGCACGCCCAGCGTATGGCAAATGGCGTAGCTCATCTCCGCGCGGTTCAGCGTATAGAAGTGGAAATCTTTTACCCCTTCACGCGACAGGATTTTCACCATGTCCATGGCGATATTGGCGCCAACCATTTTGCGCGTCTCCGCATCGTCATCCAGCCCATCGAACATAGCGTTCATCCAGCCCGGTACCCGCACGTTGGTCATCGTGGCGAAGCGCGTCAGCTGTTTGAAGTTTGAAACCGGCAGGATCCCCGGCACGATCTCAACGTCGATGCCGGTGGCGACGCAGCGGTCGCGAAAGCGCAGGTAGCTTTCAACATCGAAAAAGAACTGGGTAATGGCGCGGCTGGCGCCCGCGTCGATTTTGCGCTTCAGGTTGATGAGATCGGCCTGCGCGCTTTTCGCTTCGGGATGGACTTCCGGATAGGCGGCCACCGAAATATCAAAGTCGCCGACCTCTTTCAGCAGCGACACCAGATCGCAGGCGTACATATCGGGTTTGCCGCCGTTCGCCGGCAGATCGCCGCGCAGCGCCACGATATGGCGAATGCCGTTGTTCCAGTAATCTTGCGCAATGGCGCGCAGCTCGTCGCGCGAGGCGTCGATACAGGTCAGGTGCGGCGCAGCTTCGAGGCCGGTGCGCTCTTTGATGCCTTTAATAATAGTGTGGGTGCGGTCGCGCTCGCCGGAGTTGGCACCGTAGGTAACGGAGACAAATTTCGGCTTCAGGCTGCTAAGACGATCGATGGAGTGCCACAGGGTCTCTTCCATTTCGCTGGTACGGGGCGGAAAAAACTCGAATGAGACATTAATTTGCCCGTTCAGCTCCGCCAGGCTCTGATTCAGCGCTTCGCGCTGGTTGGCATGAAAGAAACTCATCCTGCTCACCTCATCAAAAACATCGGGTTAATTTACCGCCTGCGAACATCCATACGTTTAGACGTCCAGATGCACAAAATGAACCAATCTCAGCATGCCGTCAACTGAAAAGTGATAAAGCGGCGTGACAAATATTCAAACCAGGTGAGGGAAATTCATGCGGGTTAAAAAGAGGCGCTGAGCGCCTGCCACGGGGGCAGGCGCGGGAAGGGTTACAGCAGTTGGGCAAGTCGATGAATATCGGACTGAATTGCGCCGGCGGTGACGTCGCGCCCTGCGCCGGGACCGCGGATCACCAGCGGATTGTCACGATACCAGCGGCTTTCGATCGCAAAGACGTTATCGCAGGGCAGCAGCGACGCCAGCGGATGTTCCGGCCGCACCGCTTCAACGCCGACGCGCGCTTTGCCGCTGGCGTCGAAACGCGCCACGTAGCGTAGCACCAGGCCCATCTCCTGCGCCGCCTCCAGACGCTGCAGCATCTGCTCGTTAAGCGCCTCGCCATGCTCGAAGAAGTCGTCGATAGAGCCGGCCTCGCAGCCGGCCGGCACCAGCGACTCGACGCGCACCTGGTCAGGCTCGATGTTGTAGCCCGCCTCGCGCGCGAGGATCACCAGCTTGCGCTTCACGTCCTGGCCCGACAGGTCTACGCGCGGGTCGGGTTCAGTTAAGCCCTGCTGCCAGGCCTGGTCTACCAGCTCGGTAAAGGGCACCGTGCCGTCGAACTGCAGGAACAGCCAGGAGAGCGTGCCGGAGAAGATGCCGCTGATGGCCAGAATCGTGTCGCCGCTGTCGCGCAGATCGCGCACCGTATGGTTAATGGGCAAACCGGCGCCGACCGTGGCGTTATAGAGCCAGTGTCGGCCCGTTTTGGTAAAGGCGTCGCGGATCTGCCGCCAGGTCTGGCTGTCGGACGCCCCGGCGACTTTATTGGCGCTGATAACGTGGAAGCCGTGGCTGGCGAAGTCGAGATACTGCTGCGCCAGCGGCGTGCTGGCGGTGACGTCGAGCACCACCAGATCGTCGAACGGATGCGCGCGCATCCACAGGAACAGCGACTCTTCGTCGCGCTCCTCCGCTTCGTCATCAAAGAACGCGAGCGCGCGGCTGGCGTCGAGCCCTTCATAGCTCAGCAGGCTGCGTTGACTGTCCGCCACGCCCGCCAGCACATATTCAAAGCCGGTGCGCGCCGACAGCGCTTCCTGCTCGCGCGCGAACAGCTCCAGCCAGCGCGAACCGATATTGCCTTTGCCGAACAGCATCAGGCCGATGCGCTTTTCCGCGCGGAACAGCGACTGATGCAGCCCCTGAACCAGCGACTGCGTCGGACCGACGCGCAGCACCGCCACCAGGCTGATATGATCTTCCGACTGCCAGACAAACTCCACCGGCTGATCCTGGATCTCCTGCCAGAAACGGTGGCTGTGCAGCGGATTACGCGTCACGCCCGCGCCAACCAGCGCCACCAGCGCCAGCCCTTCACGCAGCTGCAGATGAGCGGGCAGGCCCGCATCCTGCAGCAGCTGGAACACGCTGTTGACCACTTCAGCGGTATAGCAGAGCTGCAGCAGCTGGCGATCCGGATGCACACCGGTCGCCAGCGGACGCAGCTGCGCGCGCTTGAGGTGAAGCTCGACCTCTTTATGCAGCGCCGCGAAATCGTGCCGATCCGGCACCTGAACCTCAATCAGGCAGACGTCGTCATGGCTGGTGACGATGCGCGCGCCGGTGCCGGACGCCAGCACGCGTTCGATACGGGTCGAGCCCTGCTCCGGCTGATAGCTGCAGCGCAGCTGCAGGTCGATATCGCTGCCGGAAACCGGCTGCAGCGTACGCGTGTGCAGCACCGGTGCGGCGAGACGCGCCAGCTCGCTGGCTTCATCAAGGCGCAGCAGCGGCAGCAGGCAGGCGTCGGAGACTTTGCGCGGATCGGCGCTGTAGACGCCAGCGACGTCGCTCCAGATGGTGACGCGGCTGACGCCCGCCAGCGCGCCAATCTGCGTGGCGGAGTAGTCGGAGCCGTTACGCCCCAGCAGCACGGTTTCGCCCGCGTCGTTGCGGCAGATAAAGCCGGTAACGACGATGCGCTGGTGCGGATGCTGCGCCAGCAGCGTCTGCAGCAGCGGCCAGGATTTGCCTTCGTCCACCTGCGGCTGCGCAGCGCGCTCCGCCCGCAGGAAGTCGCGCGCGTCGAGCCAGCAGGCGTCGATATCGCGCTGGCTCAGCACCGCCGCCATCAGCCGCGCTGACCACACTTCGCCGTGGCCGACCACTTCAGCGTAGACCGCGTCGCTGATGGTGCCGTCCAGCAGCGCGGCGAGCTTTTCCAGATCGCGAATAAAGTTCGCAATCAGCGGCTCGGCATATTCGGCAGGCAGCAGCCCGGCGATCAGCTCGCTGTGATAACGCCGTAAAGCCTGTTGCACCTGATGCGCGGCCAGGCGATCGCTCTGGCTGAGCTTTAGCCAGCTAATCAGCTGGTTGGTTGTCGAGCCAGCCGCCGAAACCACCATCAAATCACCCGGCTGACTGTAATCCGCCATGATAGTGGCGACGCGCTGGTAACAGCGCGCATCCGCCAGGCTGCTGCCGCCAAATTTGTGCAACTGCTTACTATTCGGCGTTGCCGCGCCGGCTGAAATCGTCATTTTTAACCCTCAGACGCCGTCCGGAATGCATTATCCAGATCGGCAATTAAATCTTCATGATCCTCAATGCCCACAGAGATGCGCAGCAGCGTCTCTGAGATACCCGCCGCCGCGCGCGCTTCCGCCGACATGCCGGCGTGCGTCATGGTCGCGGTGTGGGAAATCAGGCTTTCTACGCCGCCCAGCGATTCCGCCAGCGTAAAGAGCTGCAGTGCCTTAAGAAAACGACGCAGCAGGGCTTCGTCGCCGTCAAGCTCGAAGCTCAGCATCGCGCCGAAGCCGCGCTGCTGGCGCGCCGCATATTCGTGTCCGGCGTTTTCCGGCAGCGAAGGATGATACAGCTTTTTCACCAGCGGCTGCTGTTGCAGATAGCTCACAATTGCCAGCGCGTTGCGCTGCGCCGCCGCCATACGCGGTGCCAGCGTGCGCAGCCCGCGCAGCAGCAGGTAGCTGTCAAAAGCCGCGCCGGTAACGCCGATATTATTCGCCCACCATGCCAGCTCGGTCACCAGCGCCGGATCTTTTGCAATCACCGCGCCCGCCACCACGTCAGAGTGGCCATTGAGATATTTGGTGCAGGAGTGGATCACCAGGTCCGCGCCCAGCGCCAGCGGATTTTGCAGCGCCGGACTCAGGAAAGTATTGTCGACCACGCTAACGGCGCCTGCGCTGCGCGCCGCCTCGCAGATGGCGGCGATATCTACCACGCGCAGCAGCGGGTTGCTTGGGCTTTCTACCAGCACCAGCTTCGGTTTTTCCGCCAGCGCCGCCTCCAGCGCCGCACGGTCGCCCTGATCGACGAACTTCACGCGGTACGCGCCGCGCTTCGCCATGCTGTCGAACAGGCGATAGCTGCCGCCGTAGCAGTCGTGCGGGGCGACAAGCAGATCGCCCGGCTTCAGGAACACCGTCGTCACCAGATGGATCGCCGACATGCCGGTATTGGTTAGCACCGCGCCCGCTCCCCCTTCCAGCTCAGCCAGCGCGCGCTGCACCACGTCGCGCGTTGGGTTGCCGCGACGCGAATAGTCATGCGCGCGCGGTTCGTTAAAGTCGAGGAAGTTATAGGTACTGGAGAGGTGAATCGGTGGGACAACGCAGCCATATTGCTCGTCATCATTCAAACCGCTGCGGACCGCGATGGTTGCCTGTTTACGCGTCATGGTGCTTTTTGTTCCTGAAGAGAGTAATAAAGAGGCATCAGGATAACACTCCATAATTAGACGTCAATACATCTGGACATCTAAATGTCTTTGCGTATAGATTGAGCAGAAAGCTATAACCCGCTAAAATTACCCCTCATTGCCTGCGTTTTGCGTCCGCTTTTGCGGCCAGGATGAAGAAACCCCGCAGTTCAAGAGGTCAGGCACGGTAAAATCGGGCATAATCCACGGATTTCCCACTTTCAACTTTTTATTAAGGTAACCCATGGCTGAATGGAACGGCGAATATATCAGCCCCTACGCTGAACACGGTAAGAAGAGTGAGCAGGTTAAAAAAATCACTGTCTCTATCCCGTTAAGCGTGCTGAAAATTTTAACGGATGAGCGCACCCGTCGTCAGGTGAACAACCTGCGTCACGCCACAAACAGCGAACTGCTGTGTGAAGCCTTTCTGCATGCCTTCACCGGACAGCCGCTGCCGGATGATGTTGATCTGCGCAAAGAGCGCAGCGATGAAATTCCGGAAGAAGCAAAAAAAATCATGCGCGAAAAAGGCGTCGATCCCGATACCTGGGAATATTGATCCCTTTGCCAGCCGCTGGCAGCAGGCTATCGCTTGAGACTCTGCTGCCATAGTTTCTCCCGCCTTATTAGCAATCGCGCCTTTAGGCTGCAGATCGTCGCCAGAAGAAAATCATCCCGGCTTAATTTTCTGCCTGCTCTCAGAAATAAATCGTTCTTCAGACGCAAGAAAAGCCGCTTTAATGACGCGCTGTTCTCTACAGAACGCGGCAGGGAATTTGCTGGCGTGTCATTAGCGAGCAATAAAAAAGAGTCAGGCGACAATGGGACACAGGCGTGCGCTGCGCGTAGAGGCAGAGAAAGGGGGTTGTTGACAGTGCAGAACGGGAAGAGACAATCAGAGAGGTAACGCGAAGGGAAACAGCAGAGCAGAATGACTCAGCGCCAGGCGTGAATCATTCCGCTCAGAAAACTTATTTTTTAGCGCCCGGTACGCTGAAACGCTTGTTGAAGCGGTCAACGCGGCCACCGGTTGCAACTTCACGCTGCTTACCAGTGTAGAACGGGTGACATTTACCGCAGACGTCCAGGTTCATGTCGTGAGCCATAGTAGAGCGCGTGTGAATCACGTTACCGCAGGTGCAGGTGATGGTCACAGCTTCGTATTTCGGGTGAATACCTTGTTTCATGGGAGAACCTCATAAAAGGCCGTGTCGCTCTCCGTGCCAGGCTAAAAAACCTGCACAGCACCACACGCGGTTGAACATTAATGTTTAGCTCTGGCGAGACCTTTCTCACCAAAGGCGGCATACTATACAGAAAATAACCGCTTTTAGCAAATCTTCTGCAAGATACCCGCTGGTCGCGCCAGCGTGTACACTAGGCGTCCCGCGATGACTCATTGAACCGGAAAGAGATTGCCATGCCCGTCGTTCAGGTTGCCCTGCCCGTTCCGCTCCCCCGTCTGTTTGACTATCTGCCGCCGCACGGCGCGCAGCCGGTACTGGGCGGGCGCGTCAGCGTGCCGTTCGGCAACCGGAAAATGGTTGGCGTGGTGGTGGGTTTCCGCGACCAGAGCGATCTGCCGGAGGCGCAGCTCAAGCGCGTCGCCGAGGTACTGGACGGCGAATCGCTCTATCCGCCTTCCCTGTGGCGACTGCTCAACTGGGCGGCGGGTTACTATCATTCGCCCGTTGGCGAGGTGCTGAGCCATGCGCTGCCGGTGCTGCTGCGCCAGGGGAAACCGGCGCAGGACGCGCCGCTGTGGCAGTGGGTCATCACCGAACAGGGCCAGGCAACCGCGCCCGAAAGCCTGAAGCGCGCGCCGAAGCAGCAGCAGGCGCTGGCGGCGTTGCGCAATCAGCCGCTCTATCGCCATCAGGTCGCCGAGCAGGATCTGACCGAAACCGCCTTTCAGGCGTTGCGCGCAAAAGGTTTGTGCGACCTGCGCGAGCATCAGCCGCAGCAGCTGGACTGGCGTCCGCGCTATGCCGTTAAGGGCGAGCGCCTGCGGCTCAATACCGACCAGGCGATGGCGGTTGGCGCCATCCGCAGCGAGGATGAGCACTACGCCGCCTGGCTGCTGGCCGGCATCACCGGCTCCGGCAAAACCGAAGTCTATCTCAGCGTGCTGGAAAATGTGCTGGCGCGCGGCAAGCAGGCGCTGGTGCTGGTGCCGGAGATCGGCCTGACGCCGCAGACCATCGCCCGCTTCCGCGAGCGCTTCGACGCGCCGGTCGACGTGCTGCACTCCGCTCTTAACGACAGCGAGCGCCTTGCCGTCTGGCTGCGCGCGCGCCAGGGCGAAAATGCCATTATCATCGGCACGCGATCGGCGCTGTTTACCCCGCTGGCGCGTCCGGGCGTGATCATTATTGATGAAGAGCACGACAGCTCTTATAAACAGCAGGAAGGCTGGCGTTACCAGGCGCGCGACCTGGCGGTATTCCGCGCGCGCGAAGAGAATATCCCGATTGTTATGGGGTCGGCGACGCCCGCGCTGGAGACGCTGCACAACGTGCGCAGCGGCAAATATCGTCAGCTCGACCTTACGAAACGCGCCGGCAATGCGAAACCGGCCCTGCAGCAGCTGGTGGATCTCAAAGGCCAGCAGCTTATCGGTGGGCTGGCGCCCGCGCTAATCGGCAAAATGCGCCAGCATCTGCAGGCGGATAATCAGGTGCTGCTGTTCCTTAACCGTCGCGGCTATTCGCCCGCCCTGCTCTGCCATGACTGCGGCTGGATTGCGGAGTGTCAGCGCTGCGAACGTTACTATACCCTGCACCAGCAGCAGCGCCAGCTGCGCTGCCACCACTGCGACAGCCAGCGTCCGCTGCCTAATCAGTGCCCGCAGTGCGGTTCAACCCATCTGCTGCCGGTCGGCGTCGGCACGGAGCAGCTGGAGCAGCAGCTCGGCACGCTGTTTCCCGGCGTGCCGGTATCGCGCATCGATCGCGATACTACCAGCCGCAAGGGCGCGCTGGAGCAGCATCTGGCCGATGTGCATCGCGGCGGCGCGCGCATTCTGGTGGGCACGCAGATGCTGGCAAAAGGCCACCACTTCCCGGACGTCACGCTGGTGTCGCTGCTGGACGTGGACGGCGCGCTTTTCTCCGCCGACTTCCGCGCCGCCGAGCGCTTCGCGCAGCTCTATACCCAGGTCGCCGGCCGCGCCGGCCGCGCCGGCAAACAGGGCGAAGTGCTGCTGCAGACCCACCATCCGGAACATCCGCTGCTGCAGACGCTGCTGCATCAGGGCTATTTCGCCTTCGCCCAGCAGACGCTGCTGGAGCGCCAGTCGGTCATGCTGCCGCCCTGGACCAGCCATGCGCTGTTTCGCGCCGAGGATCACGACAACCAGCAGGCCGCCGAATTTTTGCAGCAGCTGCGCAACCTGCTTGACGCCAGCCCGCTGAAAGATAGCGCGATGTGGCTGATGGGGCCGGTTCCGGCGCTGCAGCCGAAGCGCGGCGGACGCTGGCGCTGGCAGCTGCTGGTACAGCACCCCTCGCGTAAGCGCCTGCAGCAGCTGCTTGACGGCTCGCTGCCGCTGATTACGACGCTGCCCGCCGCGCGCAAAGTCAAATGGACGCTTGATATCGACCCCACCGAGAGCTGAGCCTGCGAGCCAGATCGAAAAAAGTCGCACAAGTCACAATTTTTATGCAAATTAAGTAACAAACCGGCCGCGCAATCGTTAACAATGTGAGCGGCGTGGCTTTTTTCGGCCATAACTATCCTTTGAATGCGTCAGGAGTAGAGTGTTGGAGCAGACCCCTCAAGCGCCCGCCACCATGAAAGATGTGGCTGAAAAGGCGGGCGTTTCAACCGCAACCGTCTCACGCGCGCTGATGAATCCTGAAAAAGTCTCGGCGGCGACGCGGCAAAAAGTCGAACAGGCGGTTATTGCCGTCGGCTATGCGTCGCACGGCCTGACGCGCAACGCCCGTCGCGGCGACACGCAGACGATTCTGGTGATTGTCCCCGATATCTGCGATCCCTTCTTTAGCGAAATTATTCGCGGCGTCGAAGTGACGGCGGCGCAGGAAGGCTATCTGGTACTGATTGGCGACTGCGCGCACCAGAATCAGCAAGAGAAGACCTTTCTCGATCTGCTGCTGACGCGTCAGATCGACGGCATGGTGCTGCTCGGTTCGCGGATCCCGTTCGATCCCGTTAATGAGGATCAGCGCAATCTGCCGCCGATGGTGATGGCGAATGAGTTCGCGCCGGAGATGGCGCTGCCTACCGTGCATATCGACAACCTGACGGCCGCTTTTGAGGCGGTTAACCATCTGCTGCAGCTGGGTCATCGCCAGATCGCCTGCATCGCCGGGCCGGAAGAGATGCCGCTGTGCCAGTACCGCACCCAGGGCTATATCCAGGCGCTGCGCCGCAGCAATCTTACCGTCGATCCCACCTATATCGTGCGGGGCGACTTCAGCTTTGAAGCGGGTGCGCAGGCGTTGAAACAGCTGATGGCGCTGCCGCAGCCGCCGCGCGCGCTCTTCTGTCACAGCGACATGCTGGCGCTCGGCGCAATGAATCAGGCGAAACGCCTCGGCCTGCGCGTGCCGCAGGATCTCTCGATTGTCGGCTTCGACGATATCGAACTCTCGCGCTACTGCGAGCCGCCGCTCACCACCGTGACGCAGCCGCGCTATCAGATTGGACGCGAAGCGATGCTGCTGCTGCTGGATGAGCTGCAGGGCAAGCGCGTAAACAACGGTTCACGTCTGCTGGACGCCGAACTCACCGTGCGCGGCAGCACGGCGCCTGAGAAGAAGCACGAGAAATAACCGCACTTTTGCGTTATTTTCAGTAGATTCTTAAAGCGAACACTGCTGGTCAAAGTTCCAACCCTTGAGTAACATGGCGGACTCCTTGCCGGGCGGTCTTTCCAGGCGTTTTCGCCCCATTGGCACGATTTTTTGAAGGGTATCAGAACGAGAGTGGCACAGAGAGATTATGTAGGCCGCGGGCGTTCAACAGGGACGCGTCGCAAAAAAAGCAGCACCAGCCGTGGAAAGAAAAGCAAAGGCGGTTCAGGTGTTTCCAAACTTCTTATCGGACTGGCCGTTGCGGTGCTGGTGACCTTTGCCGGTGGTTTATGGTTCCTTGCGCATCATAAAAAAGAAGATGTGCCGGTGATCCCGGATCATAAAGCCAACGGCAACGGTCTGCCGCCGAAGCCTGAAGAGCGCTGGAAATACATTAAAGAGCTGGAGAACCGTCAGGTCACGGTGCCGACGCCAACCGAACCTTCGGCGGGCGGCGAGATCGAGTCGCACACGCAGCTCACCGACGAACAGCGCCAGCTGCTGGAGCAGATGCAGGCGGATATGCGCCAGTCGCCGACGCAGCTGAACGAAGTGCCGTGGAACGAACAGACGCCGGCGCAGCGTCAGCAGACCCTGCAGCGCCAGCAGCAGCTTCAGATGCAGTCGCGTCAACAGCAGGCGCCGCAAAGCGCGCCGGCGCGTCAGCCGCAAACCACGCAGCCGAGCCAGCCTGCGCGCCAGACGCAGACCACGCATCAGTCTCAGCAGCAGCCGAGTACGCGTCCGGCGGCACAGCCGCGCCAGACTCAGCCTCAAACGCAGCAGCCTGCGCCCGTTACGCGCGAACCTGCGCAGGAGACAGCGAAGAAAGCGGCGGAAAAACCGGCCTCTTCGCAGCGCTGGATGGTGCAGTGCGGTTCATTTAAAGGCACCGACCAGGCGGAATCGGTACGCGCCGGTCTGGCGTTCGAAGGTTTCGAAAGCCGGATTACCACCGGCGGTGGCTGGAATCGCGTGGTGATAGGTCCGCTGAAGGATCGCAGCGCCGCCGACAGTACGCTGAAGCGGCTGCGCGGCAACGGCCATTCAAACTGTATTCCGCTCGCCGTCGGGGGTTGAAACCCGCCAAACCCGCCCCATATCTGGTTGCATGATGCGCCGCGCCTTGCCGCGCGGCGCTTTTTTTCTACTGCAACAAGGGGTCTGCCCGTGACAACAATAGTAAGCGTACGACGCAACGGACGAGTCGTTATCGGCGGTGATGGCCAGGCAACGCTCGGCAATACCGTTATGAAAGGCAACGTGAAAAAAGTGCGTCGTCTTTACAACGATAAAGTAATTGCCGGTTTCGCTGGCGGCACTGCAGATGCCTTCACGCTCTTTGAACTCTTCGAACGTAAACTGGAAATGCATCAGGGCCACCTGGTGAAAGCTGCCGTCGAGCTGGCGAAAGACTGGCGCACCGACCGTATGCTGCGCCGTCTGGAAGCGCTGCTGGCGGTCGCTGATGAAAACGCCTCGCTGATCATCAGCGGCAACGGCGACGTTATCCAGCCCGAAAACGATCTGATCGCCATTGGTTCCGGTGGCCCCTTCGCTCAGGCGGCAGCGCGTGCGCTGCTGGAGAATACCGAGCTGGGCGCGCATGAGATCGTCGCGAAATCCTTAGATATCGCAGGCGACATCTGCATCTACACTAACCACAATGTTAACTTCGAAGAACTGCCGTCCAGGGCGTAAGGATTAAAGATGTCTGAGATGACTCCCCGCGAAATCGTCAGCGAACTGAATCGCTTTATTATCGGCCAGGACGGCGCAAAAAAAGCTGTGGCCATCGCGCTGCGTAACCGCTGGCGTCGTATGCAGCTCGACGAAGAGCTGCGCCACGAGGTGACGCCGAAAAACATTCTGATGATCGGCCCGACCGGCGTCGGTAAAACCGAAATCGCCCGTCGCCTGGCGAAGCTCGCCAACGCGCCGTTTATTAAGGTAGAGGCGACTAAGTTCACCGAAGTGGGCTACGTCGGTAAAGAAGTCGACTCAATTATTCGCGACCTGACCGACGCCGCCGTGAAAATGGTGCGCAGCCAGGCGATTGAAAAGAACAAATACCGTGCCGAAGAGATGGCGGAAGAGCGCATCCTCGACGTGCTGATCCCGCCTGCCAAGAACAACTGGGGCCAGCCGGAGCAGAGCAGCGAACCCTCCGCCGCGCGCCAGTCGTTCCGCAAGAAGCTGCGCGAAGGCCAGCTGGACGATAAAGAGATTGAGATCGACCTCGCGGCCGCGCCGGCTGGCGTCGAAATCATGGCGCCTCCGGGCATGGAAGAGATGACCAACCAGCTTCAGTCGATGTTCCAGAATCTGGGCGGCCAGAAGCAGAAGCCACGCAAGCTGAAAATCAAAGATGCGATGAAGCTGCTGATTGAAGAAGAAGCGGCCAAGCTGGTTAATCCGGAAGAGCTGAAGCAGGATGCGATCGAAGCGGTCGAGCAGCACGGCATCGTGTTTATCGACGAGATCGACAAAATCTGTAAGCGCGGCCAGTCGTCCGGCCCGGACGTGTCGCGCGAAGGCGTACAGCGCGATCTGCTGCCGCTGGTAGAAGGCTGCACCGTATCGACCAAGCACGGCATGGTGAAAACCGATCACATTCTGTTTATCGCGTCAGGCGCGTTCCAGGTCGCCAGCCCGTCAGATCTGATCCCGGAACTGCAGGGCCGCCTGCCGATTCGCGTCGAGCTGCAGGCGCTGACCGTGAACGATTTCGAGCGCATCCTCACCGAGCCGAACGCCTCTGTGACCGTACAGTACAAAGCGCTGATGGGCACCGAAGGGGTGAACGTCGAGTTCACCGAAGATGGTATTCGCCGCATCGCCGAAGCGGCATGGCAGGTTAACGAGACCACCGAGAATATCGGCGCACGTCGTTTGCACACCGTGCTGGAGCGTCTGATGGAAGATATCTCCTATGACGCCAGCGATCGTCACGGCGACTCTGTCACCATCGACGCGGAATATGTCAGCAAGCACCTGGATGAACTGGTGGCGGACGAAGATCTCAGCCGCTTTATCCTGTAATTCTATTTTTCCATGCGCTTGCGCAAAGCCCGGCCACTGCGCCGGGCTTTTTTTTCTGCATGCTGCTGATGCAGCGCCTTTTTTTTCCGCTGATGATTTTGCCAACAATCCGCAACTGGCGGTATACTTACCGCTCCTGTGGCAAACAGATGGAACCACCATGAAATACGATACCTCTGAACTCTGCGACATCTACCATGAAGAAGTGAACGTTGTTGAGCCGCTTTTTTCAAACTTCGGTGGCCGCACCTCATTTGGTGGTCAGATAACCACAGTGAAATGTTTCGAAGACAACGGCCTGCTCTACGATCTGCTGGAAGAGAACGGCCGGGGCCGCGTGCTGGTGATTGACGGCGGCGGTTCGGTGCGTCGCGCGCTGGTGGATGCGCAGCTGGCGCGTCTGGCGATGGAAAGCGAATGGGAAGGCTTAGTGGTTTACGGCTCCGTGCGTCAGGTAGACGACCTGGAGGAGCTGGAGATCGGCATTCAGGCGATTGCCGCAGTGCCGGCAGGCGCGGCGGGTGAAGGCATCGGCGAGAGCGACGTGCGCGTTAATTTCGGCGGCGTCACCTTCTTTTCCGGCGACCATCTCTACGCCGACAATACCGGCATTATCCTCTCAGAAGATCCGCTCGATATCGAGTAACGCCGAAAACGAAAACGGGAGCGATGCGCTCCCGTTTTTCATAGTAATGAGGCGCTTACACCTCTTCCATTTTTCCCAGCAGTGCACGCAGGCGATCCTGCCACAGATGCTGCTCTTCCTTTAGCTGCTGATTTTCACGCACCAGCGAGTCATGATTGCCCGCCGCCTGTTGCGCTTCGTTTTTCAGCGCGTTGTTCTGCTCTTTCAGCTCTTCGATTTCCATCTGCAGCAGGGTGATGGTATCAATCGCCTGCTGAACTTTCGCTTCCAGTTTCTCAAATACTTCAAATGACATCTTTCTGACCTCTCCTAAATTCTCGCAGGGCGTTGATGATGCCAGCCTTAGCGCGTGACGCCCTGTATCAGCCAGGCCAGCAACAATGTTTCCGATTGTATGTAGCCTGATAGCGCAAGTCCAGCGACGCGGGCACTGCGGGCGCAGTCTGTAACACTTTTCGGCTTATACCTGGCCTGCTGCCGCTGCGCATGTACGCCGCGAAAAACCGAGGCGGCCAAAAAGTTGAAATGATGTTTCATGAAAGTGAAAAGGCGCGAAAACGCGCATTTTTATGACTCAGCACACAGATTTAGATTTCGCTATTTCTCGTTTATGCTCGTTAACGATAAATTCACATCAACCCTACAATAAAGCTGGGTGACTCATGGATTGAGAACAAAAACTGATAAAATTTAACCTCGCTTCAGGAATACCATTATGAGTCAGACATCGAACACACTGAAAGGGCAATGCATCGCCGAATTCATCGGTACCGGCTTGATTATCTTTTTTGGCGCAGGCTGCGTGGCCGCGCTGAAGGTCGCCGGAGCCGCATTCGGACAATGGGAAATCTGTATTATCTGGGGACTGGCCGTCTCCATGGCCGTCTACCTTACCGCTGGCGTTTCGGGCGCCCATCTTAACCCTGCCGTCACGGTGGCGCTTTGTCTGTTCGCCAACTTTGAAGGGCGCAAGGTGGTGCCTTATATCCTGGCGCAGGTCGCGGGCGCGTTCTGCGCTGCCGCGCTGGTTTATGGCCTTTATTACAATCTGTTCTTCGATTACGAGCAAAGCCACCAGATGGTGCGCGGCACGGTTCAGAGCCTGGATCTCGCCGGTATCTTCTCTACCTATCCTAACCCGCATATCAGCGTGGGCCAGGCGTTCCTGGTTGAAATGGTGATCACCGCAGTGCTGATGGCGGTCATCATGGCGCTGACTGACGATGGCAACGGCGTACCCCGTGGTCCGCTGGCGCCGCTGTTAATCGGCCTGCTGGTCGCCGTTATCGGTGGCGCGATGGGTCCGCTGACCGGCTTCGCCCTGAACCCGGCGCGTGATTTCGGACCCAAGCTGTTCGCCTTCTTTGCGGGTTGGGGTAACGTGGCCTTCACGGGCGGTAAAGATATCCCCTACTTCCTGGTACCGATCTTTGGCCCGTTAGTGGGAGCCTGCCTGGGCGCCTTCGGTTATCGCGCACTGATTGGCCGCCACCTGCCTGGCGCCGTACTGGTCACCAGCAAAACAGAAAAACCGGTCGCACGCGCTGAGCAGCGTAAAGCGTAAGTTTCACCTTTTCATCGGGAATGCATTATGACAACTACCACTGATAAAAAATATATTGTTGCGCTCGACCAGGGCACTACCAGCTCACGTGCCGTCGTGCTGGATCACGACGCCAATATCGTTGCGGTATCGCAGCGTGAATTTACCCAGATCTACCCGAAGGCTGGCTGGGTTGAACATGACCCGATGGATATCTGGGCTTCGCAGAGCTCTACGCTGGTAGAGGTGCTGGCGCACGCCGACATCCGTTCCGATGAGATTGCCGCAATCGGCATCACCAACCAGCGCGAAACCGCTATTGTCTGGGACAAAGAGACCGGCAAGCCGATCTATAACGCCATCGTGTGGCAGGATCCGCGCACCGCGGACTACTGCAACAAACTGAAAAAAGAGGGTCTGGAAGAGTATATCCAGCACACCACCGGCCTGGTGATTAACCCCTACTTCTCCGGCACCAAGGTAAAGTGGATCCTCGACCATGTCGAAGGGGCGCGCGAACGCGCGAAGCGTGGCGAGCTGCTGTTCGGCACCGTCGATACCTGGCTGGTATGGAAAATGACCCAGGGACGCGTGCATATTACCGATCATACCAACGCCTCTCGTACCATGATGTACAACATTCACAAGCTGGAATGGGATCAGCGCATGCTGGAGATCCTCGACATTCCGCGTGAAATGCTGCCGGAAGTTAAAGGCTCTTCAGAGGTTTACGGCCAGACCAACATCGGCGGTAAAGGCGGCACGCGTATTCCGATCGCCGGTATCGCAGGCGACCAGCAGGCGGCGCTCTACGGCCAGCTTTGCGTTCAGCCGGGCATGGCGAAAAACACCTACGGCACCGGCTGCTTTATGCTGATGAACACCGGCACCGAAGCAGTGACCTCTTCGCACGGCCTGCTGACCACCATCGCCTGCGGCCCGCGCGGCGAAGTGAACTACGCGCTGGAAGGCGCCGTGTTTATCGGCGGCGCCTCTATTCAGTGGCTGCGCGACGAGATGAAGCTGATCAGCGACTCCACCGACTCCGAGTACTTTGCGCTTAAGGTAAAAGATACCAACGGCGTTTATATGGTGCCGGCCTTCACCGGCCTGGGCGCGCCCTACTGGGACCCCTATGCGCGCGGAGCAATTTTCGGCCTGACGCGCGGCGCTAACGCCAACCACATTATTCGCGCCACCCTGGAGTCAATCGCCTACCAGACGCGCGACGTGCTGGAAGCGATGCAGAACGACGCCGACACCCGCCTGCAGTCGCTGCGCGTGGATGGCGGCGCGGTAGCGAACAACTTCCTGATGCAGTTCCAGTCGGACATTCTCGGCACGCGGGTTGAGCGTCCGGAAGTGCGCGAAGTGACCGCGCTGGGCGCGGCCTATCTGGCCGGTCTGGCGGTAGGTTTCTGGAACGACCTCGAAGAGGTGCGCGCCAAAGCGGTTATCGAGCGCGAATTCCGTCCGAGCATCGAAACCACCGAACGCAACGTCCGCTACGCTGGCTGGAAAAAAGCCGTGGCGCGAGCGCAGGCGTGGGAAGAGCACGACGAGTAACAGGAGAGCGTGCCAGCCACTGCCGGCACCCCTCTCAGCCTTCCGGGCCCGCGACGCTGTCGCGGGCTTTTTTTTGCCCTTCCGCGCTATGCTACACTGCCCTTTTTTCAGCAGGTGCAGGCCATGAAACGAGAACTTGCCATAGAATTTTCCCGCGTGACCGAAGCGGCGGCGTTAGCTGGCTATCGCTGGCTGGGACGCGGCGACAAAAACAGCGCCGACGGCGCTGCCGTCCACGCGATGCGACACGTCCTGAACACCATCGATATCGACGGCCAGATTGTGATTGGCGAAGGCGAGATTGACGAAGCGCCGATGCTCTATATCGGCGAGAAGGTCGGTAGCGGACGCGGTGACGCGGTTGATATCGCCGTCGATCCCATCGAAGGCACGCGCATGACCGCAATGGGCCAGGCCAACGCGCTGGCGGTGCTGGCGGTCGGGGACAAGGGCAGCTTTCTGCACGCGCCTGATATGTATATGGAGAAGCTGATTGTCGGTCCGGCAGCGCGCGGCCATATCGATCTCAACCTTCCGCTGGAAACCAATCTGCGCAATATCGCCGCGGCGCTGGATAAGCCGCTGGCGCAGCTGACGGTCTCCATTCTGGCGAAACCGCGCCACGACGCCGTTATCACCCAGCTGCAGCAGCTTGGCGTGCGCGTCTTCGCCTTCCCCGACGGCGACGTGGCGGCCTCTATTCTTACCTGTATGCCTGACAGCGAGGTGGACGTGCTCTACGGCATTGGCGGCGCGCCGGAAGGCGTGGTGTCGGCGGCGGTGATCCGCGCGCTGGATGGCGATATGCAAGGCCGTCTGCTGCCGCGTCATGAGGTTAAAGGCGAGAGCGAAGAGAATCGCCGCATCGGCGAGCAGGAGCTGGCGCGCTGCGACGAGATGGGTATTAAAGCGGGCGAGGTGTTACCGCTGGCGCGTATGGCGCGCAACGACAACGTGATCTTCGCCGCCACCGGCATTACCAGCGGCGACCTGCTGAAGGGAATTACGCGCCAGGGCAATATCGCCACCAGCGAAACCCTGCTGATACGCGGCAAATCGCGCACTATCCGCCGCATCCAGTCGATCCACTATCTGGACCGCAAAGACGCGGCGCTGCATCCCTTTATCCTGTAACCGTGTCGCTCTGACCTTCTGGCTGTCGCGACAGCGGCAGCCAGCACAGCAGCATCACCAGCGCGGTAGCGAACATCAGCATGCCCAGGCTGAACTGGTCGCGCTGCGGCAGCAGTGCCGACGCCCAGGCCACCACGCCCGATCCCAGATTTTGCAATCCCCCAATCAGCGCACCGGCGCTGCCGGCCAGCCACGCGTAGGGCTCCATCGCGCCGGAGGTCGCCAGCGGAAACAGCATGCCCGCGCCGAAGAAAAAGAGCACGGCAGGCACCAGCAGCGTCCAGATATTCATCATGCCGAACCACGCCGGGAGCCACATCAGCGCGCCCGCCAGCAGGCAGCTGTTGATGCCGATCCACATCAGGCTATGCCAGGAGCGCGCCTCGCGTCCGGCAAACCAGGCGCCGAAAAAGGCGGCGGGGATCGGCAGAATAAACAGAATGCTGACGGTCACGGCATCCAGTCCCAGCACCCCGCCCAGCAGCACGCCGCAGCTCGCCTCGAATACCGCAATCCCCGCCAGCGCGCCGATCAGCAGCACAATAAAACGCACAAAGCTGGCGTCGCGCAGCAGCCGCTGATAGCGGCGGAAAAAAGGCGTGACTTCGCCGCCTTGCGGGCGCGTCTCCGGCAGCCAGCGCATCATCGCGCCGGTCACTGAGAAGCAGAGCAGCAGCAGAAAGGCGAAACAGGCGTGCCAGCCAAACAGCTTCGTCAGCAGCGCGCCGATCACCGGTGCCAGCAGCGGGCTGACCAGCAGCCCCATATTGAGCAGGCTATTGGCCTGACGCAGCGCGACGCCCGAATAGAGGTCGCGCGGCATGGTGCGCGCCATCACGCCCGCAACGCCGGTGCCCAGCCCCTGAATGGCGCTGCCCAGCACCAGTATGTTCAGCGACGGCGCCAGCATCGCGGTGACGGCGCCGATCATAAAGATCGTCATGCCGGAGAGGATCACCGGACGACGACCGATGCTGTCAGAGAGCGGGCCGTAGATCAGCTGCGATCCGCCATAGGTCATCAGATAGGCCGCCATCACGCGCTGCAGCGTGCCGTCGTGCACGCCAAGGGCGTCAGCCATCTCGGCCATCGCCGGGACATAGATCGTCTGCGCCATCTGTCCAACCGCCAGCATTAAAATCAACATCAGCAGCAGCGGCCGATTTTCTATCTTCTTCATCGACATCTCAGTCTGGGAAATAAAATGAATTCAGCAGCAAAAGGCGCTGCATCGGGTTTATGGCGGGAAAAATATCAGGATTACGTGACAAATCGAGAGAGGGACGTAAAGAGGTCGACGTGAAGGGCGTCAAGTTTTCGTACCACCTTGTCAACCGCGGGCAACGGCGTGTTGAGACGTGCGGCGCATTTGTCGATTAGAGCCAAAAAACCGGCGCGCGGGTGGAAAAAGCGCCGCGCAGCCGCGATGATAACACTGTGCCTGAAAAATCAACGACCAGGAGAGTAATGATGGCTGAATGGGTCAATGCGCAAGTAAAGGAAGTGAAGAACTGGACGGACGCGCTGTTCAGTCTGCGGGTGCATGCGCCGATCGATGCGTTTACCGCCGGTCAGTTCGCCAAGCTGGCGCTGGAGATCGACGGCGAACGCGTGCAGCGCGCCTACTCTTACGTTAACGCCCCCAGCGATCCGCTGCTGGAGTTCTATCTGGTCACGGTGCCAGAAGGCAAACTGAGCCCGCGTCTGCACGCGCTCAGACCAGGCGACACCCTGATGGTAACCAAAGAGGCCGCCGGTTTTTTTGTGCTGGATGAGATCCCACCGTGCAAAACCCTGTGGATGCTGGCGACCGGCACGGCGATTGGGCCTTACCTCTCTATTCTGCAACAGGGCGAAGGGCTGGATCGCTTCGACCATATCGTGCTGGTACACGCGGTGCGCTACGCCGCGGATCTCAGCTACCTGCCGCTGATGCAGTCGCTGCAGCAGATCTACAACGGCAAGTTGCGCATTCAGACGGTGGTGAGCCGTGAAAACGCAGCGGGCTCGCTCACCGGCCGCGTACCGGTGCTGATCGAAAGCGGCGAACTGGAGCGCGCGGTCGGCCTGCCGATAGAGGCGGAGTCGGGCCATATTATGCTGTGCGGCAACCCGCAGATGGTGCGCGATACCCAGCAGATGCTGAAAGAGACGCGCGATATGCGTAAGCATCTGAAGCGTAAACCGGGGCATATCACCAGCGAGCACTACTGGTAAGCTGGCTGCGATGCGTTAATTCTTATGTCGGGGACGAATTTTGCCCGTCGCGCTTTTGACTTTCACAGGTAAAACCCGTTCTAATTTGGCGCAGAGTTTACTGGTCGAGCCAACGAAATGAAGAATTTGCCTGGCGCGCTGCTGCTGAGCCTTGCGCTAACGGCCCCGGCATTTGCCGCCGATCCCCCGCTGCGCGAGCGCAGTGAATCCGTGCCTGCCGCACCCTACCTGCTGGCGGGCGCGCCTACCTTTGATATGACCATCGGCCAGTTCCGCGAACGGTATAACGCCGCCAACGCCGACCTGCCGCTGATGGAGTATCGTGCCATCGATAACAGGAACGACAGCAGTCGCCTGACGCGCGCGGCGAGCAAAATCAGCGAAACCCTCTACGCCTCTACCGCGCTGGAGCAGGGAACCGGAAAAGTGAAAACGCTGCAGCTTACCTGGCTGCCGGTGCCGGGCCCGGATCAGAAAGCGTCGCAGGAGAAGGCGATGGCCTATATGACAGCGCTGCTGCGCTTTTTCGTACCCGGCCTTACGCCGGACGAAGCGCGGAAAAAGCTCAACGCGCTGCTGAGCGAAGGCAAAGGCGCGCGCTATTTTTCCCGCACAGAAGGCGCGCTGCGCTTCGTGGTGGCGGACAACGGCGACAAGGGTCTGACCTTCGCTATCGAGCCAATAAAACTGGCGCTGCCGCCTGCCGATCAGGGCGGCAAAAATGACGAAAAGCAAAGCCATTAACCTGATAGATCTCTATACTGTCTGGCAGTCTACGCTGCCTGCTGGCAGTGCAATTTAATGAATCGCGTAACGCGGAGGATAGAATGCGACATCCATTGGTTATGGGTAACTGGAAACTGAATGGCAGCAAGCAGATGACAGGCGAGCTGATCGAAGGCCTGCGCAAAGCGCTCTCCGGCGTTGACGGCTGCGGCGTGGCGATCGCCCCGCCGGCTATCTACCTCGACCAGGCGAAACACGCCATCTCCGGCAGCCATATCGCCTTGGGCGCGCAGAACGTCGACGTCAACCTCTCCGGCGCTTTTACCGGCGAAACCTCCGCGGACATGCTGAAAGATATCGGCGCGAAATATATCATTATCGGTCACTCTGAACGTCGTACCTACCACAAAGAGAGCGACGAGTTCATCGCGAAGAAATTCGCCGTGCTGAAAGCGGCAGGCCTGGTGCCGGTGCTGTGCATTGGTGAAACCGAAGCGGAAAACGAAGCGGGCCAGACGGAAGAAGTCTGCGCACGCCAGATCGACGCGGTGCTGGAAACTCAGGGCGCGGAAGCCTTTAACGGCGCGGTTATCGCCTATGAGCCGGTCTGGGCTATCGGCACCGGCAAATCAGCGACCCCGGCGCAGGCGCAGGCGGTGCACAAATTTATTCGCCAGCACATCGCGAAAAAAGACGCTGCGGTCGCCGAGCAGGTGATCATTCAGTACGGCGGCTCCGTTAACGACAAGAACGCGGCTGAACTCTTCACCCAGCCGGACATCGACGGCGCGCTGGTTGGCGGTGCCTCACTGAAGGCTGACGCCTTCGCCGTTATCGTTAAGGCAGCGGCAGAAGCGAAAAAAGCGTAACCTTCAATACGCAGAAAAGGCGGCCTTCAGGCCGCCTTTTTTATTGCCGCAATATCCCGCAGCTGTGGTCCTGCAGCTCCTCTGCCGATCCCCGGTTTAGCAACAGCCAGTTGCGCGCCAGCGCCATTATTGCCAGGCGTCCATCCGGCAGCGCCGCCAGCGCCAGGCCATATTTGCCCATTTCGCTGCGCGCGTTGGGGATCTCGTTCGCCACGCGGATAAACAGGCTCTGCTGCGTCAGCTCGGGCAGCGTGAGCGCGCGTATCTGGTAAGGGTGCTGAAGCAGCTTCTCCTCCTGCCAGCGGTCTGAAAGCGCGGGCGCGAGACGGTCCAGCGAGCGGCGTACGTCGGGACGCAGGCAGGAGATATGGATATGCAGCTGATTCTGGGTGCGGCCATACTCGGCGTTGATCGCCAGCGACAGCGCGCTGTCGGGAATGGGCGCGCCGCGCTTTGCCGCCAGCTGCGCACGTGCCTGCCAGGCGAAGGCAAAGAAATTGGGCGTCGCGGGGTCGAGCAGCGCCGGGCTTTCCATACCGCTGATTTTCGCCAGCGGGATCAGCAGATACTGCAGCGGCCCGTTGAGATCTTTGAGCAGCGCATAGCCCTGCTCAAGCTCGACGCGCTGACAGGGGGCGGGCGCGCCCGTTGCGCGCTGATTCGGCTCGCACTTTCCGCTGACGATGTGCCACAGCGCATCGCTGTTTTTATGCAGGTGGAGGGCGGCAACGACTAAACCGCTTATCAGGATCAACAGCAGCAGCGCAATCAGGCCCAGCGCACGGCGACGTTCCTGCATAGCAAAGCCCCTCTTTCCGATTTTTTTTTGCATCCTCGCCTGGCGACCACGCAATGTCACGCACAAATAAAAACGGCCAGCATGGTAGCTGACCGTCTTCACTGCGCTTGCGCGATTAAGGTTTCATCACCTGATCGTAGGTGCCGCCGTCGGCAAAGTGCGTTTTCTGCGCCTGCGTCCAGCCACCAAACTTATTATCGACGGTAAACAGCTTCACCGGCGCGAAGGTGCTGGCGAATTTCTTCGCCACTTCCGCATCGCGTGGGCGGTAGTAGTTTTGCGCGGCGATAGTCTGGCCTTCCGGCGAGTAGAGATATTTCAGATAGGCGTCCGCAACTTTACGCGTGCCCTGGCCGTCCACCACTTTATCCACGACGGAAACGGTCGGCTCCGCCAGAATGGATTCGCTCGGCGTTACGATTTCAAACTTGTCTTTACCCAGCTTATCGACCGCCAGGTAGGCTTCATTTTCCCAGGCGATCAGCACGTCGCCGATACCGCGTTCAACAAAGGTATTGGTTGCACCGCGTGCGCCGGAGTCCTGAACTTCGACGTTTTTAAACAGCGCTTTTACGTAGGCCAGCGCCTTCGCCTGGTCGCCGTTGTTCTGATCCAGCGCCCAGCCCCATGCCGCCAGATAGTTCCAGCGCGCGCCGCCTGAGGTCTTTGGATTCGGGGTGATAACAGAAACTCCTGGCTTAACTAAATCTGGCCAGTCGTGTATGCCTTTCGGGTTGCCTTTTCGCACCAGGAAAACAATGGTGGAGGTATAAGGCGCGGAGTTGTCGGGCAGACGCTTGAGCCAGTTCTTGTCAATGCGGCCGCGTTCGGCAATGGCATCGACATCGGATTGCAGCGCCAGGGTCACGACATCGGCGCGAATGCCGTTGATCACGGAGGTAGCCTGTTTGCCTGAGCCGCCGTGCGACTGGCGGATCACCACGTTATCGCCAGTTTCCTGCTTATAGTGGGCTGCAAAGGCTTTATTGTACTGCTCGTACAGCTCGCGCGTCGGATCGTAAGAGACGTTTAACAGCTGGTAATCCTTTGCCAGAACGCTGGCAGAGGCCAGCAGAAGGGTAATACCGATACTCCACTTGTTCATTATGCACGCTCCCGATGTCATCAGGCCGGTAGCGTGACATAAACCATTTTAGAGCTAAAAGAATTAAAAATAAGCATTTATAACTGGCAGGAATATAGATGGTTATAACAAAGGCGCGCCCGACGGACGCGCCTGATTACCGAAGTGGATCAATAGAGTTTTTTTGCGGTTTCCAGCCAGTCGCGCTTAAACGGACGCTTCATGTTTTCGATAGCGTCGATGATGTCGTGATGCACCATCTTCTCGTTCTGGATGCCGACGCAGCGGCCGCCGTAGCCCTGCAGCAGCAGCTCAATCGCATAGGCACCCATGCGTGAAGCGAGGATACGGTCGTAAGCGCAAGGCGCACCGCCGCGCTGAATATGACCAAGCACGGTCGCGCGCGTTTCGCGTTTGGTTTCCGCTTCGATGTACTTCGCCAGATCGTCGATATCACAGATATGCTCGGTAATCGCCACGATCGCGTGCTTTTTGCCTTTCGCGATGCCCGCTTTAATCTCCATCACCAGCTCTTCGCGGGTATAGGGGATTTCCGGCAGCACGATAAATTCGCAACCGCCGGCAATCGCCGCCGCCAGGGTCAGGTCACCGCAGTAGCGGCCCATCACCTCGACAATAGAGATGCGCTGGTGCGAAGAAGAGGTGTCGCGCAGGCGGTCGATCGCCTCCACCACGGTTTCCAGCGCGGTGAAGTAGCCGATGGTGTAGTCAGTGCCCGCTACGTCGTTATCGATGGTGCCCGGCAGACCAATGCAGGGGAAGCCCATTTCGGTCAGACGCTTCGCGCCCATATAGGAGCCGTCACCGCCGATAACCACCAGCGCGTCGATGCCGCGCTTTTTCATATTCTCAATGGCGACCTGACGTACTTCGTCATTGCGGAACTCGGGAAAACGCGCCGAGCCCAGGAAGGTACCGCCGCGGTTAATCATATCCGACACGCTGTAGCGGTCGAGGTTGATCATCCGGTCTTCGTACAATCCCAGATAGCCGTCATAGATACCAAAAACTTCCAGTCCTTCGCTCAGCGCTGAGCGCACAACGCCGCGAATGGCTGCGTTCATGCCGGGGGCGTCGCCGCCGCTGGTCAATACACCAATTTTTTTGATCATGACAACCTCTGGATTGTTAAAACGAAAAGTTAATCCTGCCTGTCGTGCGCCGTCAAACGGCTTACCCTATGCGCGACCCGTGATGGCAGATAGTATATCAAAGGCTTGCAGCTGAATTGATTCAGGTCAGACAAGTTTTCACTAAATTTTTTGCAGTAATGTTAGCGCTTCGTCATTTTAAATAGATGGAACTGATTCAATCAGGTTAAAAGCCGGGTGAGTTCTGCTGTTCAATCGGTACGACCGAACAGGGATCCTGGTGAATAATGACGTCCGAACCAGGGAAACGCTGACGCAGCGCTTTCTCTACCTGATCCGCTACGCGATGCGCCTGCACCAGCGGTAAATCGTCGTCCAGCTCCAGATGCAGCTGTATAAATTTCGTCGGCCCTGACTGGCGCGTTCGCACGTCGTGCACGCCCTCTACGCCCGGCCAGTTCAGCGCCAGATTGAGAATAATGTTGTGCTCCTCTTCGGGCAGCGCGCGGTCCAGCAGCGACTGCACGGCGTCGTAACCCATACGCAGCGCGCTGTAGAGAATATAGGCACCGATGCCTAACGCGAACAGCGCGTCTGCGCGGGCGAAGCCGTAGCTGCTTAAGGCCAGCGCAATCAGAATAGCGCCGTTCATCACCACATCGGACTGGTAGTGCAGCATATCGGCGCGAATCGCCTGGCTGTGGGTGTGGCGCACCACCCAGCGCTGAAACGCCACCAGCAGCAGAGTGGAACAGAGCGCTACCACGGTAACCACCACCCCGACCAGCGGCGCGCGTAGCGTATTCGGCGAAGCCAGATGCTGAATCCCGGTCAGAAACAAGAACAGCGCCGAACCGGAGATAAACATGCTTTGCGCCAGCGCCGCCAGCGACTCCGCTTTGCCGTGACCAAAAGTATGGTTGGCGTCAGCGGGCTGTAGCGCATAGCGCACCACCAAAAGATTGGTCAGCGAGGCGGCGATGTCTACCAGCGAGTCGACCAGGCCGGCCAGCAGGCTGACGGAGCCGGTATACCACCAGGCGAAAATTTTCACGAACAGTAGACAGGTCGCCAGGATGGTCGCCGCAAGCGCCGCGCGCTTTACCAGACGAGCGTAGGTGGGTTGCATAGTGTGCTCCCTCAGCCATTACAGGCATGCACCCGAAATAAAGGAATGGCTAAAGTTTAACATCCAGATTGTCGCTGCGCATAAACCCTGCGTACTCAGGAAATAAAGGCTGGCAGAATGCCAGAAAAAACAAACCCCGCCCTCAAAGAGGACGGGGTACCGTTTCCCACCTGGGGAAACGCACGAGTACAGCTGAGCTCGTTAAATATCAGGAAGAGCTGCGGCCGCCGCCGTGGCTGTTCTGACCGCCTTTTTTGCCTGCTTCAGAGGCTTTCTCACGGTCATTTTTGAAGTTACCGCCGCTGTTTTGTCCGCCTTTTTTACCAGCTTCAGAGGCTTTCTGCGGGTTGTCTGCGAAATTGCCTGAACCACCACGATGTTCTGCCATAACTTACTCCGTTAATATATTCAGATTGATTTACGTAATGTGGTTAATGCACTCCATTTATATTCCCGGGATGTCCGCCTTCCTTGCTGCGACAGGATTAAGTGTAGAAGTAAGCCATAAGAATTCAAGAAATTAATAAATTATATAACATATTGATTTAAATCAACTTTACTCAATGATGAAAAACTTATTATCTTCTTATCATATATTTAAACAATTCATCGCTTCGCTTCGCTTTATTTATTTAATTTCGTTTCGCTTATCGCTATATTTTTACGGCATAACTTATAGCGCTAAAAAAATAAACGAGACGAGAAAGAAGTGGGGTTATTAATTACCAGAAGATCTATGCGGTTAATGACTTTGTTAAATAAAGCGTTGATGCCGGGCGGGTGCCAGCCCACCAGGATTGACCCTGCAGCTGGGAACGCGCAAAAAAGGCAAAAAAAACCCCGCCATCATGGCGGGGAAGACAGGGATGGTGTCTATGGCAAGGAAAACAGGGATACTATGTTACTGGTTACTGCTGGTACTACTCACTGCTTGCAGTGATGATGCTGACTGCAAATTCGAGAGCTTGCGCAGCTCGGCAAGCCGCCGCTCGTAATTCTTCTGCAACGCGGCCTGCTGCGCCGGCGTTAGCAAGTGATACATCTGGTTGCGAATGCGCGCCATCTCGACATGCTGTTCGATTTGCGCCTGCGCGATTTTCTCAGCCTGGGCGCGGATAGCCGCTTCGTTAAACGTGTCCGCCGTAATCAGACCATGCATGTTTTCGATATCGCTGATGCTGACAGGGGAACGTTCATATCGCGCCTGCTGCATCAGGTCTCGCATCTGTTGACGCTGCTCTTCCGTCAACTCGATGCCGTCGAACATGTGGCTTTGCGGATTTTGCGTCATACTGCCTGTCGTCAATCCGCCTTGATGCATTTGGTCAATCGTCGTCGTGTCTGCTACTCCTGCGCTGGCGTAATTGAGAACCATCGCTGAGGCAATGACGACGGCGGTTACTGTGCGCATCGTTTACTCCAGTTCGTTCCGTTTTGCGATTCAACGAGAGCCAGTGTACGGCGACAGCTGCAAACATCCGTCAGGGGGTGTAAAACTACGTAAAGCGTTGGATTGACAAGTCAGGAACACGGTATTTTGCCTGCGGAGGGCAATAAAAAATGAATAAAATCCTGTTGGTTGACGATGACCGCGAATTAACTTCGCTGCTTAAAGAACTGTTAGAAATGGAAGGGTTTGAAGTGGTGGTAGCCAGCGACGGCGAACAGGCGTTGAGCCTGCTGGATAACTCCATTGATCTACTTTTGCTCGACGTGATGATGCCGAAAAAGAACGGTATCGACACGCTGAAAGAACTACGCCAGCAACATCAGACGCCCGTCATTATGTTAACCGCGCGCGGAAGCGAGCTGGATCGCGTGCTGGGGCTCGAACTGGGCGCAGATGACTATCTGCCTAAGCCGTTTAACGATCGCGAGCTGGTGGCGCGTATACGCGCGATTCTGCGCCGTTCCAACTGGAGCGAACAGCAACAGCAGCACGACAGCAGCTCGCCGACGCTGGAAGTCGACTGCCTGCGCCTGAACCCCGGCCGTCAGGAGGCGAGTTTCGACAATCAGACGCTGGATCTCACCGGCACAGAGTTCACCCTGCTCTACCTGCTGGCGCAGCATCTGGGTCAGGTCGTCTCGCGCGAGCATCTGAGCCAGGAAGTGCTTGGCAAGCGTCTGACGCCGTTTGACCGCGCCATCGATATGCATATCTCCAACCTGCGCCGCAAACTGCCTGAGCGCCGCGACGGCCATCCGTGGTTTAAAACCCTGCGCGGCCGCGGCTATCTGATGGTTTCAGCTTCATGATTGGCAGCCTCACCACCCGCATCTTCGCTATTTTCTGGTTAACCCTGGCGCTGGTGTTGATGCTGGTATTGATGGTGCCCAAGCTGGATTCGCGTCAGATGGTCTCGCTGCTTGATAGCGAGCAGCGCCAGGGCACGATGATTGAGCAACATGTTGAAGTGGAGCTGGCGCAGGATCCGCCCAACGATTTAATGTGGTGGCGCCGACTCTCCCGCGCCATCGACAAGTGGGCGCCGCCTGGCCAGCGTCTGCTGCTGGTCACCAGCGAAGGCCGCGTGATAGGCGCGCAGCATAATGAAATGCAGGTGATTCGCAACTTTATCGGGCAGTCCGACAACGCCGATCATCCGCAGAAAAAGAAGTATGGCCGTATCGAAATGGTCGGCCCCTTCGCAGTGCGCGACGGCGAAGATAACTATCAGCTCTACCTGATTCGTCCGGCGACCAGTTCGCAGCTCGATTTCATTAACTTGCTGTTCGACCGGCCGCTGCTGCTGCTGATTGTCACCATGCTGATCAGCTCGCCGCTGCTGCTGTGGCTGGCGTGGAGCCTGGCGCGACCGGCACGCAAGCTTAAATATGCGGCGGATGAAGTCGCCAGCGGTAATTTGCGCCAGCATCCAGAACTGGAATCGGGCCCGCAGGAGTTTCTCGCCGCTGGCTCCAGCTTTAACCAGATGGTTAGCGCGCTCGAGCGCATGATGACGTCACAGCAGCGTCTGCTGTCGGATATCAGCCATGAGCTGCGCACGCCGCTGACGCGTCTGCAGCTGGCCACGGCGCTGCTGCGCCGCCGACACGGCGAAGGCAAAGAGCTGGAGCGCATCGAAACCGAGGCGCAGCGTCTGGACGGCATGATCAACGATTTGCTGGTGCTGTCGCGCACCCAGCACAAGAACGCGCTGGTCAGCGAGGCGATGAAAGCTAATCAGCTCTGGAACGACGTGCTGGAAGATGCGAAATTTGAAGCCGAGCAGATGGGCAAGCAGCTCGACGTGCCCTATCCGCCCGGCCCCTGGCCGCTCTACGGCAACCCGCATGCGCTGGAGAGCGCGCTGGAAAATATCGTGCGCAATGCGCTGCGCTACTCGCACTCGCATATCAGCGTCAGCTTTTCGGTGGATATCAGCGGCCTGACGGTGCACGTCGACGATGACGGCCCAGGGGTCAGCCCGGAAGATCGCGAGCAGATATTCCGTCCCTTCTACCGCACCGATGAGGCACGCGACCGCGAATCCGGCGGTACCGGGCTCGGCCTGGCGATTGTTGAAACCGCCATCCAGCAGCACCGCGGCTGGGTCAAGGCGGACGACAGCCCGCTTGGTGGCCTGCGCCTGACGCTCTGGCTGCCGCTCTACTCCTCCAGCCGTCAATAATTTGCTATGCTTCGGCCCCTGTTATCGGGGGCCTTATGCTTAACATCGTCTTATTTGAACCAGAAATTCCGCCGAATACCGGCAATATTATTCGCCTCTGCGCCAACACCGGCTTTCAGCTGCATCTGATTGAACCGCTTGGTTTCGCCTGGGACGACAAGCGGCTGCGCCGCGCCGGTCTCGACTATCACGAATTTACCGCCATTCAGAAGCATGCAGGCTATGAGGCGTTTCTGCGCGTTGAGCAACCGCAGCGGCTGTTTGCGTTGACCACGAAGGGAACGCCAGCGCACAGCGCGGTGAGCTATCAGGCGGGCGACTATCTGCTGTTTGGCCCGGAGAGCCGCGGGCTGCCCGCCGACATTCTCGACGCGCTGCCGCCAGAGCATAAGATCCGCATTCCGATGCGCGCAGAGAGCCGCAGCATGAATCTGTCAAATGCGGTGTCGGTGGTGGTCTATGAAGCCTGGCGCCAGCTTGATTACGCCGGCGCGCGGCTCAGTTAGATCCCGTCGCCAAACTCAAAGCCCGGTACGGTGCCGTTGAAGTGTTGATCCATATCCATTGAGGGTTTTTCACTCGCCGGCTTGCCGACGATACGCGCCGGTACGCCTGCGGCGGTAGTATGCGGCGGCACGGGCTGCAACACCACCGAGCCTGCGCCGATTTTCGCGCCGCGCCCGACCTCAATATTGCCGAGGATCTTCGCGCCTGCGCCAATCATCACTCCCTCGCGGATTTTCGGATGGCGATCGCCGCTGGTCTTGCCGGTACCGCCGAGCGTCACCGACTGCAGGATCGAGACGTCATTCTCCACCACCGCCGTTTCGCCGATAACGATGCCGGTGGCGTGGTCAAGCATGATGCCGTGGCCGATGTTCGCCGCCGGATGGATATCCACGGCGAATGAGACGGAGATTTCATTTTGCAGGTAGACCGCTAATGCGCGGCGCCCTTCGTTCCACAGCCAGTGGCCGATACGATAGGCCTGCAGCGCGTGAAAGCCTTTCAGGTAGAGCAGCGGCGTGGAGTATTTATCCACCGCCGGGTCGCGCTGGCGCACCGCCTGGATATCGAGCGCGGCCGAGGCGATCATCGACGGATCTTCACGATAGGCCTCTTCGACGATTTCGCGAATGGCGATAGCGGGCATAATAGGATTGGCGAGCTTGTTGGCCAGCATATAGCTCAGGGCGCTGCCGAGATTTTCGTGTTTCAACAAAGTCGCATGATAAAAGCTGGCCAGCATCGGCTCACAATCGGCCAGCGCGCGCGCTTCCGCTTTGATGTTGTTCCAGACCAGTTCTAACTCATCAGACGACATTGCAGTTTTCTCCCGAAAAAAAAAGCGCCTGAATGGCGCTACAGGTGATCATGCTGCGCATCCCGCATCAGCCTGAGCCGTTTTCGTCCTTCCTTGTACGGCCTAACAGGCTCAATGCTGCCTCTCGCGCCGACTTTCCGCAATAGAGCACCTGATAGATTTGCTCAGTAATCGGCATTTCAACGCCGACGCGCTCTGCCAACGCCTTGACTTCTTTGGTGTTTTTATAGCCTTCTACAACTTGTCCGATAATGCGTTGCGCGTTATCTACCTCTTCACCCTGGCCCAGCATCAGGCCGAAACGGCGGTTGCGCGACTGATTGTCGGTACAGGTCAGCACCAGATCGCCTAAGCCAGCCATGCCCATAAAGGTCGTGGGATCGGCACCCAGCGCAGCGCCAAGACGGCTCATTTCCGCCAGCCCGCGCGTAATCAGCGCGGTGCGCGCATTGGCGCCGAAGCCGATGCCGTCGGAAATGCCCGCGCCGATGGCGATAACGTTTTTCACCGCGCCGCCAAGCTGCACGCCGATAAAGTCAGGATTGTTGTAAACGCGGAAGCTTTTGCCGCAGTGCAGCTTTTGCTGCAAGTCTTCGGCGAAAGAGGCATCGGTCGCCGCCAGGGCAATCGCGGTCGGCAGGCCCGCCGCCAGCTCTTTGGCGAAGGTCGGCCCGGAGATCACCGCCAGCGGCGTCGCGTCACCGAGAATATCGCGCGCCACATCCTGCAGCAGTCTTCCGGTTTCGCGCTCCAGCCCTTTGGTCGCCCAGACGATGCGCGACTCAGGACGCAGATGCGGTTTAATCTGCTGCAGCACCTCGCCAAACACATGGCTCGGCACCACTACCAGCAGATCGCGGCTGGCCGCAATGGCATGGGCTAAGTCGGGCTCAAGCTCAAGGTTATCGGGAAAAGGCACGTCGGGGAGAAAAGCGCTGTTGCAGCGTTCGGCCTGCAGCTGCGCCAGATGCGCGGGATTGTGTCCCCACAGCAGCACGGGATTGCCGTTGCGGGCTAAGGTGATGGCCAGAGCGGTGCCGTACGAGCCGGCACCGATGACGCTAATCGAAGCGTGTGTAGTCATCAGGCATCCTGATGTGGTTCGGCACCTTCGCCTTGCTGCTGCAGGTAGTTCATAAACAGCGCGTCAAAGTTTACCGGCGCCAGGTTAAGCTGCGGGAAGGTGCCGCGAGAGACCAGGCTGGTAATGCATTCGCGTGCGTACGGGAACAGGATGTTCGGGCAATAGGCGCCCAGGCAGTGCGCCATCTGCGTGCCTTCAATACCGCTGATGGTGAAGATGCCCGCCTGCTGTACTTCACACAGGAATGCGGTTTCTTCGCCAACGGTGGCGGTTACGGTCACGCGCAGCACTACTTCATAAACCTCGTCAGCCAGCTGTGATGACGCAGTATCCAGATCCAGCTTCACTTCCGGTTCCCACTCTTTCTGGAAAACCTGCGGCGCGTTCGGCGCTTCAAAAGAGACGTCTTTGGTGTAAACGCGTTGAATCTGGAATTGCATTTCGTTGGTGTTTTGTTCTGACATCTGACTAAGTCCTGTAAGTTAAAAAATCCTGCGCCGCTCTTACGCCTGCAGTAGCGGATCTAATCCTTCACGACTGTCCAGCGCGTAAAGGTCGTCGCAGCCGCCAATGTGCTGCGCATCAATAAAAATCTGAGGCACGGTGGTGCGGCCGCTGCGTTTGATCATCTCTTCGCGTTTCGCGGCGTCCCCGTCGATGGGGATCTCCTGAAACGACACACCTTTTTGACTTAACAGCGCCTTCGCCCGGTGGCAGAAAGGACAGGTCGCCTTGGTGTAAATCTCGACATTAGCCATGTTGCGTACCTCGATAGATGTTATTTTCCGCGCACCAGCGGAAGGTTGTCTCCGCTCCAGCCGCTGATGCCGTCTTTCAGAACGGTCACCTGGTTAAAGCCGGCGGCGCTCAGTTTTTCAGCCGGCTCGCTCGCGCTCTGGCCGGTGGCACACACCACAATTATGGGCTGAGCCTTATGCTTTTCCAGCTCGCCGAAGCTGCCTTTTTTGATATCCGCCGCCGCGACGTTCATGGCGCCCGAAATATGTCCTCTGCGGTAATCGTCACGCGACCGCACGTCCACTACTACCGCCTCTTCTTTGTTAATCAGGCGGGTCGCTTCGCCGCGGCTGATAACTTTCACCTTAGAAAACATTCCTTTAAAGGTGGTCACAATCACCAGAACCAGTAAAACGACCCATGCCAGACTGAGGATGGTGTGATTGCTTGCAAACTGCATAATTTCTTGCATGAGGGGTAAAGACTCCAGACCGGGCTAATTAAGCTAAAACAAGGGTTCTGAGTATACCTGCGCCACTTCTCATGTACAGACGCTAAGCGGCCAGAGTTACGATTTGTGCGTCATTTTCTAAAAAAAATTGCCGTATCGCAAAAATGGCGTAACGCTTATTCAGCGTCAGGGTAAACACCGACATCTTTGGTAAAGGAAATCCCGCGGCGTTGCGCTGGTAAGCGGCTGTTCATCGTGGAATAATCACTGGCCTATGAAGGGAAAAGCGACTGTTTTAGCCACAAGGACTCGTCACAGCGGAAAGAAACGCCCGTTGCCTGCACACCTGTCCACTCTCTCCTTCAGCCTGCTCTGCGCGGGCGTTCTGTTATTGCCTGCGGCCGCGCACAGCGCCGACGACAGCAAATCGCAGCTGAAATCGATCCAGCAAGATATCGCCGAAAAAGAGAAAAGCGTTAAGGCGCAAAAAGTTGCGCGCAGCAAGCTGCTCGATCAGCTGCAGAGCCAGGAAAAGGTCATTGCGCAGGCCAGCCGTCAGCTGCGCGAAACCCGCAACAGCCTGAACGCGCTTAATCGCGAAGTAAGCCAGCTTACCGCCTCGATCGCGCGGCTGGAAAAGCAGCAGTCGCAGCAGGAAACCCTGCTGGCTCAGCAGCTGGATGCGGCTTTCCGTCAGGGCAAACATAACGGCGTGCAGCTCTTGCTCGGCGGCGAGGAGAGCCAGCGCAGCGAACGCATTCTCGCCTACTTCGGCTACCTCAACGACGCGCGTCAGCAGAGCATCGACGCGCTGCAAAAAACCCGCCAGACGCTGGGCGAGCAAAAAGTGTCGCTGGAGCAGAAACAGCAGCAGCAAAAAACGCTGCTGGCCCAGCAGCAAGGCCAGCAGGAAAAGCTGCAGCAGGCGAGCGCGGCGCGCAAGAAAACCCTGAACGAACTGGAAAACGCGCTGGAAAAAGACCAGGCCGATCTGGTGGAGATGCGGCAGAACGAGAGCCGTCTGCAGGATAAAATCGCCCGGGCCGAACGCGAGGCGCGAGAGCGCGCGGCGCGCGAGGCGCGGGAAGCGGAAAAAGTGCGCCAGCGTCAGGCGCAGGCGAAAGCCAAAGGCTCGACCTACCAGCCGACGCAGAGCGAGCGCGAACTGGTGGCGCGCACCGGCGGCCTCGGCCGCGCAGGCGGCCAGGCGCTGTGGCCGGTGCGTGGCCGTATCGAACATCGCTTCGGCGAACAGCTTCAGGGCGAACTGCGCTGGAAAGGGCTGGTGATCGATGCGCCGGAAGGTGCCGAAGTCAAAGCGATCGCCGACGGCCGCGTACTAATGGCCGACTGGCTGCAGGGTTACGGGCTGGTGGTGGTGCTGGAGCACGGCAAAGGGGATATGAGTCTCTACGGCTATAACCAGAGTGCGCTGGTCAGCGTTGGCGCCCAGGTGAAGGCAGGACAGCCTATCGCCCTGGTGGGCACCAGCGGCGGACGCGGTACGCCGTCGCTCTATTTTGAAATCCGACGTCAGGGACAGGCAGTCAATCCACTCCCGTGGTTAGGAAGGTAAGTGTTTTTTCAACGTCGCCATCTCGCCGCCGCTATCGGCGGACTGCTGTTAAGCTGCGCCGCCCATGCGGGCAAACTCGCCATCGTTATCGACGATTTCGGCTATCGCCCCTCTGAAGAGAACAAAGTGCTGCAGATGCCGGCCGCGATCTCTGTTGCGGTGTTGCCCAATGCGCCCGCGGCACGTCAAATGGCCATCAAAGCGCATCAGGGTGGCCATGAAGTCCTGATCCATCTGCCGATGGCGCCGCTCAGCAAGCAGCCGCTGGAGAAAGATACCCTGACGCCGGAGATGAGCAGCGAAGAGATCGCGCGCATCCTGCGCAGCGCGGTCAACAGCGTGCCCTACGCCGTCGGTCTGAATAACCATATGGGCAGCAAAATGACCTCCAGCCTGCCCGGCATGGTCAAGGTGATGCAGGCGCTTAATCAGTACAATTTTTATTTTCTCGACAGCATGACCATCGGCAACAGCCAGTCGATCCCCGCCGCGCAGGGCACGCATGTGAAGGTACTGAAGCGCCGCGTTTTTCTGGACGATAGTCAGGATATCAACGCGATTCGCCAGCAGTTTACGCGCGCCGTAAAGCTGGCGCAGCGGGACGGCTACGCCATCGCTATTGGTCATCCACATCCCAATACGGTGCGCGTGCTGCAGCAGATGCTGCCGACCCTGCCCGCCGATATTACGCTGGTGCGTCCGAGCCAGCTGCTGAACGAACCGCTGCGCAGCGGGACGTCACCCGCGAAGCCACCTTCACGACCCTCAAAACCGACTTTCCAGCCGCCAGGGGTGTGTAAAGTGCAGCCGCAGCCGGTTCCGGCAACGAAGGTGTTTGAAGCGGTGTGGGAGAGCGCGAGCCAGAGCGTTGTTGTAAGGGAGCTGAAACAGCTTTTTTAAGCCGCTATTTCACGCTGTGGATCAGCCTTAACATTCTTTTCTGACCAGAAATCACTATAATCCGGTGCGAGCGACGCTGACCGGTTATAAGGATTTCTGTCAGGATGAGGACGGCAAAACAAAAAATTATGCTGCTGGATAACGGCAGAGAGTGGGGCGGCGGCACCAACAGCATGCTGGAGCTGCTTAAGCGCATCGACCGCAGCGCTTTCGATATTACCTGCTGCTTTTATCACAACTACGCGCGCGGCAACGGCGAAACCATCGAATCAGTTCTGAACGCCATCGCTATTCCGGTCGTCTTTATTCCGCAGAGAAAGCAGCCCGGCTGGGCGAAGATCGCCAAGGAAGCGGCACGCGCCCTGCTTTTCTTCAACCGTGGCCTGAAAAAAGAGGCGGTCGACGCTATCGACGCGCGCTGGCGCGTCTGGCCAAATGCCCGCAGGCTGCGCGCGCTGCTGCAGCAAGGCCGCTACGATACGCTCTATATGAATAATCAGCCCAGCACCAATGTCGAGGGCTATCTCGCCGCACGCGATCTTGATATTGCCGTGGTACAGCACTGCCGCATTGAGCCGCTGATGAATGCCCGCCTGGCAAAAATGGTGAACGATGAGTGCGACGCCGTTATTGCCGTTTCGCACGGCGTCAATCAGACCCTGCGCGCTAGCGGCGTTGAGGCGTCGCGCTGCTTTACCGTATCTAACGCCATTGATATCCATCAGCCGTTACCCGACCGGGTGACGGTGCGCCAGCGCCTAAACCTGCCGGCAGAGGCGTTTATTTTCGGCACTATCGGCTCCCTGATCCTGCGAAAGTCAAACCACCATGTTCTGCAGGCGCTGAGCCAGTTTAACCAGGCCTGCCCCGAGGCAAACTGGAAAATGATTGTGGTTGGCGATGGGCCTGAAGCGGCTGCGCTGCGCCAGCTGGCTGCCAGGGAAGCGATTCTCGATCGGGTTATCTTTACCGGCTTTCAGAATAACGCGCTGGATTACCTCGCCGCGTTCGACGTCTTTATCCTGGCTTCCCGCAGCGAAGGTTTGCCGCGCGTCGTGCTGGAAGCGATGCTGGTGAATACCGCCGTGACGGGCTCCCGCGTGGTCGGCACGGAGGAGTTAATCAGCCATAACGACACCGGCCTGCTGTTCGAATATGGCGATGTGGCGCAACTAACTCAGCACCTCGTCACACTCTGGCAGGATGACGCCTTGCGTCAACGATTAACCCATGCCGCGTCGGCGCGCGTTCGATCGCAATACGCCATCGAAACCTACGTGAACGGCGTGGAAACCATCTTAAAAAGCGTCACAAGGAAGAAGCATGCTTAACTTTCTTAACCCACGTTTTCGCCGCGTGCGCGCACGCCATAATCTGCCGTACGCGCAGCCCGACGTGCAGGGCGCCATTCCCGTGACCTCTGTTGTTATTCCCTGCACCGGGGAAGATTACATTGAGGAGGCGAAGCTCAGCGCGCTGTTTGCCGAGCGCTTTGCCACCGCGGCGCAGGAGATTGTTATCGTCAGCGATCAGCCCGCCGCCGCATTTGGCGAACTCCCGCCTAAAACCCGCATTGTGACGCTTGAGGTGCCGCATCGCGAAGAGGCCTATCCCTATAAGCAAATTTATCGCAGCCGGCTGATTAAAATGCAGGCGCCGCTGCATGCGCAAGGAGAAGGGGTTTTGATGATCGATTCCGATCTCAATCTGCTTAAAATGCCTGAAATTCAGATGAAAAACGGGCATTTTTACTCCAGCTTTCGCCAGGGCAAGATGATCGCCAAACTGGCCGGCGCGGCGCAGGAGACGATCCCCGCCTACTATCAACTCAGCGTGCGCCCTTACCTTGAAGACCACGTTAACGGCGCCTATCTGGCGGCCACGCGCCAGACCTGGCAGCGCGTCTGTCCGCTCTGGCTGACGCTGTTCGACGACACCTGGAAATTAATGAACGACAGCCAGCCACCGACCGATCAGCTGCCGCTGGCGTGCCTGCTGGATCTGCTCGACCTGCGCACCGTTAACCTGGGCGAATGGGCGAACTGGCCGGTCTCTAAACGTATCGGCGGCAAACCGGGCGTGATCCCGCCGGAGGTGGTGGGCGCACACGGCGGCTTCCCGCTGTCAGAATGGCAAAAATATCTGGCCGATCCTCGTCAGCCGCTGACCTTTAAAGGTCAGGACTACACCCGTAAGGTGCGCTACCTGACGGATGCAGAGAAGCAGCAGCAATAAACGAAAGCCGCCTGCGCGGCTTTTTTTAATCCCAGCTCAGCACCACTTTCCCGGCGCGCCCGGAGCGCATCTCATCGAAGCCTTGCTGGAAGTCGTCAATCGCGTAGCGGTGCGTGATCACGGGCGTCAGATCGAGCCCTGACTGTATCAGCGCCGCCATCTTGTACCAGGTTTCAAACATCTCGCGGCCATAGATGCCCTTAATAAACAGTCCTTTGAAAATCACCTGATTCCAGTCGATCGCCATCTCGCCCGGCGGGATGCCCAGCAGCGCAATACGCCCGCCGTGGTTCATCACCTCCAGCAGGGTGCGAAACGCCGGGGGTGCGCCGGACATTTCCAGCCCGACGTCGAACCCCTCCGTCATGCCCAGCTCGCGCATCACCCCGCGCAGATCTTCCCGCGCCACGTTAACCGCGCGCGTTACCCCCATGGTGCGCGCCAGGTCAAGGCGATAGTCGTTGATATCGGTGATCACCACGTTGCGCGCGCCGACATGTTTACATACCGCCGCGGCCATAATGCCGATAGGGCCAGCGCCGGAGATGAGCACATCTTCTCCCACCAAATCGAACGACAGCGCGGTATGCACCGCATTGCCGAAGGGATCGAAAATCGCGGCCAGCTCGTCGGAAATATTGTCGGGAATGCGGAAGGCGTTAAAGGCGGGGATTACCAGATATTCGGCAAAGCAGCCCTGCCGGTTTACGCCGACGCCAATGGTATTGCGGCACAGATGGGTGCGCCCGGCGCGACAGTTGCGGCAGTGGCCACAGGTAATATGCCCTTCGCCTGAAACGCGATCGCCAATGCTGAAGCCGCGTACCTCCTGGCCGATCGCCACCACTTCGCCAACATACTCATGCCCGACGATCATCGGCACCGGAATGGTTTTGCGCGACCAGTCATCCCAGTTGTAGATATGGATGTCGGTGCCGCAGATAGCCGTTTTGCGGATCCTGATAAGCAAATCGTTATGGCCCGGCTCCGGGATCGGCGCATCGGTTACCATCCAGATGCCTTCCTGCGCGTGAAGTTTGGCTAAGGCTTTCATTCAGGGCTCCTCAGGCGATCACGCCGAGCTGTTGTCCAATACGGGTAAAGGCCTCAACCGCGCGCTCCAGCTGCTGCTGGGTATGCGCCGCTGAGATCTGCGTGCGGATACGCGCCTGGCCGCGCGGCACCACCGGATAGAAAAAGCCGGTCACGTAAATGCCCTCTTGCTGCAGCAAACGGGCAAATTCCTGCGCCACGCTCGCTTCGCCCAGCATCACGGGAATAATGGCGTGATCGGCCCCCGCCAGGGTAAAACCGGCCGCCGTCATCTTTTCGCGGAAAAAGCGGGCGTTGTCCCACAGACGCTGCCGCAGGCCGTCGCCTTCGCTCAGCAGGTCGAGCACGCGGATAGAGGCGGCAACGATCGCCGGCGCCAGCGAATTTGAGAAGAGATAGGGCCGCGAACGCTGGCGCAGCCACTCGACCACCTCGGCACGAGCGGCGGTATAACCGCCCGACGCGCCGCCCAGCGCTTTGCCCAGCGTGCCGGTAATGATGTCGACGCGCCCCATCACGTCGCAATATTCATGCGTGCCGCGACCGGTCGCGCCGACAAAGCCCACCGCATGCGAGTCATCCACCATCACCAGCGCATCAAACTCATCGGCGAGATCGCAGATGGCGCGCAGGTTGGCGATAACGCCGTCCATAGAGAAGACGCCGTCGGTGGCGATAAGAAGATGGCGCGCGCCTTTTTGCCGCGCCTCAACCAGACAGGCACGCAGCGCCTGCATATCGTTATTGGCGTAGCGATAGCGCTGCGCCTTGCAGAGCCGCACGCCGTCAATAATCGAGGCATGATTTAGCGCGTCGGAAATAATCGCGTCTTCCGCGTCGAGCAGGGTTTCAAACAGCCCGCCGTTGGCGTCGAAGCAGGATGAATAGAGAATGGCATCGTCCATGCCGAGAAACGCCGCCAGCTTTTTCTCCAGCTGCTTATGCGTATCCTGCGTGCCACAGATAAAGCGCACCGAGGCCATGCCGAAACCATGCGTGTCCATGCCCTCTTTTGCCGCCTGAATCAGCGCGGGATGGTTTGCCAGGCCTAAGTAGTTGTTGGCGCAAAAGTTAATCACCTGCTGCTGGCCAACGTCGATATCGGTCTGCTGCGCGGACGTAATGATGCGCTCCTGCTTGAACAACCCCTCCCGGTGCGCCGTATCGAGCTGCTGGCGGATCTGCTGATAAAATTGCGCTGTCATCATTGTTCTCCTCAGATGGCATAATTTCGGCACATCTTACTGAAGAAGAAGTGCGCTAACGATAAATCCACCAGGAGAATGTTAATTTTGCAGCATAGTTCACGTCAGGGAGCGAGGCACCGCCATCGTGTCGGAGTCATCTGGCTGCCTGCTCCGTGATGTAATGTTATGATGTGAGGCATTAGCGCGTGAAACCGCCTGTTTCACGCCCCAACGTTTAAGGTAGAGCACATGATTATCGTCACTGGCGGCGCAGGAATGATTGGCAGCAATATCGTCAAGGCGCTCAACAATCGCGGCATCAGCGATATTCTGGTGGTCGACAACCTGAAAGACGGCACCAAGTTCGTCAATCTGGCCGATCTGGATATCAGCGACTACATGGATAAAGAGGAGTTTCTGACCTATATCGCAGCGGGCGAAGATTTCGGCCCGATCGAAGCGGTATTCCATGAGGGTGCCTGTTCTGCCACCACCGAGTGGGATGGCAAGTACATGATGGATAACAACTATCAGTACTCGAAAGACCTGCTGCACTACTGCCTCGAGCGTGAGATCCCCTTTCTCTACGCCTCCTCTGCGGCGACCTACGGCGGCCGCAACGACAACTTTATCGAGAAGCGCGAATATGAGCAGCCGCTGAACGTCTACGGCTACTCGAAAATGCTGTTCGACCACTATGTGCGCCAGATCCTGCCGGAAGCGGATTCGCCGGTGTGCGGCTTCCGCTACTTCAACGTCTACGGCCCGCGCGAAGGTCATAAAGGCAGCATGGCGAGCGTGGCGTTCCATCTCAACACCCAGATCGCCAACGGCGAAAACCCAAAACTGTTTGAAGGCAGCGACGGCTTTAAGCGCGACTTTATCCACGTTGACGACGTGGTAGCGGTAAATCTGTGGTGCTGGGAAAACAACATCTCCGGCATCTATAACTGCGGCACCGGTCGCGCCGAATCCTTCCAGGAAGTGGCGGACGCGGTGCTGAAATTCCATCAGAAAGGGCAAATTGAGTACATTCCCTTCCCGGAAAAACTAAAAGGCCGCTATCAGGCCTATACTCAGGCGGACCTCACCAGCCTGCGCGCGGCCGGCTATGACAAGCCGTTCAAAACCGTTGCGCAGGGCGTGGCCGAGTATATGGCCTGGCTGAACCGCAGCGCATAAGGAACGCGTACCGGCGATGAAAATTCTGGTTATTGGCCCATCGTGGGTCGGCGATATGATGATGTCGCAAAGCCTCTATCGCACCCTCAAGGCTCAACATCCGGACGCCGTAATTGACGTGATGGCGCCGGCCTGGTGCCGTCCGCTGCTGTCGCGCATGCCGGAAGTCAGTCAGGCGCTGGCGATGCCCCTCGGGCACGGCGCGCTGGCGCTCGGCGAGCGTCGTCGCATTGGCAAATCGCTGCGCGCCAGCGGTTACGATCGTGCCTATGTGCTGCCGAACTCGTTTAAATCGGCGCTGGTGCCTTTTTTCGCCGGGATTAAACGCCGCATCGGCTGGCGCGGTGAAATGCGCTATGGCCTGCTGAACGACGTACGCGTGCTGGATAAGGCGGCGTTTCCGCTCATGGTGGAGCGCTATATCGCGTTAGCCTGCGACACGCCGGTCGCCTCGGCGCAGCAGCTGCCGCAGCCGCTGCTCTGGCCTCAGCTTCAGGTTGAGGACCAGGAAAAAATCGAGACCTCCGCCCAGTTTCAGCTGTCGGCGCAGCGGCCGCTGATCGGCTTTTGCCCCGGCGCGGAGTTTGGCCCGGCGAAGCGCTGGCCGCACTATCACTACGCCGCGCTGGCGCAGCAGCTGATCGCCGAAGGCAAGCAGGTGGTGCTGTTCGGCTCGGCAAAAGATCGGGCGTGCGGCGAAGAGATTATCGCGGCGCTGCCCGCCGAGGCGCGGCACCACTGCCGCAACCTGGCTGGCGAGACGCAGCTCGAGCAGGCGGTTATCCTGATCGCACGCTGTGACGCCGTGGTCAGCAACGATTCCGGGCTGATGCATATCGCCGCCGCGCTCAACCGGCCGCTGGTAGCGCTTTACGGGCCAAGCAGCCCCGACTTCACGCCACCGCTGGCAAAGCAGGTGCGTATTATTCGCCTGATTACCGGCTACCATAAGGTGCGCAAAGGCGATGCCGTGCAGGGCTATCATCAGAGCCTGATCGACATCCAGCCGCAGCGCGTTTATCAGGAACTGAGCGAACTGCTGGCTCATCCGCAGGAGACGGCATGCACGTCCTGATCGTCAAAACTTCGTCGATGGGCGATGTACTTCATACGCTTCCCGCTCTGACCGACGCCATGCAGGCGATCCCCGGCATTCGCTTCGACTGGGTAGTGGAAGAGAACTTCGCCCAGATCCCCTCCTGGCATCCGGCGGTGGACAAGGTCCTGCCGGTCGCCATTCGCCGCTGGCGTAAACACTGGTTCGGCAGCCAGCAGCGCGAAGAGCGGGTGCGCTTCAAGCGCGAGCTGCAGTCGCGCCACTATGATGTGGTGATCGACGCGCAGGGGCTGATCAAAAGCGCCGCGCTGGTGACCCGCCTCGCCAGAGGCGTCAAGCATGGCCAGGACAGCCGCAGCGCGCGCGAACCTTTCGCCAGCTGGTGGTACGACCAACGTCATGAGATCGATAAAAAGCAGCATGCGGTAGAGCGTACGCGCGAGCTGTTTGCCAAAAGCCTCGGCTATGAAAAGCCGCAGACCCAGGGCGACTACGCTATTGCCGCGCACTTTTTGCGCGACGTGCCGCAGGATATCCCGCCCTATCTGGTGTTTCTCCACGCCACGACGCGCGACAACAAGCACTGGCCTGAAAGCCACTGGCGCGAGCTGATCGGTATGCTGCAGCCCGCAGGATTGCGTATCAAGCTGCCGTGGGGCGCCGAGCACGAGCATCAGCGCGCCCAGCGTCTGGCGGAAGGCTTCGACTATGTCGAGGTGCTGCCGAAGCTGACGCTGGAAGCGATAGCGCGCGAGCTGGCGGGTGCAAAAGCGGTGGTCTCGGTAGATACCGGACTAAGCCATCTGACCGCAGCGCTGGATCGCCCCAATATTACGCTTTACGGGCCGACGGATCCGGGGCTGATTGGGGGCTATGGGCAGAATCAGCAGGCACTCTGCCCTCCTCAGGGCAACAGCATGTCAGACATTAGCGCGGAAGCGGTCGCCGAAAGGCTGGAGACGTTTTTAGGATGAAAAAGCTCCACATCATCAATCTCGGCAAAATGGGCGGCGTTGAGCGCCTTTTTCTTCAGTACATCAATGATTTTTCTGAGGGCAAGGATGAGGTTATCTGCATCAGCAATGAGATCGACGAAGATATCCGTCGGCAGATGCCGCAGCAGAAGATCCTCTTCGCCAGCCGCTTATTTAATGGTTTTACGCTAAAGGCGCCTCAGTTTCTCAGAAAGTATCTGCTGCAGAAGCGGGTGGAAGCCAGCGATGCGCAGGTGATCGTGGTCTGGGATCTGGTGCCGCGTCTGACGACGAAGCCGAAACGCGCCAGACTGGTCTATTACGACCATGGCTGCTCCTGGCGCTATCCGGAGAATCATAAAACCCTGAGCTTTATGCGCATGTTAGATGGCGTGATCTCCGCCTCGGCAGCCTCTTCTCAGGTTATGAAGCATCGTTTTAAGCTGCCCTGCCCCCACTTTGTGGTGATTAACCGCATCATGACGCCGCCCGGCATCCGCCCGGAGCCGCGCCTGTTGACGACGCCGATCAAAATCGGCACCGCTTCGCGTCAGGTTAGCCTGAAAGGGATTAGCGTTACGCTGTTAACGCTGCAGGAATTACTGCGCCGCGGCCATAACGTGACGCTGGAGATTGCCGGCAAAGGGCCTGACCGTGACGCCTTTATCGCGCTGGCGGAGAGGCTGGGCATTAAAGATAAGGTCACCTTCAGCGGCTTTCAGCAGGATATTGCGCCCTTTTTTAACCGCATCGATATCTATATGAGCACGCCCGTAACGGAACCTTTCGGTCTCTCCTGCATGGAATCTCTCTATTTCGGCGTCCCGGTTATTTATCCCCTGGTTGACGGGCAGCCTGAGGTGATAAAAAACGGCGTGTGCGGTATCGGCCTTACCCCCTCCGTCTCCATTGAAGAGCATGAAAAGCTGACGGGCATCCGCGTCGATTTTCCTTACGACGTCTACGATCCCGTGCGGCATATTATGACCAGACCGCTGCTGCTTTCTCCTGTCGCCTGCGCGGATGCTGTAGAAACTTTATCTCATCAGCAGACCTATCAGCGCTTTAGCGAAGAGGCGAAAAAGTGGACAAAAGAGCATTTTGATTACGCCGTATTCAGGACTGAATTTAACGGCGCGTTGAGCGCTATAACGGGTAGTAACAATGAACATTAAGCTGACTCTTTTTCGGCAGGATACGCCGCCTCTTTTTTTTAGCCTGCTCATTTTTACCGGCAGCGCGCTCGCCTTTTTAACCGCGCCCTTCGGCGGTTCATTTGGCAGAAATGTCTTTTACCTCACCAGCTATCTGTCGCTGGCGGGTTTTATTATTTACGCCCGGTATTACCTGCAAGAGAAAAAGCATCTGGTATTGCCTGCCGCCCTTTTCCTGGTGGGGCTGGTCAGCATTATCTGGACGACGATCTATAAGCAGCCCGGCGATTACATCACGCTGTACCGCCAGTATCAGTCAACCGGCAGGCTGCAAATCGCTGCGTCATTCCTGCTGCTGGTGACGCTGAACGACCAGCGCATCCGCCAGCGAACCGCGCTGATTGTCGCCGTTGTCACAGGCCTGGCGGTAAACGCCTATGCCCTGTATCAGGGTATCCATCTTAATATCGGTCGGGTAGAGCTGAATTACGATCGCGCCACCATCGCCGCCTATATTCTTACAGCGGTTAATCTGGTTTTTATTAAATCAGCGCTGCTGTTCAGAACGCGGCATAAAATCTGGCTGTTTGCCCTGCTGTTTATGGTGACCTATACCACCATCATTCTGACCGGGACGCGCGCGGCCATGCTGGCTTATCCCATTCTGGTGCTGATCCAGGTGCTGTTTACTAAAGATGCGATCCAGCGTAAGCATAAAATTATTCTTTTTTCCGCCCTGCCTCTACTGCTGGTGATTAGCGCGCTGGTGTTTCAGAGCAAAATTCAGGCGCGCATTCAGGATCTCAAAGATAATATTGCGATGATGCATGAGACGCAGGGAGAGAACTCGATTATCTCCCGTCTCAGTATGCAGACCGTCGCCATGAAAACGGGCGCCAGCGCTCTGGCAGGGCAATCGGCTGAAGAGCGGGGCGAGAAAGCAAAGGCCCTTATCAGGCAGAACCCCAGCCTGTATGGCGCGGAGATTTATCTCACCGTGCACATGCATAATGAAGTGCTGGAAAACTTTTCAATCAAAGGTCTGTTCGGCATTGTTTCTCTTATCGGTCTTTACCTGAGCCTGATTTACAGCGCGTTCAGGCCGCTGCGCAACCCGGCCTTACTCTCTGTGGGGCTCTCGCTCATCATTTATGGCCTGAGCGACGTGATTTTCTTTAGTACCGAAGGAACGCTGCTTTATTGTCTGGCGATTATCTTCAGCGTGGCGATCGTGAGACAACCCTCTCTCTCTGAGGCGCGGCGATAATGGCAGAACAGCGCTTCCTGCTAAGCGTCATTATTCCTTTTCACAATGACGAGGCGTTTATTACAGCCTGCCTGACCTCGCTGCTGAGCCAGGCTGATGACGATATGCAGATCGTTATTATCGACGATGGTTCGACCGATGGCTCAACGCAGCAGGTTACGGCGCTGCTGGCGCGCTACGCTCATTGCCATATCACTTTTATTCGCCAGGAAAATCAGGGCATTGCGACAACGCGCAATGTCGGGCTGCGGGAGGCTCGCGGCGAGTTTGTGACCTTCCTGGACGGCGACGACCTGGTCAGCAGCAACTACTATGCGGTCATTAAGCCGGTGCTGCTCGCTGGCCGCGACGATCTGATTGATTTCAACTATGCGCGCTTTGACGAAACGCCGCCTGTCGCACCAACGAGCGAAACGGCGCAGCGAACGGCCTATGATTTTTCTGCTCAGGGCCTTGCCTGTTTGCAGCCGCTGTTTCAACGTGCGATGTGGCACTTGTGGAATCGCATCTACCGTCATACCCTGGTAGCAGATGAGCGTTTTGAAGATGGTCGTCGCTATGAGGATGTTATTTTTACCCCCTTCCAGTACTTCAAAACGCAGCGAATTTGCCATCTGGACAACACGCTTTATTACTACCGCGACAACCGTCGCGGTATTACGCGCAATGTTCGCCCGAGCGATATTCACGATATGCTTTTCGCGCTGGAAAAAATAAGCGCCCTGGCTGAAGCGAGACGCGATGAGCCCGATTTCCAGAAGCTGGCGACGGGCATGATGCTGAACTGTTTTAGCGAAGTAAAAAGCATGTCAAAGGCGCTCTATGGCTATTACTACTACTCCGCCGATACCAGGAAAGCGCTAAAGGCCGCCGCCGCGCTGTGCCGAGGCTACTGCAAGCCGAAGAAGTACTGGCAGATGCGCTATCCTGGCCTGGATACCTTTTTCTCTTCGCTGCGCCGCATCGGCAAAAAAAAGCCCGCTGCGGCCCTATACCGCCGGGAGTAGCTGCTGCTTTTTCTGCAGGGCGAACTCGGTCAGCGTCATGCCTTGCGTGCGGCTTTGCAACCAGCTAAACAGCTGCTCCAGATCGTCATATAAGCGTTCAATATCCGCTTCATTTTTAAAGGTCGGGCTACCGTCGGGCATAAACTCGGAGGAGTGCAGCATAAACTCCACATAGTCAGCGCCCTGACCCAGGCTCTGCTCGGCCACCCGCTTCATCTGTGCCAGGTTGCCGCCGACGGGCCTGAGCCAGTTTACCGAGGGGCCTCGCCGTTTGCCTCGCAGCCTGTCCCAGCTTTTTTTCAGCTGGCTGGCGAAAGGGCCATGCCGATACTGAATGCTCATGGGCACTTCCAGCAGGCCAGACTGGCCAGGCTGCGAGATATCGTTGAGATCGAGAAAATAGGCGCGGTCGGGAAAACGGCTGTAATCCGTGCCGCCCTTTCCCTGTGGCGCGCCGGCGGAGCCGCGCCAGTCAACGCGCGGCGTAACGGAACAGTCCACCAGATAGCCGTTATCCACCAGCGCCTGCGCATAGATTTCGTTGAACGCCCAGCGTCCTGCGCGATGGCTGCGCATTTTAGTCTGAAACGTTGTCTCCAGCAGATCGGTCATAAAGGCGACTTTGTCACGCAGGATCTGCTCGGGATATTCAATCAGGTAGGGCTGATAGCGCCAGTCATCGTCGGTCAGTGCGTGCGCGGGCGGACTGTGCCAGGCGTGCAGGTGCATGCCCACTTCGCCTTGTCCGCGCGCCAGCAGATCGCGGGCAAAATCGACATAGGCGGGATCGCTTGCCATCTCGTAATTGGTCAGCCAGGTGGGTTTAAAACCATATTTTTCGCACAGCGCCTGAAAACGCGGCAGAAAACGAACGTTATGCGTTGTGACCTGGCCGCTACGGTTGCGCCACAGGTTATCGCCTTCAGTATCAAGCGTAATTAAAAATGCTGGTTTTTCCATGACTTATCCGTAGTACGAAGGGTCGCTATAAAGCGTTATGTTACGCAGGCTGAGCATAAGTCGCAAAAATTTTAACCGCAGCTCTCTTTGTTTCTCCGAAAGCAGAGCATCTTTGGTTAAGCTAAACTTATTCAGGCCGTAATTTCTTACGCTTTGTTAAGTTAAGGTTATGAAAAACAAGGTTAGGATTTTCTGTAGCGACTCCCTTAAAATTGAGCCGATAACGAGATTAGTGTTTACACACTTTTTGCCGCCAGGTTGAGACAGCCTTGCGCTTCAGGCGCTAAGGGCTGGCATGTTGAGGTAGGTATTTTGTCGAAACGCATACTGATGATCATTGATGGCTTACCTGGCGGAGGCGCGGAGAAAGTCGTGCTGACGCTGGCGGAAGGGCTGGTGGCGCTGGGTCATCGCGTCTCGCTCTTCTCTTTGCGTAGCGTATGCGATTACCCGATACCTGAAGGCGTCGATTACCGTGTGATTAAAGATCGCTGTAAAAGTCCCTGGCGTAAACTCACCGAAACCCATCGCCGCGCGCGCCTGCTCGACCAGGCGCTTAGCCAGACGCAAAGCGCAGAGGGCGACTTTGACCTGGTGCTTTCGCATCTCCATAAAACCGATCGCATCGTCAAACATTCGCGCGTGCTGGATCCGCAGAAAACCTGGTATTGCCTGCACGGCGTCTTTTCAGCATCCTATCTGGCGCGTAAATCAGGCTTCTCTTTGTGGCTGAAGCGCCTGAAAATTCGCCACGTCTACCAGAATCGCCAGCTGATTGCCGTCTCGCCCTACGTGCTGGAAGACCTGACTGAAAACGTCGGCGTGCGGCCGAGCCGCACCCAGGTGATCGCGAATCCGTTCGATTTCGAACAAATTAAGCAGCTGGCGGCTAAACCCTGCCCGCTGGCCGGTACCGATTTTATTCTTCATGTTGGCCGCTTCCACGAAACTAAACGCCACGACAGGCTGCTGGCGGCCTATGCGCAAAGCGGTATTCAGGCTCCGCTGGTGCTGCTTGGCCAGGGCAGCCCTGAGCGCGCAGCGCAGCTGCGTCGCCAGGCGGATAGCCTGGGTATTGCAGAGCGCGTCGTCTTTCAGGGGTTTCAGGCGAATCCCTATCCCTGGATACGTCATGCCCGGCTGCTGGTCGTTAGCTCCGACAGCGAAGGCTTCGGCAACGTGCTGGTCGAAGCCTTAATCTGCCAGACGCCGGTGGTCAGCACGCGCTGCCCCGGCGGACCGGCAACCATCCTGACGCACGATTTGGCGCGTGGACTCGCAGAGATGAACGCCGCCTCTCTGGCGGAGAAAATGCGTGAGATTTATCATAACCCGCCCGAGTTGCATCATCTCGACCTGAGCATTTATAGTCTCTCGGTTATTTGCGAGCAGTATTTACAGCTTGCGCAGCGGTCGCACACGGAATTATCTGCCGCTCCGCAGCTTACGAGCTAAAAGGTCTCCCTTTCGGCGTGACCGGTTAAAGGGAAAATATTTTGAATTACGTACTACTTTTTCTGCTGTTTCTGCCGGTGAAATGGGTGATGAAGCTGCTGCATCCCCGCACGGGCAAAAACCTGGTGATTCAGACAGCGAAAATCGGCGATTTCGTGAATATCACGCCGCTGCTGGCGCATCTGCAAAAAAGCGATGCGCTGCTCAGCCGCAGCGTTGCGCCGCTGGCGGAGCGCGACGATACGCTGGAAACCCTCTGGTATATCGAAGATTACAAAAGCAGCCTGATGAAGAAGTTTCGGCTGGTGTGGCAGCTTCTTAACCGTTACGACAATATCTATCTGCTGCATCCCAACAACCTGAACTTATTTGTCGCCGCCTGCTGCAACGCCAGCAATAAGCAATTTTTAACCACCTATAAGCGTAAAGCCTATCAGGACATTTTTTACCTGACCGCCAGCGGCGTGGTCAGCCACGAAAAAAACACGCTAACGGTAGAGAACTACTTAAAGCTGGCCGATCGCTCTTTTACCAAAGAGAGCTATCCTACGCACGCAACCCGCCCGCTCTGGCAGCCGGACACGCTGCCGGAGGAGATTTTTTCCGGTCAGGGCGCAAAGATCGGGTTTAGCATCACCGCAGGCAACCAGGCTAAAACCATTCCTCCCACTATCTGGAAAACGCTGTTCGATAGTCTGGACGATTTACCCTGCACCTTTTACGCTTTTGGCGCCCCGAATGAGCAGACCCGCCTGCAGGAGCTCTTCAAGGTAACCGGCGAGCGCAAGAATATTGTTAATCTTATCGGTAAGCTCCCGCTGGAAAGCCTGCCGGCCGCCATTGCCGAAATGGACTTTTATGTCGCCTCGGACTCGGGAAATGTCTATATCGCCGACGCGCAGCAGGTGCCGGTTATTTTGATATATGGGCCGTGCAGCGTTGAAGAGCAACGCCCGCTTGGCGACGTGCTGTTGATTGGTCCAGATCATATCGCGCCCTCCTCGTTTGTCTTTGAAGCGCTCTATCAGTTCCATCATCCGGCGGAACAGCTCTACAGGCTGGACGCGCGCAAGCTTAACGATATTCACGATTTTATTTCCGCCAGGCTGGACAAGCAGCTGGCGCGACGGAAAAACAAACGGACAATATGACAGGACAGCCTGATTCTTCTCCTTTGCTCAGCATCATCTCTCCCATGTACAACGCGGGCGAGATGTTCGATGCCTTTATGCAGTCGCTGCTGGCGCAGACCCTGACCTCGCTGGAAATCATTATCGTCGACGATGGCTCTACCGACGATTCTGGCGCGCGCGCCGACGCCTGGGCGGCGCAGTATCCCCATATCCGGGTGATTCACCAGGAAAACGGCGGCGTATCGCGCGCGCGCAATGCCGGACTGCGCGTGGCGCGCGGCAAATATGTCACCTTTCCTGACTCAGACGACACCATGCGACCGGAGATGTACAAGACGCTGGTAGAGATGGCGGAGCAGGACGATCTCGACGCCGCGCAGTGCAACGCCGAATGGTATTTTCAGCGCGACCAGCGCACCAGACCGATGATCCCGCTGGATCGCCTGCGCAGCACGTCGGTGCTGGACGGTGCGGCCTGGCTTAACACCGCGCTGAAAACGCGGCGTTACCTGCATGTGGTCTGGCTGGGCATCTACCGTCGGGCGCTGATCGAGCAGAAGCAACTCTGGTTCGAACCGGGTCTGCATCATCAGGATATTCCCTGGACCACCGAGTTTATGCTCAACGCGCGGCGCGTCCGCTATACCGAGCAGGTGCTCTATCGTTATTACCTGCACGACGCCTCGATCAGCAACCGCAAACGCACCGGCCAGCGCAACGTAGAGTATCAACGTCACTATCTGAAGATCGCCCGCATGCTGGAGGAGATCAACGCGCGCTATAGAGAGAGCGTGACGATTTACCCCGCTTTTCATGCGCAAATCACTCACGAAGCGCTGAGCGTCTGCCACTGCGTGCGCCGCGAACCCGATCCAGACGCAAAGCAGGCGATTATCGAGGATATCTTCACCAGCAAAACGCACCTGCGTATGCTGCGCAACGCGCGCGGCCTCAAGCAATGGTATCAGCTGCTGCTGTGGCTGAGTCGCCTCTGGCGCTGGCGCGACAAATAACCGCCGCCGCAGGTTTCACCGCTGCAGGGTTTGCCCTACAATCGCCTCACTGAAAATTAAGAGCATTTGTGTATGGCAAACCCGACTCACGCAGACGTTACCCCACACAATATTTTGCTGATTAAGCTGCGCCACCACGGCGATATGCTGCTTACCACGCCGGTTATCAACGCGCTGCGCCAGCGCTATCCCCAGGCTAATATCGACGTGCTGCTCTATAAAGAGACGCGGCCAATGCTGGAGGCGCATCCGGCCATTCGCCAGCTGCACGTTATCGATCGCAAGTGGAAGCAGGAAGGAAGCTGGCGCAAACTGCGCCACGAGCGCGACCTGCTCGCCGCCGTGCGCGCCGCTCATTACGACATCGTCATCAATCTCGCCGACCAGTGGCGCAGCGCGCTGATCACCCTGGTCAGCCGCGCGCCGCTGCGTATTGGCTTCGCATTCAATAAGCGCAACAACGCCTTCTGGCGGCTCTGCCACAACCGTCTGGTGCCGACCAGCAACCATAATCAGCTGCATACGGTGGAGCAGAATATGTCGGCGCTGACGCCGCTCGGCATTTCACCGCAGGGGGCGCGCGCCTCGATGCACTACAGCGCCGTCGACGGACAAAAAGTCGATGCACTGCTGGCTGAACAGCGCGTCGACGCCGCGTTTATCGTCTTTCAGCCAACCTCGCGCTGGAATTTTAAGTGCTGGGAAGAGGAGAAGGTGGCTGCAACCATCGACCAGCTGGCGCAGGCGAACCGTAAAGTGGTGCTAACCGCCGCACCCGACAAGCATGAGATGGCGATGATCGCGCGCATCCAGTCGCTCTGTACCACGCCGCATCTGGTGTCGCTGGCGGGCCAGCTTACGCTGCCGCAGCTGGCGGCGCTGATCGATCGCGCCCGGCTCTTTATCGGCGTAGACTCCGCGCCTATGCATATGGCCGCCGCGCTCGACACCCCCTGCATCGCGCTGTTCGGGCCGACCAAGCTTCAGTTCTGGCGGCCGTGGGGCGAAAACAATCGCGTTATCTGGGCTGGCGATTACGGCCTGCTGCCCAATCCCGACTCCATCGATACCAACACCCGCGAGCGCTATCTCAGCGCCATTCCGGTGGATGATGTGGTCGAGGCCGCAAGGAATTTCCTCCATGACTAAATTACGCCTGGCGATCGTCCGCCAGAAATATCGTCCTGACGGCGGCGCCGAACGCTTTATCTCGCGTGCGCTGGAAGCGCTCGGCAGCGAGCAGCTGGATCTCAATATCATCACGCGTAGCTGGCAGGGCACGCCGAATCCCGACTGGCATCTGCACATCTGCAATCCGCCTAAGCTGGGGCGGATCTCGCGCGAACGCGGGTTTGCGCGCGCGGCGCGCGCCTGCTGGGAAAAAGAGCGCTTCGATATCGTTCAGAGCCACGAGCGCATCGCAGGCTGCGATATTTTTCGCGCCGGTGATGGCGTGCATCGCGTCTGGCTGGAGCAGCGGGCGCGCATCGTCTCGCCGTGGCAGCGCCTGAGCGCCGCGCTCAGCCCCTATCATCGCTACGTGCTGCGTGCAGAAGCGGAAATGTTCAACGCCGCCTCTCTGAAGGCGGTGATCTGCAACTCGGAGATGGTTAAACGCGACATTCTGCGCTGCTTTTCGCTCAGCGCAGAGAAAATCCACGTTATTCATAACGCCATTGACGCTCAGCGCTTCCAGCCCGCCAGCGAGGCGAGCCGCCATGCGACGCGTCAACAGCTGCAGCTGCCGGAGAGCGCCACGGTACTTATCTACGTTGGTTCCGGCTTTGAGCGCAAAGGGTTAAAGGCGGCGATCGAGGCGCTGGCGAACAGCGACCGCTATCTGATTGTGGTTGGCCAGGACAAGCAGCTGTCTCGCTATCAGCAGCTCGCCAACCAGCTGAACTGTCTGGATCGGCTGCGGTTCGTCGGGGTGCAGCAGGATGTGCAGCCCTTTTACCACGCCGCCGACGGGCTGCTGCTGCCAACGCTCTACGATCCCTTTCCTAATGTGGTACTGGAGGCGATGGCCTGCGGCCTGCCGGTGATCACCAGCACCGGCTGCGGCGGCGCGGAATTTATTACCGCTGGTCAGGAAGGCTTCGTATGCGATGCGTTAGATATCAAGGCGTTGAATGAGGCGATTATGGCGATACCGGCGCTTTCGGCTGACTCGCGTTTAGGGGAAGCTGCAAGGCGCAGAATCGAGCCTTACGGTCCTCAGCGTCTGGCGCATTCGCTGACTTCCCTTTATCAGCAGGTCCTGCTGCGTCGCTGACAAAGTGGTGAGCGTATCTGGGCTTTCTGGTAACATAGATTGATTTATGTGAAATTTTTTCTGCCAGGCTGTCGAAAAGATAACTATGACAACCCTCTATACCGTTCTGCTCTACCTCATTCAGCCGCTCATCTGGCTGCGCCTCTGGCTGCGCGGCCGTAAAGCGCCGGCGTACCGTAAACGCTGGGCTGAGCGCTACGGCTACTGTACGGGGAAGGTGGAGCCGGACGGCATCGTGCTGCATTCGGTCTCCGTCGGCGAAACCCTGGCGGCGATCCCCCTGGTGCGCGCGCTGCGTCACCGCTATCCGACCTTGCCGATTACCGTCACCACCATGACGCCGACCGGCTCGGAGCGGGCGCAGTCGGCATTCGGTAAAGATGTTCATCACGTTTATCTGCCCTACGATCTGCCTGGTGCCATCAACCGTTTCCTCGATACCGTCAATCCACGCCTGGTGATTATCATGGAAACCGAGCTGTGGCCTAACATTATCCGCATCCTGCATCAGCGTCAGATCCCGCTGGTGATCGCCAATGCGCGCCTGTCGGAGCGTTCCGCTAAGGGCTATCGCAAGCTGGGCGGCTTTATGCGCGACCTGCTGCAGCGCATTACCCTGATCACCGCGCAAAATGCGGAAGATGCCGACCGCTTTCTGGCGCTGGGCCTGAAACGCTCGCAGCTGGCGGTGACCGGCAGCCTGAAATTCGATATTTCCGTCACGCCCGAACTGGCCGCCAGAGCGGTGACGCTGCGTCGACAGTGGGCACCGCGCCGTCCAGTCTGGATCGCCACCAGCACCCATGAAGGGGAAGAGGCGATTGTGCTGGATGCGCATCGCCGCCTGCTGCAAACCTTTCCCGATCTGCTGCTGATTCTGGTGCCCCGTCATCCGGAGCGCTTTAACGACGCGCGCAACCTGACGCAAAAACGCAACTTCAGCTTTATCCTGCGCAGCAGCGGCGAAATTCCCTCTGGCTCAACGCAGGTAGTGATCGGCGACACCATGGGCGAGCTGATGCTGCTGTATGGCATTGCCGACCTCGCCTTCGTCGGCGGCAGCCTGGTTGAGCGCGGCGGACACAATCCGCTGGAGCCGGCCGCGCACGCCATTCCGGTGCTGATGGGCCCGCATATCTGGAACTTCAAGGATATCTGCGCCAGGCTGCAACAGGCGCAGGGCCTGATTACCGTGACCGACGTGATATCGCTGGAGAAAGAGGTGACCAATTTGCTTCAGGATGAGGATTACCGTCTTTATTACGGCCGTCACGCGGTCGAGGTGCTGCACCAGAATCAGGGTGCGCTGCAGCGTCTGCTGCAGCTGCTTGAACCCCATTTACCGCCACGGGCCCACTGATGACCGCTCGCCAACGCCTTTCTGTGGTGATGATCGCCAAAAATGAAGCGGCGCTGCTGCCTGACTGTCTCGCCTCGGTCAACTGGGCGGACGAGATTATCCTGCTGGATTCCGGCAGCAGCGACGAGACCGCTGAGATCGCCCGCCAGGCTGGCGCTAAGGTCTATCACGCCGAGGCGTGGGCCGGTTTCGGCAAACAGCGCCAGCGCGCCCAGCGCTACGCCAGCGGCGAAATGATTTTGATGATCGATGCCGACGAGCGCGTGACGCCGACGCTGCGTGCCAGCATTGAGGCGGTTCTGTCGCAGCCGCCCACCGCGACCGTCTACAGCCTGAACCGCAGCAACCTCTTTCTCGGGCGCTTTATGCGCCACAGCGGCTGGTATCCCGATCGCGTTATGCGCCTCTATCCGCGCGCGCTGAGCTATAACGACAACCTGGTGCACGAGTCGCTGGAAACGCAGGGCGCGCCAGTGGTGCGGCTGCAGGGCGATCTGCAGCATCTGACCTGCCGCGATCTGATCGTATTCCAGCAGAAGCAGCTGGCCTACGCCGCCGCCTGGGCGCAGGAGCGTCATCAGCGCGGCAAGCGCTGCGGCCTCTTTTCGCTCTTTTCCCATACGCTGGGCGCCTTTCTGAAAACGCTTCTGCTGCGCGCGGGCTTCCTCGACGGCAAACAGGGCTGGATTCTGGCCGTGGTCAACGCGCAGTACACCTTCAACAAATATTCCGCGCTGTGGGCGCTGAATCATGCCGCAGACAAAGGCCGCCTATGAGCACAAAAGCGATTTATCCCGGCACCTTCGATCCCGTGACCCTTGGCCATCTTGATATCGTGACGCGCGCCGCGCGGATGTTCGATCGGGTGGTGCTGGCGGTCGCCGCCAGCCCGAGCAAAAAACCGATGTTTACGCTGGATGAGCGCGTCGGGCTGGCGCAAAAGATGGTGGCGCATCTGCCGAACGTTGAGGTGGTGGGGTTTAGCGATTTAATGGCGAACTTCGCCCGGGCGCAGCAGGCCAACGTACTGGTACGCGGCCTGCGTGCGGTTTCCGACTTCGAGTATGAGATGCAGCTCGCCCAGATGAACCGCCATCTGCTGCCAACGCTGGAGAGCGTGTTCCTGATGCCGACTGAAGGCTTCTCCTTTATCTCTTCTTCGCTGGTCAAAGAGGTGGCGCGTCACGGCGGCGATGTCAGCGCCTTTCTGCCGCCGCACGTGCTGCAGGCGCTGCAGGCGAAGCTGGCCTGATTAATGCTGGCAGTTGGGGCACCAGTAGGTGCTGCGCTGCCCGTGCTTGCCGCTGACGATCGGCGTGCCGCAGGCGCGACAAGGTTCGCCGGCGCGGCCGTAAACCTGTAGCTCCTGCGCGAAATAGCCCGGCTTGCCGTCGCTCTGTAAAAAGTCGCGCAGCGTGGTACCGCCCTGCTCTATCGACCGCAGCAGCACCGCTTTAATCGTCGCGGCCAGACGCTGCGCCTCTTCATTGCTCAGGCTCATTGCCGGACGATCGGGCAGGATCCCGGCAGTGAACAGCGATTCGCTGGCGTAGATATTACCGACGCCCACCACCACCTTGTTGTCCATTAGCCACTGCTTCACCGCCGTGCGCTTGCCGCGCGACTTCTCATAGAGATAGTCGCCGCTAAAAGCGTCACCGAGCGGCTCTGGCCCCAGATGCGCCAGCACGTTGCTGCCTTCGGGATCGGTGCTCCATAGCCAGGCGCCAAAGCGGCGCGGGTCGGTGTAGCGCAGCACTTTGCCGTTGCTCATCACTAAATCGACATGGTCATGCTTCGCGGCGGGCTGCTCTTCCGGCAGCACGCGCAGGCTGCCGGACATGCCGAGGTGGATAATTATCCAGCCGTGCGGCAGCTCCAGCAGCAGATATTTGGCGCGGCGCTGCACGCTCAGCACCGGCTGGTCGCTGAGCGCATGGATCTCCTGCGACACCGGCCAGCGCAGGCGGCTATTGCGCACCACCGCATGTAAAATTTTTTCGCCCACCAGATGCGGTTCTATGCCGCGTCGGCTGGTTTCGACCTCGGGTAATTCCGGCATGTACTCTCCTCAAAAAGCGGCAAAAACAAAAAACCCGGCCGAAGCCGGGTTTTTCACAGAACACCAAAATTACTTAATTTTGGCTTCTTTGTAGATCACGTGCTGACGTACAACCGGATCGAACTTTTTCAGTTCCAGCTTCTCAGGTTTAGTACGTTTGTTCTTCGTGGTGGTATAGAAGTGACCTGTACCAGCAGAGGAAACCAGCTTGATCTTCTCACGAATACCTTTAGCCATGATTCAGTTCCTTAGTACTTCTCACCACGGGCGCGGATTTCGGCCAGAACCGTATCGATGCCCTTTTTATCAATAACACGCATACCTTTAGCAGATACACGCAGAGTAACGAAGCGCTTCTCGCTCTCAACCCAAAAACGGTGTGAGTGCAGGTTCGGAAGGAAACGGCGTTTCGTCGCGTTCATTGCGTGGGAACGGTTGTTACCGGTCACCGGACGCTTTCCAGTTACCTGGCAGACTCGTGACATGTCTATTCTCCAAAAATCAAATCAGCTCGAGCTTTAAAAACTAGGTCTTGGCCGCCTCGTCAGGCTCATAGCCCGCCAGGCGAGTTCCATGTGAACCCGCTAAGCTGGCCCAAACGCCAAACCCGAGATTCTCAAAGGTGGCGTAGTATACGCCGCTCAGCGCAAGTGCTCAAGTCCCGAACAGATAAAGATCCCTGAAGATCGTGCAAAAACCCGCCATCCGCACCTGCCGGGTCTGGCTTTTCACAGCCAGCCGCGCTCTGCAAAAGAGACATATTCGCCGTGACCGATCACCAGATGATCGAGCAGACGTATATTGAGCAGGGTACAGGCCGCGCTGATTTTATGCGTAATGTTGCGGTCGGCGCGGCTCGGCTCCGCCATACCGGAGGGATGATTATGCGCGAGAATAACTGCCGCCGCGTTAAGCTTCAGCGCCTCACGCACGATTTCGCGCGGATGCACCTCGACGCTGTTGATAGAGCCCATAAATATCTTCTGCGCCTGTAACACGCGGTGCTGATTATCCAGAAACAGCGCCATAAAGATCTCCCGCTCCTGATGCGCCAGCACGCTCTGCAGATAGTGTCGCGTTACCTGCGGGTTCGCCATAACGTCCTCCTGCGCCATCTGGCTGGCAAAAAAGCGCCGCGCCAGTTCAGCAATGGCGTGCAGCTGCGCCAGCTTGGCATCGCCAACCCCTTTTATCGTGTCGAACTCCGCCGGCGTCGCGGTCATAATGTGATAAAGCGAGCCGAACCGCTGCAGCAGCTGCTGCGCCAGCGCCATGACGTTCGCGCCGACCGTACCGGTGCGCAGAAAGATCGCCAGCAGCTCGACGTCACTTAGCGCCTCGGCGCCCATCTGCCGCAATTTCTCCCGTGGTGCCATACTCTCCATAAATGCCTCCTGCCGTTGACGACATCATGGTCAAATACTGTATACTTAACCAGTAACTTCTGCCGGATTTACGAGGCGGCTCGCAAACGCAGGAGGTGAAAAGGTGCGGGGCCGGTTTTATGATAGAGTCCTGCCACCCAGCCGCGCCTGACGCGGCATCCAGCGAAATGAGGCCTACAGCATGATGGGATTAGCCGGAAAAAAAATTCTGCTTGGCGTGAGCGGCGGTATCGCGGCCTATAAAGCGCCCGAACTGGTGCGTCGCCTGCGCGATCGCGGCGCCGAGGTGCGCGTTATGATGACCCCCGCCGCCAAAGCCTTTATTACGCCGCTCAGCCTGCAGGCTGTTTCCGGCCATCCGGTATTCGAAGACCTGCTCGATCCCGCCGCCGAAGCGGCGATGGGCCATATCGAACTGGCGAAATGGGCGGATCTGGTGGTGCTGGCGCCGGCGTCAGCCGACCTTATTGCCCGCCTGAACGCCGGTATGGCCAACGATCTGGTGACCACCGCCTGCCTTGCTACCGCCGCGCCCGTCGCCGTAGTGCCGGCGATGAACCAGCAGATGTATCGCGCCGCCGTCACGCAGCATAATTTGCAGCAGCTTGCGGCGCGCGGCCTGCTGATTTGGGGGCCGGACAGCGGCAGCCAGGCGTGCGGCGACGTCGGCCCCGGCCGCATGCTCGATCCGCTGGCGATTGTCGACCATGCGGCGCAGTGGGCGTCGCCCGTCAACGATCTGCAACATCTCAATATTATGATCACCGCCGGTCCGACGCGCGAAGCGCTCGACCCGGTGCGCTATATCAGCAACCACAGCTCCGGCAAAATGGGCTTCGCTATCGCCGCCGCTGCCGCCAGCCGCGGCGCCAGCGTGACGCTGGTGACCGGTCCGGTGACGCTGCC